>JBBDSK010000082.1:0-8627 GCA_040904985.1 Woeseia sp. | reverse complement strand
CGCCACGAAAGATCGCGCGCGACAATGATCCATTATGGACGACGGGGTACACTAGACTAGCCACGCGCCATCACCTGGCCAACGTCGTGCAGTATTTGGCCCCAGGCCGGCCAGGATGCCGGCCGGCTTGCGCAGCGAGGCCTCAGATCCCGAGTTGGCGAAATTCCGTTTCCACTTCGCTCGCCAGCCAGATTTCATCGAATAATTTTCCATAGACCCTTGCGACGCCCGGCTCGAAGGTGTCAGCGATGCCTTCCCAACGACTCGCCTGCAGCCGGTAGACAAGAGCAACATCATCGGCGATGCAGAACGACTCCGTGTGAGTGCGCAGATCTTCGCGGACGTGGCGGAATTCAATATAGGTATTGAGCCGCCGCCCCAGATGCACGAAGTTGTTGCCATTCTTGACGGCGCGCGAGGGATCGGCAATGAGTACGCGAACGCGCGCGTATGCCTGCGACAGAACAAGGCGTTTTACGACTTCCAGAAAATCCGGGTCATCGTAGATTCCCGGTTCAAGATCGTGGGTAAAAACCGAAATCCGGCGGGTCGCCTCGCTGGCAACGTCGATTACAGCCTGGCGCATTTCTTCTTGCGTCGAAATAACCCAGCGCTGACCTTTTTTCCTGGCCTGTTCCATCTTTTTGTCGTTGACCTGCAATCCTGATGCTTCTTGTGTCGCGGCTACCGTTGCTGTCAGCGCAAAAGGCGCAGACGGGCGGGTGGCGTGGTTATTTGATCTTCGCAATTCTGCTTATGATGCCGCCTTCGGCCGTCGCTGCCTACAGGATCGGGGCCCGGGCAGGCACTGCAAGGGCATCATCTTAACGACCGCAATCCTGGCATCGTTGCCAACTGTGTCACGTTTTGCGGACATTGGAGGCGCGGGCAATGGGGCAAGCAGGGATAGGCTGCGAATACAGCAGTTTGAGCTGCCTATGAAACAATAAGCCCATGCGTAGCGCCCACAATGTGGAACTTGAAGCGCGGCTCAGAGCGTTTTTACGAGAGTCGCAGCGAGACCGGTATAGGTTGCGGGTGTTAGTTCCAGCAGCCGCTGTTTTGCATCAGCGGGAATGTCGAGCGATTTGATGAACTGATGCATGACTTCCTCTGTTACACCCCGACCGCGCGTCAGCGCTTTGAGTTTCTCGTAGGGCTCGGGAATGCCATAGCGCCGCATGACTGTTTGTACGGCCTCGCCAAGAACTTCCCACGCCGCTTCGAGGTCCCGCCGCAGCGCGTCTTGGTTCACCTGAAGTTTTTCCAGTCCCTTCCTGGCGGACTGAACGGCGATGAGCACGTGCGCAAAGGCAGTGCCGAAGTTGCGTTGTACGGTCGAGTCGCTCAGATCTCGCTGCCACCGCGAGACCGGGAGTTTGGCGGCGAAGTGCTCCAGAAGCGCGGATGAAATGCCGAGATTTCCCTCTGCATTTTCGAAATCGATCGGATTGACCTTGTGCGGCATGGTCGAGGATCCGACTTCATCGCCTGTCAAACTTTGCCGAAAATACCCCAGGGAGATATAGCCCCAGACGTCGCGGCAAAAGTCGATCAAGGCCGTGTTGTAGCGAACAAGCGCGTGCGCGTATTCCGCTGTCCAGTCATGAGGTTCGATCTGCGTCGTATGGGGATTCGGATCCAGGCCAAGGGATGCGATAAAACGGTGACTGATCTCGCTCCAGTCGGCTTCGGGATAGGCCACTGCATGCGCATTGAAGTTACCCACAGCGCCGTTCCACTTACCGCGTACGTCGACGGCGGAAAACTGTTTTTGTGCGCGCAGCAGGCGAGCGGTTGCGTTTGCAACCTCTTTACCAATTGTCGTGGGGCTTGCGGCCTGCCCGTGCGTGCGGGACAGCATCGGCAGGTCGGCGTATGCCGTTGCCATGGAACGAAGTTTCGCCGCCAAGTCTTTCATCGCCGGTACAAGAACGTCGTCTCGCGCGGTACGAAGCATCAGTGCATAGGCGAGATTGTTGACGTCCTCGGAGGTACAGCCGAAATGCACGAAATCGCCGGCGTTCTTCACGTCCGAGCCGGTCCCGAGGCGATCCCTCAGAAAATACTCAACGGCCTTGACGTCGTGATTGGTCTTGCCCTCGGCTTTCTTTATCCACTCGGCGTCGTCGTAGGAAAAGTCATCGACCAGCCGGTTCAACAGGCTCTTGATCAACGGCGAAAACGGGGCCAGTTCCTTGATGGCGGGCTCGTCCGACATCCACTGCAGCCACCGAACCTCGACCAGTACACGAAAGCGTATCAATCCGAACTCGCTGCACAGATTGCGCAGCGAATCCACCTTTCGCGCGTATCGACCGTCGACTGGCGACAACGCTTTGAGAGTCATTTCTTCACTCGAGCTGTCCGGTCTACACCCGCGCCAAGCGCCACCGACACTAGACTTGGGCTCGCAAACCGCGAATCATACACTATAGGTGTCTGCTACAGACATCGGGCCTCGCGCCGGGAACCGACACGGAGAAATACTTCAAATGAGTGAAAAGTCTTACCGCAGGGAGTGCGACAGCATGGGCGAACTGGAGGTGCCGAAAGCTGCGCTTTGGGGCGCGCAGACGCAAAGAGCTGTGAATAATTTTCCCATCAGCGGCATTCCGATGCCGCGCCGCTTCATCGCCGCGCTCGGGCTGGTGAAATGGGCCGCCGCCGGCGCCAACGCCGAACTGGGTCTCCTGACGAGCGACAAGGCCGTTGCGATACAGAAGGCAGCGCTGGCCGTGGCGGCCGGAGAGCACGACGCCCAATTCCCCATCGACGTCTTCCAGACCGGATCGGGAACGAGCTCGAACATGAACGCAAACGAGGTCATCGCCCGCCTGGCCGGCGAGCTTCTCGGCGCGCCCGTGCACGCGAACGACGACGTGAACATGAGCCAGAGCAGCAATGACGTGATTCCGACCTGCGTCCACCTGAGCGCCGCTCTCAGCGTACACGAAGACCTGCTGCCGGCCTTGCAAAAGCTGAAAAAAGCCCTGGAGAAAAAAGCGGCGGAGACGCAATCGGTCGTCAAGACGGGGCGCACGCATTTGATGGACGCCATGCCTGTCACCATGGGACAGGAACTCGGTGGCTGGGCGGCACAGATCGACAGCAGCGTCAAAAGGCTGCGGGACACGCTCAAGCGCCTCACGGCAATAGCGCAGGGCGGCACGGCCGTGGGAACGGGCATCAACGCGCATCCGAAATTCGGCAGCAAAGTGGCAGTGTTGCTGAGCGAACGGACGGGGGTGGAGTTTCGTCAGGCTGAGTCGCTTTTCGCTGCGCTCGGCAGCCAGGATACTGCCGTCGAAACCTCAGGTCAGCTGCGTGCGCTGGCGGTCGCGCTGACAAAGATCGTGAACGATCTGCGCTGGATGAATTCCGGTCCGCTTGCCGGTATTGCAGAGATCGAATTACCGCCACTGCAACCGGGATCCAGCATCATGCCCGGCAAGGTCAACCCCGTCGTCCCGGAGGCGGTCGCGATGGTCTGCGCGCAGGTAATCGGCAACGACGCGACGATCGCCGTCGCAGGCCAATCCGGCAACTTCCAGCTCAACGTCATGCTTCCGGTCATCGCTTACAACCTGCTGCAAAGCATCGGGATACTGGCGGCCTCCGCCAATTGCCTGGCGGGCGAGACCATTAGTGGCTTCCGCGTCAACAGAGACAACATCGAAAAGGCCGTCGGACGCAACCCGATCTTGGTGACTGCCCTGAATCCGGTTATCGGTTACGAAAAAGGCGCGGCGATCGCCAAAAAGGCCTATGCCGAGGGGCGGGCCATTCGTGAAGTGGCCCGTGAAATGACGGACCTCACGGACGAGGAACTGGACCGGCTGCTCGACCCTGCGGGACTGACGCAGGGCGGCATCAAACAATAGTGGCGGTCGCGGGCAACAAACTTTCCACTGGGGACATACGCCAGCGGCTCGCAGCAACGTCCATGCCGGCCGATCCACTGCGAGTCGTCCTGCCGCCGGCGCTACGAGAGTGGCCGGAGCACCTGCGCGGGCAACTGGATGGCGACCTGAAGCCGGCTGCGGTGCTCGTTCCGATCATCGACCGGCAGGACGGCCTTTCCGTTTTGCTGACGCGCCGCTCATCGGCGCTGAGATACCACGCGAGCCAGGTGAGTTTTCCCGGCGGGCGCATGGAAGAGGGCGATGCGGATATTCTCGCAACCGCGCTCCGGGAAACACACGAAGAGGTCGGCATAGAGCCCTCCAGGGTCGAAATCGCCGGCTACCTGGATCCAACGCCGACAATTACCGGCTACGCTGTAACGGCCGTGATCGGCTTCGTGCACCCGAAGGCCCGCATCACCATTGACCCGGGCGAGGTCGAGCGAACCTTCGAGGTGCCGCTCGAATTCCTGCTCGACGCGACTAACCAGCGAAGGTCGGAACGGGAGTACAACGGTTCACGGGTGCCCATCGTGGAATTTCGCTTCGGCTCGGAGCGGATCTGGGGCGCAACGGCCAACATCCTGCTGGCACTTAGGAGCGTATTGTTCGACTAATCCGGTCTTTATGTCTTCTATCGAGAAATTACTTGACCTCATGGCGCGGCTTCGAGATCCGCAAACCGGTTGCCCCTGGGACCTTCAACAGGACTTTGCCAGCCTGGCACCGTACACAGTCGAGGAGGCCTACGAAGTCGTAGACGCGATTCGGCGCGAAGATCTGCGGAGCCTTCGCGACGAACTGGGCGACCTGCTGTTGCAGGTCGTTTTCCATTCGCGGGTTGCCGAGGAGAAGGGGGCGTTCAACTTCGACGACGTGGCAAGCGGCATCGCCGGCAAAATGTTGCGCCGCCACCCGCACGTCTTCGGCAGTGCGGCCGAGCGGCAGCGGGGCGCGGTGGAAGGCAGCTGGGAGCACATAAAAGCCACCGAGCGCAGAGAGGTCGACCAGGAGGCGAGCACTCTCGACGGCGTCGCCAGGTCGCTACCGGCGCTGATGCGGGCGCAAAAGCTTGGCAAGCGCGCCGCCCGCGCCGGCTTCGACTGGCCTGACGCTGCCGGCCCCGCCGCCAAAATTGCCGAAGAGCTGGCAGAGTTGCAGGAGGCGCTTGCCGGGGGCAGCGAGGCCGATGCCGCCGAAGAGCTGGGCGACCTGTTGTTCGCCGCGGCCAGCCTCGCACGGCACCTCGGCGCGGATGCCGAAGAAGTGCTTGCAAGCGCCAACCGCAAGTTCGAACGGCGATTTCGCCTGATGGAGGAGCAATTCCGCGAGCGCGGCGCCGAGATGGCCGATCTCGACATCGATACCCTCGAAAAGGAGTGGCAGGCCGTCAAATCCCGCTGACCGGATGCGGTGGAGAACGCGCTGCCGGAAAGCCGTACCCGTCGCACCGCAGCACTGGTGAACCACGCCGACGATTATCAGGAGTCTCTGCGGGGGAAGGGCTTCCAGGATCGTGCGAAACATGGATGTTTCGGGCGAAGCCCCCAGGGACGGGTTTACGGCGTTCCTGGAAGCCCTTCCCCCGCAGAGACTCCGGCCGCCACCGGTCCTCCCGCGTTCACCAGTGCTGCGGTGCGACGCACAGGGGCCCGCCGTCCGGACACATTCAGCCTCCGTTCATTGCGCCGACACTAACGTTAGCCCCAGGCTCGGAAGTTTTGTCCGGGCCGCTGGTCCGAAACGGGAGAAGGAAAATGAATTACAAGCTTTGGATAGCGACCCTGGCCGGCACAGCACTGGTAACGATGGCGCTGGCTGCCGAAACCGTGCAGGCGGACGACGACCGTTATTACCCGCGGCGAGGCGGTGCCGTCTACGATTATGCAAAGGTATTGAGCGTCGACCCGAACGTACGCTACGTGACGGTGAGGACACCGGTAAGAGAATGCTGGGAGGAGATGCGGACTCATGTAGTGGAGCGTCATCCGCGGGGTACGGCCGGCGGCGCCCTGGTGGGAGCCATCGTCGGCGGCGTTGTCGGGCATCAGTTCGGCAGCGGACGCGGGCGCGATGCGGCCACCGTTGCGGGAACGCTATTCGGTGCCGCTATCGGCAGCGATGCGGCACGGCGGTCGGCGAGAGCTTACGAGACGACGCACTACGAAAGGCCCGTCCAGCGTTGCGAAACCCGCTATACGTCGCGGCAGGAGGAACGCATCGAGAGCTATCACGTGGTCTACCGTTACAAGGGGCAAAAATACGCAACCGATACGCCCTTCGATCCCGGCAACCGCATCCGGATCAGGGTAGACATTCGGCCGGTGCACTGAGCCGGCGTACAGGAACACCCCGGGGCCTGTGACGTCACTCGTTGCAATCGCCCCGGCAACCCACCAAACTTCGCGCGTGTCTGTCGCAAGCCGGAAGGCCGGGAATCTCATCCGATGCAACCGCTGAACGCACTGCTTACCATCGCACTGCTGTGCCTCGCTACTTCGGGCACGGCATCGGCCTCACTGGAGCATAACGATCAGGCAAGAATCGTCGTTGCCCAAAATGGAGGCCTTTCTCTTGGCGAGGCCGTGGAGCAGGTCAGACGACAGTACAACGGACGCATCGTCAGCGCTGAAACAAAAATAAGCGGCAATCGCGAGGTGCACCATATCAAGGTTCTCACCAGCGACGGCAAGGTAAAAACCGTGAGGATCCCCGGCCGCAGCCGTCGATCCTGATTAAAGGTCCGTTTATGCGATTGTTGGTGATAGAAGACGACGACGCCTTGCGTGAATCGCTTTGCCGACAGCTCGAGGAGCAGGGGTTCGGAATCGAGAGCGCCGGCGACGGGCGCGAAGGCCTTTACTACGCGCTGGAATATCCGGTGGATCTCGCGATCGTGGATCTGGGCCTGCCGGAGATTCCAGGGCTCGATCTCATTCACCAGATCCGGGAAAAGGGAAAAACCTGGCCGATCCTCGTGTTGACCGCCCGCGACCGCTGGCAGGACAAGGTGGACGGGCTGGCGGCCGGAGCGGACGACTACGTGGTGAAGCCGTTCCACTTCGAGGAGGTATTGGCGCGGGTCAATGCCCTTTTACGGCGGAGTGGGGGCTGGGCCTCGCCGACGCTCGCCGCGGGGCCCGTATCGCTTGATACCGCGCGGCAGGAGCTTCGTGTCGACGGCGGGGTAGTAGAGTTGACCAGTTTCGAATACAGGATCCTCGAGCACCTCATGATGCGCGCCGGCGAGGTGATTTCGAAGACCGAACTGACGGACCGGCTATACGATCAGGATTTCGAACGCGACAGCAACGTCATCGAGGTTTTCATCGGCAGACTGCGCAAGAAGATCGACCCGGACAATTGCATCAAGCCCATCGAGACCTTGCGTGGCAGAGGGTATCGCTTCGCTCTCGAGCGAAATCAGAATGGTGCTGCGCCTCGCTGATGTCGTCACTCAGCGTCCGGCTTTTACTTTCCGTCAGCCTGCTGCTTCTCGTCTTTTTCGGTGCCACCATCGTCGTACTGGACATCGCTTTTCGGGAAGCCGGCGAGCAGGCCCAGCGGCACATTCTGGATGGCCACCTGATGTCCCTGCTGGCCGCGGCCGAACCGAACGAGCAGGGCCAGCTTGAATTGCCGCAAGACCTGCCGGAGCCGCGCTTCGGCAACCCGGGTTCCGGGCTTTATGGCGAGTTGCGCGATATGAGAGGAAACCTCGTGTGGCGATCGCGTTCGGCTGCCGGCGTCGACCTCCCCTATACCAAGCCAACAGGGCAGGGAACGAGCGATCACTCGGAAATCGAGCTGGAGAACGGCAAGCTAATGGCCTTGAGCCTCTCCGTCGCCTGGGAGCTACCGAATGGACGACTGGAGCCCTACACGTTCCGCGTCGCCGAGAGTCTCGACGCCTATTATGCGCAGATAGCGGCCTTTCGGCGGCAGTTGCTCGGCTGGTTTACGGCGGTGGCGATCGTCATGCTTTTCGCCATTTCGGTCCTGATGCGCGAGCTCCTTCACCCGCTGCGCCAGATCGAACGCCAAATCGGCGAAATCGAGGAAGGTCGGCGGCAGTCCCTGTCGGAAAATTTACCCTCCGAGCTGAGCGGGGTCGCGCGCAATGTCAATCTGCTGATCAGCAGCGAGCGGGCACGGTCGGAACGGTACATGCATACGCTGGGGAATCTCGCGCACAGTTTAAAAACGCCGCTCGCCGCCATTCGTTCCCTGATCCAAGAGCATCCTTCATCGGAGCTCGGCACGCGCGTGCAGACGCAGGTGGAAAGAATGAACGACATCGTTCGTTATCAATTGCGCAAGCCCGCGAACTACACGTCCGACGGCTTCGGTATGAGCTCTGTTGCTATCGAAAAAGAACTCGATCGCCTCGTCGACGGGCTATTGAAAGTCTACAAGGACAAAACGCCGGAGATCGTGCTGCGAGTTGCCAGCGGCGTGCTGTTTCGCGGTGACCGCGGCGATTTTCTCGAATTGGCGGGCAATCTCCTCGACAATGCCTGCAAGTGGTGCAAAGGGCGCGTGGAACTGGCGGTACGGCCGATCGACGGTTGCCGGATGCAGTTGATCGTCGCGGATGACGGCCCCGGCATTCCCGAGGAAGTCGCTGAACGCCTGCTCGAGCGCGGGATGCGGCTTGACGAATCCGCGCCCGGACAAGGCATCGGCCTTGCGGTGGTGCTGCTGGGCTCGCTGGTGGGTGCC
>JBBDSK010000081.1:0-8715 GCA_040904985.1 Woeseia sp. | reverse complement strand
TGCGCGACATATTCGATCCTCGTTTTGTGAGCCTCTCGTGAGTACGGACGAGCCGTTGCTTAGCGTCGACGGTCTGAGCGTCTGTTTCAATACGGATCGCGGCGTCGTTTCAGCAGTCAGCGATTTTTCATACACATTGCAAGCCGGTGAAACACTGGCAATCGTCGGCGAGTCAGGCTCCGGAAAAAGTGTCGGTGCACTTGCCATTATGGGACTTATCCCGAATCCACCGGGACGCATCACGCAGGGCAAGATACGCTTTCAAGACCGGCAACTGCTGGACCTGAACGAGCGCGCGATGCGAAGGATTCGCGGCAACGATATCGCGATGATATTCCAGGAGCCCATGACGAGCCTGAACCCGGTGCTTAAGGTCTCCGAACAAATTATCGAGGCCGTACAGTTGCACGAGGGCCTTAACAAGACCGCCGCACGTGCACGTGCACTTGATATGCTCAAACTGGTGCAGTTGAGCGAGCCGGGGCGACGTCTCGATCAGTATCCGCATGAACTGTCGGGCGGAATGTGTCAGCGAGTGATGATTGCCATGGCCCTCGCGTGTGGGCCCGCCATGCTCATCGCCGATGAGCCGACTACTGCACTCGATGTCACCATACAGGCGCAGATACTCGACCTGATGCGCGACATCCGGCAACGCCTCGGAACCGCGATACTGCTCATCACGCACGATCTCGGCGTGGTCGCGGAAATGGCCGATCGCGTGCTGGTCGTTTACGCGGGACGCAAGATCGAAGAAGCTCCGGTTCGCGATTTGCTCGATGCGCCGCGCCACCCCTACACGCTCGGCCTGCTGGGCGCAATGCCGCGCCTGGGGGACAGCAGGCAACAGGACCGACTGACGGAAATTCCCGGCACTGTGCCTTCTATGCTTGAAACGATCACCGGATGCCCGTTCGCCCCACGCTGCGCAATGGCAATTGATAAGTGTCATCAGGAGGCGCCGACACTCGAGAGACTGGGAAACTCGAAACACTATTCCGCGTGCTGGCGCAGTGACGAGGTGCCATTACCGACATGAGCGAGATTCTCAAGGTTTCCGATCTTATCAAGCATTTCCCGTTGCAACGCGGCTTGCTAGATCGTCTCCGGACAAAGGCACCGCAGGTTGTGCGGGCGGTAGACGGCGTGAGTTTTAAAATTGCCGCAGGTGAAACGCTGGGACTTGTCGGCGAAAGCGGTTGTGGCAAATCGACCGTGGGACGGTCGATCCTGCGGCTCCTCGACCCCACCGACGGCACGGTTCAATTGCAGGGCCGCGACATTACCCGCCTTTCCGAAGCGTCGCTGCGACCCTTGCGACGACACCTGCAATCCGTTTACCAGGACCCGTTCTCGTCGCTGAATCCGCGCCGTAGTGTCGGCCAGTCTGTCGCAGAACCGATCATAAATTATGGTTTAGCCAAAGGCGGGGAGCTGCGTTCGCTGGTGGAGAACTTATTCGCGCGTGTAGGATTGCGAGCCGATCAGGTTGATCGTTTTCCGCACGAGTTTTCCGGCGGTCAGAGGCAGCGCATCGGGATTGCGCGTGCCCTGGGCAGCCAGCCGAAACTTATCGTGCTCGACGAGCCCGTCTCGGCGCTAGACGTTTCGGTCCAGGCGCAGGTCATCAACCTGTTGGTTGATCTGCAGCGACAACTCGGCGTTGCCTATCTGTTCATCGCCCATGACCTTGCGGTCGTCGAACACATATCGACAAGAGTCGCAGTGATGTATCTTGGCAGGATTGTAGAAATTGCCAACAAGAAAAGTCTGTTTCGAGAACCTCGCCACCCGTACACGAAAGCGTTACTTTCCGCGGTGCCAAGTACCGATCCATCTGCTGCCGGGAAGCGCATCATACTCAAGGGGGATATCCCCAGTCCAAGCAAAGTGTTCAGCGGCTGTCGATTCCGTTCCCGCTGCCCGATCGCTATGGATATTTGTGCGTCAGTCGATCCGCCTCTCACGCATCAGGATACCGACCATTTCACTGCTTGTCACTTTGCAAGCCCCGACTAACGGATCGCCCGGTTTCGCCTGCCAGCTCAGACGGGGCGATACGGTCCCTTGTCAATATTCCAGAGCACCGTCGTCCCCGGTACGTCAAGCACTCCGCTGACTCTCGGACTGTAGGCAACCGGAGAGAACCACTGGCCGATAGGCACATACGGCACAAGCGTGTACGCGCTGGACTGAATCCGATCTGCCAATGCCTGCCGTTCGGTTGGATCATAAGTAAACGGAAACGCCTCGATCAGCGCCTGGTGCTCCGCATCACAAGGCCAGCCCGGCCACGCCTTCTCGCAGTTAGCCTGCATTGGCACATTACCGACAGGGTCAGACACGTTTCCACCCGGCCAATACGTCAGACCAATGTCCCAGCCGCCGGCATTCGGCGGTGCCCGATTGATGCGGCGAGACCCCATCGCGCCGAAATCCATTGCCTGCAAATCAACGTTTACGCCGATTGACTTCAAGTCTTCTGCCATCACCAAGGTCGCAAGATTCATGAACTGGATGTCGGTCGGGTGCAGAACGACCAAAGGGCGACCGTCATATCCGGACGCCTGCATCAGATGTCGCGCCTTGTCGACATCTTTGCCAATCCCTTCGGGAACGCCGACGTCGCTTGCGAGTGGCGCCCCACACACGAAAAACGAATGGCAGACAGCCGTCACTTCCGGGTCGCCAAACATCGCCTGCAGATAGCGTTCCTGATCGATGAGGTACAGTAGCGCCTGCCGCGCGCGAACGTCGTCGAATGGGGGGTGCAAGTGGTTCATGCGCAGCATCCCCTGAAAACCGAGCGAATCGGTGCGGCGAATGGTGACCCCTGCGTTCCGTAAGAGCGGCAGAAACTCCGGTGACGGAGTCTCGACAAAGTCAATCTCGCCGTTCGCCAGCGCGAGGACGGCAGACTGCGGATCGCGAATATTGATCCACTCGACCGCATCGACATAAACGCGCTTGCCGCCGGCAGTGCCGTCAGGCGCCTCCAAACGAGGCACGTAGTGCTCATTCCGGCGGTACATCACCCGGGCGCCCGGAACCCATTCGCCCGGCATGAATCGATAGGGACCCGAACCCGTGCTGTCTTCTATCGCTGTGCTGGCACCGGCGCTCGCAATGCGCTCCGGCATGATTGCCGCGACCGGACCGCCGGTCTTTGATAATGCATGCAGCAACAGTCCGTATGGGCGCGACAACCGCCAGACAAAATGGTCTTTTCCTGCAGCTTCAAGGCTGTTAGTCACGCTAAAGATCTGGCGACCGTAGGCATCACGTTTAGCCCAGCGCCGCAGCGAGGTTATGACGTCGGTCGCAGTCACCGGCGTACCGTCGTGAAAGGCAAGACCGTCGCGAAGCGTGAACTCCCAGTCGAGTCCGTCGGCAGTGACTGAGTACTGGTCGACCATCTGCGGTTGCGGTGTGCCCATGGCATCGCGACCGAACAGGAAGTCGTACACCATCAACGCGTGGCGTTGCACGATCCCGGCGGTGGTCACAATCGGGTCAACGGATTGTAGGTCGGCATGCAGTACCGCGCGCAGTATGTTGCTATCGTCACGCAGTGTACAACCGGATAGCAGCAAACCGACGACCGATGTACCGGCGGCCATAAATTCACGTCTTTTCATTTGCCTGACATGCCCCTTTCAAACCGGTTTTGAGCCGTCGATCCAGAAGCCGACACATTGGCCCGCCTCACCGTTCATCGCCCTTTCAAGTTGAACATCGGCGCCAGTGAGGGATTGCAGTTCGCCGCACAATCGGGCCGCCTGTTGCTCAGATAGTGCCGCGTTCTGCATGGCTGACAGCCGTCGCGCCTGTGCCTTGAGCAAGAATTGAATATTCGCAAGCATTGCATACAGCGCGTCAGGATCGCTGGTCTTTCGCAGTGCCGGCAATTCACGCACTGCAGCCAAAACCCGGTCGGTCAGGCTCTGATTTGAGTCGCTGGCGAATCCGGCCTCAAGCTTTGCAACCAAAGAGCCGACCCCCTGTATCGACGACTGTGCGGCGGCGAAATCCGACGACGAGCTGCCGGATTCCGCGGCGACGATTTCACGCAACATGTCATTGAACGCCTCGAATAGACCGCTGTCCAACAGTGATTGGGCCTGCCTGAGTTGGAGGCTGCAACGCTCCGCCAATTCGCCGTCGCTGGCATGCACCAGAAAACACAACGATCCGCCTGGACGCAAAACGCGGATTGCTTCGCCAACGCTACGCGACGTGTCCGAGTACTCGATGCCGTACTGGCTGACAACGGCGTCAAACTCCGAGTCCGCGAATGGGAGTTCCTCCAGACGAGTTTCCGCATGAAAGCGGACTTTACGCAGCAAGGTCGCAGCAGACGTCACGAAATTCGCAGGATCGATGTTCGCGGCGTCGACCGCAA
The DNA here is from genome assembly GCA_040904985.1 of Woeseia sp. Taxonomy (GTDB): domain Bacteria; phylum Pseudomonadota; class Gammaproteobacteria; order Steroidobacterales; family Woeseiaceae; genus IDS-8. The sequence goes on along the minus strand of JBBDSK010000081.1, from coordinate 4,313 downwards.
CCACGTCGAAGCCCGTGTCACGTAACCCTGATTCGGTGGCAGCAAGGTGCGCAAGAATGCCATTGCCCGTAGCCAGGTCGAGCAGCCGCGCTCCGTCATCAAGCTTGCGTAAAAATCGACGCCATCGGCCGTCTAGGGCATTGGCTGCGTCGTCGCCCGCCTCGCTGCGGCAGGACCGCGGCTGGTCGGAGCGCCAGAAGGCGCTCCACTCCCATTGGGCGTCGTCCGGCGCACACATAAGCCGTTCTTCAGAATCTGACGGATCCGCCGAGAAACAACTCAGTGCCAGTTGGGCTGAATGTGTCCGGGCTGGTGTTAGCGCGAACCTGGCGTCGACCGAGCAGTGGCGGATCCTCGTCCAGCACGTTGATGATGCCGCCCCAAATTGCAACGGCATCGGAGACATCGTAGTTGAAGGATAAATCAACGTAGCCGTCTCCACCGATATCGAGCGATGCCACCGAATCCGCCGTTCGCTGCCCAAACACGACCTCATCGAGGCGCGTTTCCTCTGCCCAGCGATGACGGAGACCCAGCGTCAATGCGCCGGATGTCCAGTTGATCATCGTGTTGGTCTTGGTTTCTGCCTTCGGTTCCCCGCAGGTGCGGCCGTACGCACCGGCACACTCATTTACCGTGTCGAGACCCGCGATCGGCGTGAGGTTCAGTTCGTCGACAAAGGTCGCATTGAACAAGACGGCCAGTTCACTGCCGGCATTACCCCAGCCAAAATCAAGATCCCAGCTATAGGCGACCATAAGATCGATGCCTGAGGTTTCGAGCGCGCCGACGTTGGCGGTTATCACACCCACCGGGTTTTGCGTGTCAATCACGCCTGTTGTGCTGTTGCGGCCGGCAGCCTGACAGACACCGCTACCAAGATCCTGAATCAGGTTGAAACACAGGTCGAGCACGTTACTTACCGACCCTCCCGAAACACCGATGGTGTCTTTAATCTCGATGTCGAAATAATCGATCGTAATACGCAGGTTTGGTAGAACTTCCGGTGTGATAATCGCACTGAAGGTAAAGGTATCGGATTCTTCCTCGTTTAATCTCGGATTACCGCCGAACAATCCGGGTATCTCGGTATTGGGCTGGATGCTGGGGTCGCCGACCAGGTTGCTGGGCACTCCCTTCGCTTCGCAGAGGCTACGTAGCGTCGCGTCGTTTCCGGCACCGGGTATCGCACACGGATCCGTTGCGCTGACCGGGAACAGCCGCTGCCCGCCAAACGCTTCACCCACACTTGGCGCACGAATCGCGCGCTGGAATTGCGCGCCAAAAGCCAGACTGTCGTTGACCTGCCAGTCAAGACCACCGAGAAACGTATTGACCCCGCTGGTCTGCTCCAGGTCGTAGTCAGAATAGCGGTAGGCCAGCGTGGCATCGAAGGCCTTGGCGCCCGACTTCTCGGTGATGAGAGGCAGACGAACCTCGCCAAATAATTCCCAGACGTCAATCTGGCCTTTCGCTGGCGATATCGCGTTGAAGCCGGCGACATCTCCGGTACGCAGAGCCTCATCCGGATCAAAATTTACAGAACTCGAGCGCCATTCCGTACCAATCAGGGCGGCCACCGGACCGGCCGGCAGCTCAAACAGCGCGCCGTTTAACGTTGCCCCGAACAGATTCATCTCCGTGGCTTCTGTGTTCGTTGTTGCGATATCCAGGAATTCGACACCGGTCCCTGAGATATTGGGCCCGAACGGATTGAGAACCGGAGCGGCGCCACCGGAGGACAAGACGCCTTCCGCGAATGCAGAGCGCGACGCATTCCCTGTCTGTATCTGGGTGTTATCCGAGCGAGTGTATGAATAGTAAGCGTTGTAGTCGACGTTGCTAAATGCACCCTCTACTCCGACCAACGCACGAAATGCATTGCGTGTGTCTTCGTTGCGCCGTGGCCCGAGTTCCACCAGCCGTCGGTTGACGGTCAGACTGACGAGACCATCATTGGCCGGGCCGCGTATGCCATTTTCATCCATTAATTGCAACACGTCACTGAGCTCAGGGCTAATGAACGGGTTGTCGATTTCGATATCGAACGCCTGATTGATGAAGCTGGAGGCGAAGCCGGTCGTGGTTTCGTTGTGTGAAAACGTACCCTCGAAATAGACGGTCGCGGAATCAGTGACATCGTAATCGAGAAGCGTGGTAATCGCGTAGCGCTCCTGCGGCACACGCAGGAAATTATCCAGCGTGTAATTGAACAGGTCTCCCGGGCGCGAAAATGGCCGTTGCGCGCTGCCATCTTCGCTGGGAATAAAGCCATCGTTGCCAATTCCGGTCAATCCGGCAGCCGCGAGGGCGGCATCCAGACCCGGCACGGCGGCAATGTCATCGGGACTGGACGGCACACCCTGGAAGCGACCATTTGGCACGAAGCTGCTGCCGCCAGGGCCCAGCACCCGATTGCCGCTTGCGTCCGTGACATCAGTTAGCACGCTCGCGGAAAAATCACGGTCGGTGGTCATGATCGGTCGTCGATTCAGGTAGTTGAAGACGATGACGGCATTGCCCTTATCATCAGCAAAGTTACCGCCCATGGTCAGCGAGAGATCCGTAATCTCGCCATCACCCTCGGTAGTCTGATTGACCTGGGTACGCAATTCCACGCCTTCAAAATCATCCTTGAGAATAAAGTTCACAACGCCTGCGATGGCGTCAGAACCATACACCGCTGACGCGCCGCCAGTGACAACTTCGATGCGTTCAATTAGGGACGTCGGTATACTGTTAATGTCAGTGCGCTGGCTCGCATCGAAAAACGTGTAGCGCCGACCGTTCACCAGCACCAGGCTGCGCTGTCCACCAAGGCCGCGGAGATTCAAGGTTGCTGCCCCGGTGGCAGTCGGATCGGCTGTCGAGTTGGTAGCAGCGGTTCGTTCCGGTACGAACTGCGGCATATTATTTAGAACCTCCTCGACGTTCTGAAAGCCGGAGAGCTTCAGTTCTTCCGCCGACACTGTGTCGATCGGGATGGAGGGTGCCTGGCGGCCGGTTCTGATTCGGGATCCGGTAACAAAGATCTCCTCGATCACCTCCTCCTCTCCGGCTTGTGCAACAGCAGTGCCCGGAGCTGCGCAGGCAATCGCTACGGCCATGGTAACCGCCGAAATAAGCGGTGTTGTCGAATTGGTTTCAGCTTTCATTGTTTTCCCCTCGCCTCAAGGATTCTCATATCGATTGACGCCGCGCTACATACTTTTGTGCCAGAGAATCCGACTGACAACTTCGTCGGCTAAAGATAGCCTTTGCCCACACGAGCAAAACCACCCGAAGGGGTGGTTCGTCCATTTCCACCCTTTTGGGTAGTGATTCGCAGGATAGTGCCGCGCGACAATTTCAAGTATGTCCCGACGCCGAGCAGGATGGCCATGGAAAATATTACGCTGTACATGTGGGGCAGTCCAAATTCTCGGCGTGTCTCGATTCTGTTCGAAGAGCTTGGCCTCGAATTCGCCGTCCGCTATGTTGATATTCGTCGGAATGAACAATTTGCACCTGAAATTGCCGCGTTAAATCCATTCGGCAAGGTTCCGATCGCCACGTGGACGGAGGGAGACGACCGCCAGAACCTGTTCGAATCCGGCGCGATTCTCACCTACTTCGCAGAACAGAGCGGACAGTTTCTTCCTCTTGGCGCCGTGAGTCGTTGCCAGACCCTTTCCTGGCTCATGGTCGCTTTGACGGCATTGGGACCGCATAGTGCCAATGCACATCACTGGAGCGCCCTCGCCTGTGAAAAATCCGCGGCCGCGCTCGACCATCATGTCGCGGTTGTTGCGCGTGTTTACCGTTTGCTCGATGAGCGTTTAGCGGACAACAGGTATCTTGCAGGTGGGTACTCCATCGCGGATATGGCTGCATATCCGTGGATTGACGTGAGCGAATGGACGACCCTCGACATCGAAGACTATCCGCAGCTCTTACGATGGCACGCCGAGGTTGGTTCGCGATCGGCTGTCAGGAGAGGAATGGCCTACCCTTGATTTTGCGGATACGGGCAAATCAGGAGCCTCGGTAAAACGATAGGGCGGCGGTCGCCGACAGCACCAGCGGTTACACATTCGACAGGAGCTCAAACGGTAGCCGGCGGCGGCGCGTGCGCCGCCACACGGCGACCTTGGTGCATGGCTCCGCCTCCCGAGCTACGATGGTACAACCCTCCCGCCCACGGAGAACGCAGTGCCACAGATACATCCACAGCGTAACCTGGTAGGGTCGAGAGCTGGCGCGGTGACTCGGTAGGCAGTTCCTTGTCCGTATCCGGGGTTTCCCCGTTCGTGCCCAAGTAGGGACTGCCGTAG
>JBBDSK010000080.1:0-8751 GCA_040904985.1 Woeseia sp. | reverse complement strand
GATCCGTTACGCAATCCCTGCGGGTCTTCGAGCGGCTCCGCAGTCGCCGTGTCCGCCAACCTGACAGTGCTTGCAATCGGTACGGAAACCGACGGTTCCATCGTCTGCCCGGCCTCGATTAACGGGATCGTCGGCATAAAGCCCACGCTGGGCCTCGTCAGCCGTGACGGGATCGTTCCCATTGCGCACAGCCAGGACACTGCCGGTCCCATGGCACGCACCGTAAGGGACGCGGCGCTGCTCCTCACCGTGATCGCTGCCAGGGATCCCGACGACCCGGCCGCGATTGCGCGCGGCGAGCCCGTGCCCGATTACGCTGCACGGCTCGACAACGTAAGCCTCGAAGGAAAGCGCATCGGTGTATTGCGCAGCCACTCCGGCGCGGGACGAGACAGGCGAGTCGACGCGATCCTCGACGACAGCATCGCCATTCTTTCCCGTCGGGGCGCCACGATTATCGACCCGGTGGAGATAAACACCGACGGAATGGGCGATGCGGAATATGAAGTACTTCTGTACGAATTCAAGGACGATCTGAACCGCTATCTTTCGTCCGCCGACGCACCCATGAGATCCCTCGCAGACATCATCGCGTTCAATGAAGAACATGCCGAGGCGACCATGCCGTTCTTCGGCCAGGAAATCATGGAGCTGGCGGAAGCGAAGGGCGCGCTGACCGACGTTGAATACCTGGATGCGCTGGAATTGAGCAAGCGCATTGCGCAGGAGGGCCTCGACAACGCGTTCGAGAGCCATGATCTCGACGCACTCATTGCGCCCTCGAATGGCCCGGCGTGGATGACGGATCACATCAACAGTGACCACTTCAGCTTCTGCAGTTCATCGCTGGCCGCTGTATCTGGCTATCCCAGCATCTCGGTCCCTGCTGGCTTTGTGTTCGGCCTGCCAATCGGCGTTTCCTTTACCGGTCCGGCTTTCAGCGAGCTCGAGCTTATCGAGATCGCTCACGCCTTCGAACAGGCCGCCAAGGCTCGCAGGGCTCCTCTCTCCGCGGAGGACGGCCACCAGAGCGCTCACTAACCTCATCCAACGGCGGGCGGTAACCGTGAGCCGATGCTCGAAACCGGGAACCGCGCACTGTTGCCGCCTCTTCTCGTGCGGCTAAATCGTCGCTCCACGGAGAGGCGCCGTCATGTTCAACGCTATACGAATCACGTTGCTGTTGCTGATTCTTTTTTTCGTTGCCGTCAGCACATTGCTCACGCAGTCACGCAGCACCGACTGGAACAACAGCCTCTGGGTCAAGGTTTATCCTGTGAACGGCGATGACAGCATCGAGAGCGAACGCTACATCTCATCGCTGAAACTGCAAGACTTCGAGAGCATCGAGACATTCATGGCCCGTGAAGTGGTTAAGTACGGCCATTCGCTGGAACGACCAGTCAGGATGGAGCTTGGGCGGCCGGTCGCCGAGCAGCCGCCGGTTCTCGGCGAGGCGCCGGGCTTGATCGGCGTCGTGCTTTGGAGCCTCAAATTGCGCTTATGGGCAGGCAAGGCGACCCGTGATCAGGACGACCCGGCGCCGGACGTGCGCATATTCGTTCGTTACCATGCGCCGCGGGGCGATCTCGTTCTGGAGAATTCCGTCGGCATGCAAAAGGGGATGGTCGGTGTCGTCAATGCGTTCGCGGACCGGCGGCAAACGCAAATGAACAACGTGGTGATCGCCCACGAATTTTTGCATACGCTCGGCGCGGCCGACAGATACGAACCTGCCACCGGACTGCCCCTCTATCCCTCCGGCTACGCCGAAGCGGACCGCTCGCCGCTTCTTCCGCAGCGCTATGCCGAGATTATGGCGGGCCGAATCGCGCAATCGGAAAGCGACGCGATAATGCCGAAAAGTCTGTCTTACGTCGTCATTGGGCCCGATACCGCGAGCGAAGTACGTTTGACGGATTAGTCATCGGGCCTTGTTCGGGCTAATCTCCAGCGATGTCGAGCGCCGTTGCCAGACTTCCCGATCCTGCCGTTGCCTGTCGCGACCTCGGTGTCCGGGTGCCGGGAAGAACCCTTGTAGAATCGCTCGAACTCGAAGCCCGGGGAGGCGATTTCCTTGCAGTGCTCGGGCAAAACGGCGCCGGCAAAACCCTCACAATGCTGACGCTTGCCGGCTTGCGGGCACCGCATAGTGGAGAGGCCGAACTCAAGGGACAGCCGCTGGCGTCACTCAAACGGCATCAGATCGCGCGCAACCTGGCGCTCCTGCCCCAGTACGTCGACGACGCCTTCCCGGCAACCGTCCTGGAAACCGTGCTGATCGGTCGCCACCCGCACATCGGTGCATTTGCGATGGAGTCGCGCAGTGACCGCGAGATTGCGATGCGCTCACTGCAGCGGGTGGGCCTGTCAAACTTCGCTGCGCGCGAAATCGGCACCCTATCCGGCGGTGAGCGAAGACGTGTCGCCATTGCGCAGGTGCTGACACAGGCAGCGGAAGTTTACCTGCTCGACGAGCCAACGAACCACCTGGATCCGCAACACCAGCTCGACGTACTGCAGACATTTGCCGACGAAGCGCGCGACGGATCAGCCATTATTGCCAGCCTTCATGACGTCAACCTTGCGGTACGCTTTGCCACTCGCTGCCTGCTCCTCTACGGTGACGGCCGTTGGGAAGTCGGCAATACGGAGTCGATACTCGACGAAGAACGCCTGAGCCAACTCTACGGCACGAGAATGGAAGCTGTTCGATGGCGCAATCGCAATATTTTCATGGCCACCGCCGGTGGGCGTTGATTCCTCCGCCTGCGCCAGTGTTTCGCTGAACAATCAGCCGTCGTTGACCTTGCGGATGATGTAACCGCCGGATTTTTCGTCCAGCTCCAGTTCAACCAGCTTTCTCATTTGCGCCTCTTCCAGCAGATCGCTGAAAGAGTTGAATCCATAGGACGACTCGTTGAAACCCGGCCGGCGTCGCTTGAGAGTCTGCTTGATCATGGAACCCCAGAGCTTCGTGCTGTCGCCTCGCTCCGCGTAAAGTGCCTCGATGGTTTCCAGAACCAGGTTGATCGCTTCCTGTGCAGGGTCGTCCTGAAGTTTTGGCGCGTCGGCCTTTTTGTCTCCGCTACCCGTTCGTTTTGTCTTTTTGGCTCTTGGCTTGCTGCGCTGCCGTTTTTTCGACGCCTCCCGGCCCACCATCAGCTCGTCGTAAAAAATGAACTCGTCGCAGTTGCTGATCAAGAGATCCGAAGTCGAGTTTTTCACCCCGACGCCAATAACTGTTTTCGCGTTCTCTCGCAGCTTGCTGACGAGTGGAGAAAAATCGGAGTCGCCGGAGATGATGACGAAGGTATCGATGTGATCTTTGGTGTAACAAAGGTCGAGTGCGTCGACAACCATGCGAATATCCGCGGAATTCTTCCCCGACATACTGACATGGGGGATCTCGATCAGCTCGAAAGCGGCTTCGTGCATCGCGGCCTTGAATTCCTTGTACCGGTCCCAGTCGCAGTAGGCCTTTTTTGCGACGATGCTGCCTTTCAGCAGGAGACGCTCCAGGATGGGCTGTATGTCGAACCTGACGTAGTTCGTATCGCGCACGCCGAGGGCGATATTTTCGAAGTCGCAAAAGAGCGCAAGACTGCTGTCTTCGTTCACCGTTATTCTCCGCAAGGGGTTCAGGCTTCAAGGCAGGGCTGCAGCAAAAACGCAATCAGGTTTCGGCCGCTGAATGTCATTACCGCGATATTACGCAAAATCTGCGCCCTGTGCTCCAGGTCGATCCGGCTTTACGACGGCGCGGGAGTATCCCACTGATCAAATCGCTCGAGAAGCACAGGGTGCAGCGCCCCGTTCGCGGCCAGCACCGACGTGGTGTCAAGGCCGGGAGCCTTGCCGGACAGGTCCGTGAATACGCCTCCCGCTTCGGTGACGATTACCGACAGAGCCGCAATGTCCAGGATATTGACGTCGGACTCGACCACAGCATCGATCTTGCCCGCGGCGAGCAGATGATAATGATAGAAATCGCCATAGCCGCGGATGCGGTCAACGGATGTCACCAGTTCGCCCAGCGCAGTCCATCCCTTACCCGCCGCCAGCGATTTCAGATTGCCGGTGGACAGCGCCGCTTGCGCCGGCTCGCCGGTGGCGCTCACACGTAGCCGTTCGCCGTTCAGCCAGGCGCCAGAGCCTTTCTCGGCCCATGCCAGCTCATCGAACAAAACCCCGTTCGAAACACCGAGAATCAGCTCTCCATCGCGCATCAGTGCGATCTGCGTCGAGAAGAACGGGTATTGCCTCAGGAATCCCTTGGTGCCGTCGATCGGATCGACGAGCCACAGGTACTCCGAATCCGGACGAGTCCGGCCCGTCTCCTCGCCGAAAAAACCGTGCTGCGGAAAGCGCTGCAGAATGATGTTCCGGATCGCTTTTTCGCAGGCCACGTCGGCCTCGGTGACAGGCGTCCGATCCGCTTTTATCTCTACCGCCATATTGCTGCGGTAATACCTGCGGCTGATGTTTCCCGCCGCTCTGGCCGCCGCCAATGCCGTGTCCAGTTCAAGCGACTGCTCTTGATTCTGCATTCTTTGGGGGCACTCCTGCTGAATTCGCAACTATGGCTGCAGTGCAATTGCAAAACAAGCGCGTGCTTGACAGCCTGCGGCGGCGCCCCTATGGTTCATGCGACATCAGGTGAACCCGGAAAGGCATTTTTTCGGGTGAACGGGAAGCCGGTGACGTATCGCCGATAGACGGTCGATACGCATTCCGGCGCTGCCCCCGCAACGGTGATCGAGTTAACCCGGAGCCCCTGTCGCGCAGGAACAAGCGGCAGAGCCACTGCGAACGTCGGAGACATTTTCCGGTTCGCGGGAAGGCGCTACGGACCGGACCGAATTTTCACAGAAGCTCTGTCCACTCGTAAGCCCGGAGACCGGCCCGATGTACACGTGAATGACGCGGCGGGCGTACTCCGGACGTGACCTCGAGCCAGTCTCGATCTGCAAATGTCCCTTTTGCCTGTCCCGTTATCGCAAGTTTCTTGTGAGATGAATGCGTGCGGGCGGCACGCGGAGGGGACGACATGAACACAGCTGCCATTCGGGCGCTTTTCGCGCTTTTTGCGTTTTCACCAGCCTTTGCCGATACAGCCGGCCCAGGGCAGCCGGAGCCCGGCGACAATATCATCGTCACAGCGACTCGTTCGGCCATACCCGTTACTGAAGCGATCGTGCCGGTTACCCTCATCACACGGCAGGACATCGAGCAGTCGCTCGCTTCCGACCTCGCGGAATTGCTGCGCTTTGAAGGCGGAATCGACATCGCCCGAAACGGCGGCCCTGGCCAGGCGACCTCCCTGTTCCTGCGCGGTACTGAAAGCAATCACACGCTGGTGCTGATTGACGGCGTGCGCATCAATCCGGGCACAATCGGCGGCGCGGCACTGCAGAACATTGCGCCGGAATTGATCGAACGTATTGAAATCGTCAAGGGAGCGCGGTCAGCGCTGTTCGGCACCGATGCGATAGGTGGCGTCGTGAACATCATCACACGCCGCAGCGATCGCGCTTTCATCGAAGGCGCTCTCGGCGGCGGCAGTTTCGACACTCGCAGTGCATCGATCGCTGCCGCCCGGCGCGGTGACGATGCGGACGCCGGGATTGCTCTCAACTGGCAGGATACCGACGGCTTTTCCCCCAGCACAGCTGTCGAAGTCGATCGAGGCTTCGAGAACCTCTCGGCCAATGTATACGCCGGCAAGCGCCTTGGCGCCAACTACCTGAGCGTCCGGCACTGGCGCGCAGCCGGAACTACGGAATATCTGGACTTTTTTCTCACGCCGGTCGACCAGGAATTCAGGAATCAGGCCACGGCGCTCGAACTGCAGTCGGAACCGGGTGCGGTCAGCAGCAAGATCGTAATAAGCCATGTTGTGGATGAAATTTCGCAGAACCAGTCCGCCGACTTTGTGGAATCTTCCCGCAATGCGCTGGACTGGCAGCTGGGTATTGAGCGCGGCAGCCATAGCTGGATCGCCGGGCTTTACCTCGTTGGCGAAACCGCGCAGTCCCTGTCCTTCGGATCCGGATTCGACGAAGACACCGCGGTGCGGGCCGTCTTTGTCGAAGATCAGTGGTCCCGCGGCCGCCACAGCGCCTTCGCCGCGCTGCGACTGACCGATCACGAAAACTTCGGCAACCATACGTCCTGGAACCTCGAATATTCCTTTGCTTTCAACGATGGTCTGGCCTTCAATGCCGGCCTTGGCCACGCTTTCCGCGCACCGGACGCAACCGACCGCTTTGGTTTCGGAGGGCGGCCGGACCTCAATCCTGAGGCAGCGGATGAAGCCCAGGCCGGCCTACGCTATCGCCCGTCGGCGCGGCACTCTTTCGAGCTCGGTTTTTATCGAAACAATATCCGGGACCTGATCGAGTTTGATCTCGCGAGCTTCGAATTGCGCAACATCGCCGAAGCAGACATTCGCGGCGCTGAGCTGAGCTGGGAGTACAAGGGCGACGAGTTTTCCCTGCGCACCACCCTCGTCAGGCAGTCGGCGGAAAATGCCGAGGACGGCGCGCGGCTTCTTCGCCGCGCCGAGGAGAGCATGACCGCCAGCATTATCAGGAACTTCCGCGAGCACCGCGTCGGTTTGTCAGTGCTGGCCAGCGGCGACCGCGTAGACGTCCGAGAGATTGCGCTCCCGGGCTATGTGCTGGCGAATCTGACCGCTCAGGTCGCAATCGGTAAGAACTGGCGGCTGCATGCCCGGGTCGAAAATCTGCTGGACAGGCGCTATGAAACGGCTGCGGGCTTCCGCATGCAGGAACGCAGCGCATTCTTCGATCTCAAATTCAACTGGAAGTAGCGTTGCGCAGAACGCCTGCAGCGTACAATTGATTCGCTTTTGAGGATACGTCCAATGGGACACAGGCTCAGCAAGATATACACGCGCACCGGCGACGACGGCACCACCGGCCTCGGCGATGGCAGCCGCACCGAAAAGGACAGCCTGCGCGTCGAGGCCTTCGGCACGGTTGACGAGGCCAACAGTGCGATCGGCGTAGTACTCGCGGCGGATACCGTTCCGGATGCGATTCGCCGCTGCCTGACGGAAGTGCAGCATGATCTGTTCGAGCTTGGGGGAGAACTGTGCATCCCCGGGCATAAAGCGGTCGATATATCGTTTGTCGAGCGTCTGGAAACGGAACTGGATGCGTTCAACGCGGACCTGCCGCCGCTGAAGGAATTCATTCTTCCCGGCGGTGGACAGGCCACGGCGGCCTGCCATCTCGCACGCACCATTGTACGGCGCGCGGAGAGACGCGTTCTCACGCTTGCCAAAAACGAAGAACTGCGGCAGGAAGTGCTGCACTACCTCAACCGCCTGTCCGACCTTCTGTTCGTAATCGCAAGAAGGCTGTCGCGCGCAGAATCGCGTCAGGAGACGATCTGGGATCGCAGCAGGATTCCGCGCTGACGGCTTAGCCGGTTCGGTCCTGTTCACCCCGCGGTCCACCCGGACCCGTACCGCTCGCGCCCGCCCTGTTGCGGCGCGCCTTCTCCAGGGCGGCGCACAAGGTCTTGCCCGCAAGGACAAGCCGCGGCGTCGCACGGCCGATCTCGTTTGCCGGCAGGAAAAAGCGATTGCCATAGCGGTTCGCGGCGAGCTCGGGCCAGCGGTTCCAGACGCCGAAGGCATCGGCCGGTGCGTCATCACTCGCGAGAAGAACCTCCGGATTGCGCGCCAGAACCGCCTCCACGTCCACGAGCGGTGCGAGACTGTTGAGGTCGCGAAAAATATTGCGGCCACCGCAGCGGTCGATGAGCTGGCTGACGAAATGATCACGATTCACCGTGTAAAGCGGCCGGTTCGAAACCTGGTAGAACACGGAGATGGGTTGGGCGGTGCTGTAACGGCTGGCGATCATTTCGATGCCCTGGCGAAACTCCTTCGCGGCATCGGCCGCTGGCGTCTCCCGGCCCGTCAGTCTACCGAGGTGCTCCAGCGCGGAAGCGACATCGTTGAGGCCCTGCGTCCTGATTGTCTCGACGCGGTAGCCGCGCTTCCGCAGTTCGTCAACGACGTGCGCCGGGGTGCCGCTTTTCCAGGCTAGCAGGAGATCTGGCTTCAACACCGCCAGCTGTTCCTGATCGATGGCGAACGCATCCCCGATCAGAGGCAGTGCTGCTGCCGCATCGGGGTAGTCCGTATAGGCCGTCACACCGACCAGCAAATCGCCGGCCCCGACCGCAAAAACGAGTTCCGCAAGATGCGGCGCCAGTGAGACGATCCGCAATTGGCCGACGTCGGCTGCCGTGGACGATGGCAGCGCCGCGGGTTCCGCAGGGGTGTTGCACCCACTGAGCGGCGCAAGAGCTGCCAGCAGAACGATCAATAACCGGCGCAAGAACCGCTCAGATAGACCAGCCATAAAGCGTCATCGCCGCCACGACCGCTGCCCAGATCAGTAACGAGCGCAACACCAGTTTCCTCGCGGCCGATGCGCCGCGTATGCTGCGATCGACGGCATTTTCGTCCCCGGCCGATTGAAGAGCCAGCGCACCGGCTCCGACTCTCGCCAGCAGATGTTCGCTCCGCAGGTGCGATGCCTCGACGCCGGGCGGTAATGGCGCACGCCAGGCGGACAGGGCGCCGTCGAAATACCCGGCAAGCGCGTAGCTCATGGCCGACAGGCGAGCGGGAATCCATGCCAGCCAGCCATGGAGGTCTTCGGCCGCGCCTACCGCTATGGAAGCCACGCCTGTGCCGGTTTCGTCGCG
>JBBDSK010000079.1:0-8838 GCA_040904985.1 Woeseia sp. | reverse complement strand
GAGCAACAGCACGGAACCGAGAAATGTGTACAGGAAGAATTTGAGGGTCGCATAAACCCTCTTTTCGCCGCCCCACACGCCGATGATCAGGAACATCGGCACCAGCATCGCCTCCCAGCAGACGTAGAACAGAATCGCATCCAGCGCCGAAAAGACCCCGATCATCAGGCCCTCCAGTATCAGGAATGCGGCGAAATATTGAGCCGGGCGTGACTCGATGGAATCCCAGCCGGCAACAATGACGAGCGGCGTAATGAAGGCGGTAAGCAGGATCAGCGGTGCGGAAATACCGTCCACACCCAGGTAGTAGTCAACGTTGAGCGCCTCGATCCACGGCATTCGCTCGACGAACTGCATCGAACCCTGCGCGGTATCGAAATTCCAGTACAGGTAGGCGCCCAGCAGCACCGTCACTAACGACACAACGAGCGCCAGAAGGCGCATCGTGCCCGCACGCGCCGAACTCGCGTCTCCCTCGTCACCCACGACAAGCACGGCGATGCCACCGATGATCGGCAGCCAGATCAGCAGACTCAGTATGTTATGCGAAAGATCCATTCAGCCGGTTCCTAGTGCAGCCAGAGCAACCAGCCAAGAATGAAGGTCAGGCCGATGATCATTGCGAACGCGTAGTGATAGAGATAGCCGGTCTGCACTCGCCGCAGAACTCCGGCCAAACGGCCGATCGAATTGGCCGTGCCGTTTACCAGCGCACCGTCGATCAGCAGCTCATCGCCTTTTCGCCAAAGGAAACTCCCGATATTCCTGCCACCGGCCGCGAAGCCCTTCATATAAAGATCGTCGAAGTAGTACTTGCGATCCAGCAGGTTGTAGAGACCGGACAGACGCGAACGAATGAGCGCTGGCAGCTGCGGGCGCCAGAGAAACAGGACCCAGGCGGTAACAAGCCCGGCGAAGGCAAGCCATACGGTCGGCCCTTGCAGGGCGTGCAGGATAAACGCCGCGCTGCCATGGTAAGCCTGACCCAGGTGCGCGAGCACGTCATGCCGCTCCGTCACCTGGATGGCATTGCCGAAAAAGCCGCCAAACAGCACCGGCTCGATGGTGAACCACCCGATTATCGCGGAGGGAATCGCCAGTAAGATGAGTGGCACCGTAACCACCGCCGGCGACTCGTGCAGGTGAGAACGCGCCTTTTTGTCCGTGCGCTCCTCACCGTGGAACACCAGGAAGAACATGCGGAACGTGTAAAGAGCGGTCACAAATACGCCCAGCAAAACGCTGAGATAGCCGATCCAGTAGATAGCGCCCTGCCCCTGCCAATGGGAATCTCTTACGGCCTCGATCAGCGCATCCTTGGAGAAAAATCCGGCGCTGCCAGGGAAACCGATGAGGGCGAGAGAGCCGATAAGGGCGGTCCAGTAGGTAATCGGCATGTACTTGCGCAGTCCGCCCATTTTCCGGATGTCCTGCTCGTGATGCAGTGCAATGATCACGGACCCGGCGGCCAGGAACAGCAAAGCTTTGAAGAACGCGTGGGTCATCAGATGGAAAATGGCCGCGCCGTAGGCTGACGCTCCCAACGCCACGGTCATGTAGCCCAGCTGCGACAACGTCGAATACGCGACGACCCGCTTGATGTCGTTCTGCACGATGCCCAGCAGGCCCATGAAAAACGCGGTCATGGCGCCGATGACGAGCACCACGGCCAGGGCCGTCTCCGACCATTCGAACAGCGGCGACATGCGCGCCACCATGAAAATTCCGGCGGTTACCATCGTGGCGGCATGGATCAGTGCCGATATCGGCGTGGGGCCTTCCATGGAGTCGGGCAGCCAGACGTGCAAAGGCGCCTGCGCCGACTTCCCCATGGCGCCGATGAACAGCAGAATGCATATGAGGGTCATCGCATTCCAGCTAATGCCGGCTGTTATCCGTAACTCCTGCGTCGCAATCGATTCCGCGCCCGCAAAGACTTCTGCGTAGTCCAGCGAGTTAGTGAACATTACGATGCCCGCAATGCCCAGGATGAAGCCGAAGTCGCCCAGGCGATTCACCAAAAACGCCTTCAGGTTCGCCACGATCGCCGATTCCCGCTTGAACCAGAACCCGATCAACAAGTAGGACATGAGGCCGACCGCTTCCCAGCCGAAGAACAGCTGCAGGAAATTGTTCGCCATAACCAGCATCAGCATGGAGAAGGTGAACAGCGATATGTAGCTGAAAAAGCGCTGATAGCCAGGATCGTCGTGCATGTAGCCAATGGTGTAGATATGCACCATGAGGGATACGAACGTCACGACGACCATCATCAGGGCGGTGAGACGGTCTATGAGAAACCCGATCTCCATGCGCAGGCCATCGCTGACGGCCCAGGTGTACAGGCTGTAGTTGTCCGGCTGCCCGCCGTCCCAGTAGAGATTCTTCAAAACCAGAACGGACAGCAGGAACGACAGGCCGACGCCAATGACGGTAACCCAATGCGCGCCCGCACGACCGATCTGCCGGCCGAAAAGGCCCGCAAGAATCGATGCGATGAGCGGCGCGAGCACTATCGCTAAATGAATACTGTGCATTCGGGTTCTGACCTTCTTCTTCTTAGCCCTTCATTGAATCCAGCTCCTGCACATTGATGGAGCGTCTGTTGCGGAATAGGACGACCAGAATTGCCAGACCGATCGCAGCTTCCGCGGCTGCGACAGTGAGGATAAAGAAAACGAACACCTGGCCGGTCTCGTCGCCAAGGAACCTGGAAAATGCGATGAAGTTGAAGTTGACAGCCAGCAGCATGAGCTCGATGCACATCAGCAGTAAAATCAGGTTGCGCCGATTGATGAAAATCCCGGCGACGCTCAGGGCGAAGAGAATCGCCGCCAGTGACAGGTAATGCTCGAGCCCGATCATCGCCGCTTCTCCGATCCCATCTTGACGATGCGCACCCGGTCCCCGGCTTTTACCGACACCTGTTTGGCGATGTCCTGGGTCTTGAGGCCGGGCCGGCGGCGCATGGTGAGCGAAATTGCCGCCACGATCGCGAGTAGCAGCAGCACGGCCGCTATCTCGAAGGCATACACATGTTCGGTGTAAAGCACGGCACCGAGCGCTTCAGTGTTGCTGTAACCCTCAGGCGTCGGCGCGAAATTTCCAACGAGTGACTCGTCGCGCCCTCTCAGCCAGATCACCTGAACCAGTTCAACGACCATGAGCGCGGTAATGAGCAGACCAATCGGCGCATAACGGGTGAGTCCCCGACGCACCTTCTCGACCGCAATGTCGAGCATCATCACGACAAACAGGAAAAGCACCATCACAGCGCCGACGTATACGAGAACCAGTACGATCGCGAGAAACTCCGCTTCG
This sequence comes from Woeseia sp., assembly GCA_040904985.1. Lineage (GTDB taxonomy): Bacteria > Pseudomonadota > Gammaproteobacteria > Steroidobacterales > Woeseiaceae > IDS-8. The sequence goes on along the minus strand of JBBDSK010000079.1, from coordinate 5,517 downwards.
GCCAATAGCCACAAAACGGCACTCTGGAAAAAGGCCAGGACGAGGAAAAGAATCGAGTACACGGGATTGCGCGTGAAAATCACGCCCATTGCCGCGGCAATCAGGATTGCGGCGAAGAAGTAGAACAGCAGTACCTGAAACAACTCTCCTACCTCACTTGTACTTGGCGTCAGCCGCTTTGTCGGCGGATATCATGGCTTCGAAACGATCACCCACAGCCAGCAGCTTGTCCTTTGTCATGATGTTCTGGCCCGGCTTCTCCATATGGTACTCATGAATGCGCGTTTCAACGATCGCGTCAACCGGGCAGGACTCCTCGCAGAATCCGCAATATATGCATTTGAAAAGGTCGATGTCATAACGCGTCGTACGGCGTGTACCGTCATCGCTGATGTCCGATTCAATCGTAATGGCAAGAGCCGGGCAGACGGCCTCGCAGAGTTTGCACGCAATGCAGCGCTCCTCGCCGTTCGGATAGCGCCGCAACGCGTGCAGGCCACGGTAACGGTAGGACTGCGGTGTCTTCTCTTCCGGATACTGGACCGTCGTGTCGTCACGAAAGAAATTCCGCAGTGTGACCGAGAGTCCTCGCCACAACTCCCACAATACGAGTGTCTTGAATACGCCTTTTATCGTGGCCATACCTCTACCCTGCCATCCTGGCCCACGGACCCCACTGCAGCCACGCCATGACTCCTTCGACGGCGATCCAGACAATGGTCAGCGGAATAAACACTTTCCAGCCCAGGCGCATGATCTGGTCATAGCGGTAACGAGGGAAGGTCGCGCGCAACCAAAAGAATACAAAAATGAAAAAACCGATCTTCAGCGCCAGCCAGAAAAAGCTGGGCTCACGGAGAAAGTGTTCCTCTCCGAGGAAGGTCCACCCCTCGAACACCGACGCCCAGCCGCCCAGGAAGAAGATCGAGGCAAGCGCCGAAATCAGCACCATGTTGGCGTACTCGGCGAGGAAGAAGATCGCGAACGCGACGCCGGAATACTCGACGTGAAAACCGGCCACAATTTCGGATTCGCCTTCCGCCACGTCAAACGGGGCCCGGTTCGTTTCCGCCACCCCCGACACGAAGTAAACGATGAACAACGGCAGCAACGGGAGGAGGAACCAGTGGCTCACACCCCCGGATTGTGCCCTCACGATCTCGCCCAGATTAAGGCTGCCGGCCGCCATCAGCACCCCGACCAGGGCAAAACCCATGGCAATTTCATAAGCCACGATTTGCGCAGCGGAGCGCATTGCGCCGAGAAAGGCATACTTCGAGTTGGTGGCCCAACCCGCCAGTATGATGCCATAGACGCCGACTGAGGTCAGCGCAAGAACGTAAAGAAGCCCGGCGTCGATATCCGCGATGACGAAGTCTTCAGTCAGCGGTATCACAGCCCAGGTTGCCAGCGCCGGAATGATGGCGAACAGCGGCGCAATAATGAACAGGAACCGGTTCGACTCCCGCGGCACTACGACTTCCTTGATCAGAAGCTTGATGACGTCGGCAAACGGCTGACCCAGCCCCAGAGGACCCACGCGGTTCGGCCCCACGCGCCCCTGCATGAAGCCAATAACCTTGCGCTCGAAGAAGGTGGCGAAAGCGACGGTCAGGATGATGCAGGTGGTCACCGCTACAATTTGCGTGGTAATGACCGTTACCTGCTGCATCGTCGGCGGCACAAAACTCCACCAGTCCGCCAGGAATTGGGGAACGAGCCAGCTCATGCGGCAGATTCCTGTTGCTGCGGACTGTCCCCTTGTCCGGCGCGCATCGCTTCCGGCGTCAGCTGCAACGCCACGGTTCGGCGCAGCACCGCGTCGATGTCGTACATGGCGACATCCAGCGTGCCGCCTGCGCTCGAGCGGCGAATTTCATGCTCGCCGCGGTAACGGTTGTCCGGTGTCACCTCGCCCAGGAGCGCCGCAAGTTCGTCGCGCACCGCCTCGCTGGTCAGGTAGTCGAAGCCGTCAATGTTGAGCAGGTTGCCAAGCACCCTCAGCACCTTCCAGCCCGGCCGCGATTGCCCCAGCGGGCTCGCAACACCGCCAAAGCTCTGCCAGCGGCCCTCGCAGTTGACGAGCGTGCCGGCGCTTTCGGCATAGGTGCCGATCGGAAGAAGCAGGTGGGCGGCCTGCAACAGATCCGCCGAGGCATAGGGCGTCATGGCAGCAACGAAGGATTGCTGAGACGCCAGCTTTGACACGAACTCGCGTCCCCCGGACAAATCGTACTGCGGTTCCATGCCGAACAGCAGCAGCGCATCCAGTGGTGAATCGAGCATTTCCGCGGCGTTCCTGCCGACGCGGGCGCGTGCGGCTCCGGCAACCTTCCGGTGCGGCAAAACGCCGGCCAAATGTGCACCAGCGGAATTCGCACCTTCCGAGAGGTACCCGACCCGACTACCGGTAAGCTCCGCAATGACCGCGGTGAGCGCGCGAATAGCCGCCCAGTCCGTATCCCGCCCGGCGGCCAGCCCGACAACAACAAGCCCGTTGCCGGCCTGCTCGAGCATTCGGGCGATAGCGCGGTGGCCATCATCGGGCGTTACCTCCGCGCAAAGTCCGGCAACAGCCTTCGGGAGACTGCTGCCGCCGGCCGCGGCTACGGCAATTGCCGCCAGTTCGCCCGCCAGCCTCTTCCCGGAAATGTGCTGCTCTATGTCAAAGAAATAATGCTGCGCCTCGTAGTCCACAATCGACACGCGGGCGCTGTGCAAGACGGCCTTGCGAATGCGGTGCGCCAGAATGGGAGCCTCCGCGCGCAAATTGGAACCGGCAATCAGTACGGCGTCGAGCTTCTCGAGATCCGCAATATCGCAACCGAGCCACGGAATGAGGGCGTCGTTTTCCTCATCCGAGAAGTCGCGCCGCCGCAGCCGATGATCGATGTTGCTGCTGCCTGCACCCTCAGCCAGCCGGGCCAGCAGCCACGACTCCTCGAGCGTTGCGCTGGGTGATGACAGAATGCCGATTTGCTCGCCCCGGCTCGCCGCCAGCTTCTCGGCCAGCAACTGCAAGGCCTCTTCCCAGCCGATGTCGCGCCACGCGCCATTCTCTTTCACCTGAGGCGCAAGAAGGCGGTCTTTGCTGTAAACCCCTTCGTAACTGAAGCGGTCCCGATCAGCAAGCCAGGTCTCGTTTATCGCTTCGTTTTCCTTCGGCACAACGCGCTTGATGGTGCCGCGCAGCGAGTGCACGTACATATTCGAGCCGACGCAGTCGTGGGGAGACACGGTCGCGTGCTGCATCATCTCCCAGGCACGCGCGCTGTAGCGATACGGTTTGTTGTTCAACGCGCCGACCGGGCAGACATCGATAATATTGGCGGAAAGTTCGTGGTCGATCGTTTGGGCGATATAGGTGCTGATCTTCATCGATTCACCACGCCCGATCGTGCCCAGCTGCTGATAGCCGCAGATCTCTTCGCCGAAGCGCACGCAGCGCGTGCAGTGAATGCAGCGCGTCATGTCGGTAGATATCAGCGGGCCCAGGTCCTGGTCCTTGATCGAACGTTTGCCATCGTAATAGCGGGAGATATCGCGGCCGAAGCCCATTGCAAGATCCTGCAGTTCGCACTCGCCGCCCTGGTCGCAGATCGGGCAGTCCAGTGGATGGTTTATCAGCAGGAATTCCATGGTCGCGCGCTGTGCGGCAATTGCCTTTGGCGACCTGGTATACACCTTCATACCGTCGCCTATTGGAGTGGCGCAGGCCGGCATGGGTTTAGGCGCCTTCTCCACTTCGACCAGGCACATGCGGCAATTCGCCGCGATGCTCAGTTTCTTGTGGTAGCAGAAACGCGGTATGTAGGTTCCGGTACGATCCGTAACCTCCATAATCATCTGCCCTTTCTTGCCCTGGACCGGCTCTCCGTCGACCTCGAAATTGATGGTGTCGTCGCTCATTGCGCCCTCATGCCGCCGCGGCAACATCATCGACGATGCTGCGACCGTTATTCCGTACCATGAATTCGAACTCATGCCGAAAATGACGCAGAAAGCTTTGTACCGGCCACGCCGCAGCATCGCCGAGCGCACAAATCGTATGGCCTTCTATCTTGTCCGCCACCTGCACCAGTTTGTCGAGATCCTCTTCCTGTCCCCTGCCCTCGATAATCCGGCAGAGCATCCGGTAAAGCCAGCCGGTTCCCTCGCGGCACGGCGTGCACTGCCCGCAGGATTCCGCCATATAGAAACGGGAGATGCGCCGCAGCACACGCACCATGCAGGTCGTCTCGTCCATCACCATTACCGCCCCGGTGCCGAAGGATGAGCCGGCTTCCTTGAGCGAGTTGTAGTCCATGGTGCAGTTCATGATGATGTCAGCCGGAAGGACGGGCACGGACGAGCCACCGGGAATGACCGCTTTCAGCTTGCGCCCGCCCAGAACGCCGCCACACAGCTCGAGAAGATCCCGAAACGGTATGCCCATGGGCAACTCCAGGTTGGCCGGCTTTTCCACATGACCGGAAACCGAAAACTGCGCCGTGCCGCCGGACCCATCGGGACCGAGACCGGCAAACCAGGCCGCGCCATTGCGAAGGATCGCTGGCACGCTCGCCAGGCTCTGTGTGTTGTTGATCGTCGTCGGCTTGCCGAAAAGCCCGTAGTTCGCCGGGAACGGAGGCTTGAACCGCGGCATGCCGACCTTGCCTTCCAGCGATTCCAGCAAAGCCGTTTCCTCACCGCAGATGTAGGCACCCGCGCCGATGAACGGGTAGAGATCGAAATCGATACCCGAACCCTGAATGTTTTTTCCCAGCAGCCCTGCGTCGTAGGCTTCACGCAACGCATTCTCAAAGCGTGGCACCGGCTCGTCTATGAATTCGCCGCGAATGTAGTTGTAAGCCACCGTTGCACCCATTGCGTACGCCGCGATGGCCATGCCTTCAATCAGCGAATGCGGGTTATAGCGAAGAATCTCACGGTCGTGACAGGTACCCGGCTCGCTTTCGTCGGAATTGCAAACGAGGTATTTCTGTACGCCCGCGCCTTTCGGCATGAAGCTCCACTTGAGGCCGGTGGGAAAGCCCGCGCCGCCGCGACCGCGAAGGCCGGAGGACTTCACTTCTTCGATTACCGCCTCCGGCGTCATCTCACCGGCGAGTATCCTGCGCCAGGCTGTATAGCCGTCGTGTTTCTCGTAGGCCGCCATGGTCCATGGCTGCTCCTCGCCGAAGGTGGCGAAGCAAACGAGGTTTTGCTTGATATCCGTTAATTCCATGATGGGCTAGACCAACTCGTCCAGGATTTTGTCCACCTTTTCTACCGTAAGATTCTCGTGATATTTGTGGTTAACCATCATCATCGGCGCGCCACAGCAGGCTGCCAGGCACTCTTCTTCTTTCTTCAGATAGATACGCCCGTCCTCGGTGCTCTCGCCAATTCCGATGCCGAGTCTTTTCTCCACGTGGGCCACGATGTCCTCGGCGCCGCGAAGCATGCATGAAACATTGGTGCAGATCGAGACGTTGTTGCGACCCACGGCATTCGTCTGGAACATCGAATAAAACG
>JBBDSK010000078.1:0-8880 GCA_040904985.1 Woeseia sp. | reverse complement strand
AGCAGCGCAGATGAGTGAGCAGGAAGCGAGCGAGGATACTGGTACGTAATTTGCAGCATTATACCCGGTCATTACTTGCCAGGGAGAACCAGCAATGCATGCCCAGGGAATGATCAGTATCCATCCGCAGGTGCAGGGCAACACGAATGAAACGCGAACTGTTGCATCGAGGAGGGTTACGACTGTGCTAAGACCTGCATCTCTTGTGCCTGCCTTGGTGAATAGTGGCCCGCAATTTGAACCGTTCCACGGCTAGCGCCTGCCGTGATCCGAGGAGAAGACCATGACTTCATCTTCGAAACAGCTATCATACTTGGGGATCACTCTGCTCGTATTCCTCAAAGCGATGACGGCGGCAGATGCTCAGGCACAGGACGAGCGGAATATCCCTTACCAGGATCAGTTCGGTCCCTCTCAGGCGCCGGAGCGGCCACTGTCGCCAGGACAGACACCGCTGGAGCCGGCGGTAAAAGCCGCCCTCGACGTTCTGTACCAGCGACCTTCGCCGAAGGGGCCGAAGCCCATCCTCCTCAAGGAACCGCAGGGAATCGTGATCGAAGGCGGCGGCGCCCTCGTTCAGGTGCTTCCCGGCCCGCCGGCATTTCCGGAGAAGATCCCGAAGCGCCTCAAGACAGTCTCTCCCCAGCATATTCCATTCTCAAACAATGTTCAGGAACTTCGCCGGGGCACGTTCCGGGCCGTCGCTTATGACAGAACCGCAAACGACACGAAACTTTCCGAGGATTCGATGGAGGTGGAGATCACCTTTACCGATCATGCCGGCGACAAATGGCGGATAGAGCAGGCGATGTTGACGCCGCTGTCGCCGAACCCGATTGCCGAGCCCTGGTTCGGCGGTGTCGCCATCGACACCGCCTATCACGGATCGACCGCCAACGGCACCCCGGCGGTGCCGCAGGTGCGCTGCATGCTGTGTTCCTGGGGCTGGGCCGACATCTACAAAAACGGCAAGCGCGTGGCCTCCAGCGCGCCGCTGCACGTCATGCTGACGAGCGATACGCGCGGCGAGGACTTCACCTATAGCTGCTACGAGTGCGCGGAGCAGCCGGTCCGCGAGGTGCACGTGGTCGTGCCGCCGTCGGCTTACCTGCCGTCTCCCGGCGGTTTTCTTCACGTGATGTGGGAAGACGCGAAATGGACCCGCGGCAGCCCGAACGAGATCGAATCTTCGGCTCCCGACCTACAGCCGGAGGTGCCCACAATCGAGCTCAAAGCCGCGCCGCACTTGAGGTGGGATAAAAAGGAAATACGCGTCAAAGCCGGACAGAAGTATCGCCTCGTCGTGCACAACGAAGATCCAAGTTCTTTTCACCAGTTCAAACTGCACAGCCAGCCGGTTTCGCACGAGAAGCACGGCAAACCGGACATGCGTCACGAGGAGGGCATGACCTCCGGCGGCATCGGTCCTCTCCTCAAGCCGGACGGCACGCGTCCCGAGGAACATGCCTCCCCGCCCGCACCGAAAAACGTGTTCTTTGCGCTGCCTCAGGGCTCCACCTGGGCGACTTTCGGGCAGTTCGACAAAGCGGGCGAGTATGAATTCATGTGCCCAGTCGGAAACCACTATCGTCGCGGCATGGAAGGCAAATTCATAGTCGCGAGCGCAGGAGGTAAATGATGATGCTTGGACACCGGGAGCTGTTCGCGGCCGCCGCAACGGCACTGGCGCTTGCGGGGTCGTCGGTCGCGCAGGAAAGCCCGCTCGAATCAAATCCGGCACAGAGCGTGGACTCGCAGCGCATTGCGCTGGCACCGGAGCGCGAGCCGCAGAACTGGCTCACGAACCACGGCTCCTACGCGGCACAGCGCCACAGCCGGCTGGACCTGATCGACACCGGCAACGTCGAGGGCCTGCGCGAAGAGTGGCGAATGTACCTGCCGGTTCCGCACGGTTTCGAGGCGACACCGGTCGTCGTTGACGGCGTGATGTATTTCACGACCGGTGGGCACACCGCCGTTCACGCCGTCGATGCCGCCACCGGCCGCGAGCTCTGGAAACATGCCTTCGAAGTCCCAAAGGACGTGCCGGCGTGCTGCGACTGGGTAAACCGCGGCGCAGCGATCGGCGACGGCAAGGTTTTCATCGTCACACTCGACGCGAGGCTCGTGGCGCTCGACGCACAGAGCGGCGAAATCGTGTGGAACACGGTTCTCGCGGACTGGCGCCAGGGTTATACGGCGACCGTGGCGCCGCTGTTCGTCAAGGGCAAGGTCGTAGCCGGGATTTCCGGCGGGGAATACGGGATTCGCGGCTTTGTCGATGCCTATGATGCGGACACCGGCGAACGCGCGTGGCGCTTCTGGACGATTCCCGGCCCCGGCCAAGAGGGCCACGATACCTGGGAGGGAGACCAACCGACCTGGAAGACCGGTGGCGGACCCACCTGGATAACCGGCTCCTATGATCCGGAACTGGATCTCCTGTACTGGACTGTCGGCAATCCGGCGCCGGATTTCAACGGCGAGGTGCGGCCGGGCGACAACCTGTACACGAACTCCGTGGTGGCGCTCGATCCCGATAACGGCCGGCTCGCCTGGCACTACCAATGGACGCCGCATGACGTCTGGGACTACGACGGGGTCAACGAGGTCGTGCTCGCCGACATCGAGGTGGATGGCCAATCGCGCAAGACCCTGCTGCATGCCGACAAGAACGCTCATTTTTACGTAATCGACCGCACCGACGGCTCCTTCATCCAGGCGAAACCTTTCGCCCGACAGACCTGGGCGGAAAAGCTCGACCAGAAGACCGGCCGTCCCGAAGTCGACCCTGCCGCACGGCTGACGTCCGCGATGGAGCCGATCTGCCCGGGTCCCGCTGGCGCCAAGGAATGGAACCACATGGCGTTCTCACCGGAGACGGGCTTGGCCTACATCCCGCTGATCGAGAACTGCGCCACTTTCCGGACCGGCCAGGCTTACTTCCGCGAAGGAATGCCGTTCTGGGGAAGCATGGCGAGCCCCGAGGCGCTCGGGCCGGAGGAGTCGAGCGGAGCGCTGCTCGCGTTCGATCCCGTTACGCTCGAGCCGGCCTGGCAAAGCGATTCGGAATGGCCCGTGATGTCCGGTGTCCTCAGCACCGCCGGCGGGCTGGTGTTCTGGGGCGAAGCGGACGGCACGCTGCACGCCGCCGATGCAGGGAACGGCGAGGAGCTCTGGACGCACAAGGCGCCGATGGGCATGCATGCCCCGCCCATGACCTACGCCGTCGACGGCAAGCAGTACGTCGCCTTCCCGGTGGGCTGGGGCGGCTGGATCAACGGTTTTGCACCGGAGCTCCGGAACGGCTCGAGAGGGCACCTGATGATGGTTTTCACGGTGCAATGAGCACGTCCGAAATCGCGCGGGAGGGGAGTACCAGGTGGATTGGGGTCGAGTAGAACGCAACTGGAGTAACCTGCAAGGACCGCTGCGGGAAAAGTGGGCGAAAATCATCCAGGATCGATTCGAGCGGATCGCCGGTCAACGACCGCAGCTCATCTCTAAATTGCAGCAGACTTACGGCGTCTCGCAGGTGGCGAAGCGGGAGGTCGACAAGTGGCCGGGGTCGCTGGAGCAGCGAGGATGTTGCCAAACCCGGGCAGTTAGCAACGCCATCTGCCTTTATTCTGCTGGCCGCGAGGACCTGTGCGTGTGCACAACCTTCCATTCACCGGCGACCCGGCGGAACAGGAACGTTTCATATTCGCGGATGTGAATCGGCTCTCCATGGCCTTCAGCTCCACGTACGCAAGCGCCCAGGCGAATTATCCTTCCAAGTGGGTTTCTATCTTTGTAAACGACAGGTCGAACTCGTCATACGCGTCACCCTCCGGCTCTACGTGATGCTCGACCAGATCGTCGAGGCCGTCGTTCTGGCCGCCGCTTTCGATGTATCTGGCTGGAACGGCGCAGATTCGAAGGCTAAAACCATGACCTGATCCCCAAGACGAACTGCCAGTCGCCGCGGTCCTCTTCGGCGGCACGTGCAAAATCCCCGGTCTTACCGAGTTTTCGCTCCCAACCCACTCCGAGATAGGGCGCGATTTCCCGGCGGATTTCGTAACGCAGGCGAAGCCCAGCCTCCACTGAACTGAATCCGGAGCCTGTCTCGAGCTCCGGTATCTCCTGCGCCGAGACATTCAACTCGAGGCGTGGCTGCAGGATCACGCGCTGGGTGATCTGCAGGTCGAACTCGCCTTCGATGCGGCCGGTCAGGTCGCCTTCGTCCGATAGGAAGGCCGCCGCGTCGACCTCGAACGCGTAAGGGACCAGGCCCTGCAAGCCCAGCACCAGGTGCGAGCGCTCGGGATCGGGACTGACATCGTAACGAACGCCGGCCTGTGCATTGTAGAACGGCGTGATGGCACGGCTGTAGAGGACCTGGATCTGAGCGCTTTCCAGGTCGTCGTCGAGAACGCCCTCGCCTTCGGTCTTGAACCAGAGCCGGTTTATGTCGCTGCCGTACCAGCCCTGAACGTCCCACAGGTAAACCTCCTCCCCGTCGCCGTAGTGCGCTTCGAACCTGTCGACCAGAAACAGGGATGAGATGACCCCGCCTTGCTCCGCGCGCAGGTGTTCACGAGCTTCTGCCATTACCTGCGGATCGAACAGGGTGTCGGCGGCGTGAGCAGGACCCGAAAAGGCGGCGGGCGGCGGCGGTGCTTCGGCTTCCGGCTCGGCCAGCTGCTGCATGCCGCTCATATCGTGGCCGGCGTGCGGATCCGCTTTCAGCTGCGCCGCTTCCGGCGGCGGCTCTTCCGCTCCATGGCCCTGATGCTGCGCAAGTACCGGCGCCGTCACCAATGCGCTAAATAGCACGATCAGAAGCTGCTTCATGCCAGGTCTCCTGTCAGCGGGCGAACTGTAACGACGTTGAACATGCCCGCATGCATGTGAAAGAGAAGGTGGCAATGAAATGCCCAGTCGCCAGGATTGTCGGCGGTTAAATCGAACGAGATTTTCGTGCCCGGCAGCACGTTTACGGTGTGCTTACGCGGATGGTGCCCGGCATGGCCGTTCAAGACCTCGAAGAAGTGGCCGTGCAGATGAATCGGATGCTGCATCATGGTGTCGTTCACGAGGGTCACCCGCACCCTTTCGTTCAGCGCGAAGCGGATCGGTTCCACGATTTCACTGAACTTCCGCCCGTCGAAGGACCACATGAAGCGCTCCATGTTACCGGTGAGATGGATCTCGACGTGGCGGGACGGTGGCCTGGGGTCGGGATTCGGTTCCAATGCGGCGAGATCGGTATAGACGAGCACCCGATGCTCCACGTTTTCCAGGCCGAGTCCTGGCTTGCCGGCGCTGTACTGCGGGTTCATCGCGATCATGTCGACGCCCGGGCCCACTTTCATGTCCGGCGGCGCCAGGGATTCATCACGCATGTCCATCTCTCCCCTGTCCATTTCGCCCGAGTCCATGCCGGACATGCCGGCATACGACTTCCCCGACATCGAGCCGTGGTTCATCGCCATGCCCATGTCGTCCATACCGAGAGTCGGCCGCGGGCGCAGCGGGGGCACGCCGGCGCTCATGCCTAGCCGCGGCGCAAGCGTGCCGCGCGCCATGCCGGAACGATCCACCGATTCAGCCACCAGGGTGAATGCGCGATCCTCGGTCGGCTCCACGATGACGTCGTAGGTTTCCGCGACCGAAATCTGAAACTCGTCGGTCTCGACCGGGCGCACGTTGTTGCCGTCGGCATTGACCACCGTCATCGGCAGGCCCGGAATGCGGACGTTGAAGACGGTCATCGCAGATGCATTGATAAAACGCAGCCGCACGCGCTCGTGCGGACGGAACAGGCCCGTCCAGTTCTCCTGCGGCCCGTAGCCGTTCATCAGGTAGGTATAGGTCGAGCCGGTGATGTCGGCGATGTCCGTCGGGTCCATCCGCATGTTCCTCCACATCCACCGGTCCGCAAGAGACATCTGCTCTTCCGGACCGCTTTCGCCGATCAAGCCCGCTACAGTGTGCCGCTGGAAGTTGAAGTAACCCGCTTCCTTCTTGAGCTTGTGAAGCATCGCGTGCGGGTCCATGAAGCTCCAGTCCGACAGCACCACGACATGCTCACGGTCGTACCCCACGGGATCGGCGTCGGCCGGATCGAATATCAAAGGTCCGTAGTGCCCGAGTTGTTCCTGCAGACCCGAATGGCTGTGGTACCAGAACGTGCCGGCATGCACGATCGGAAACTCGTAAACGAACGTTTCGCCCGGGCGGATGCCGGGGAAACTGACGCCGGGCACGCCGTCCATCTGGAACGGGACCAGCACGCCGTGCCAATGAATCGACGTATCCTCCTCCAGAGTGTTGGTCACGGCGATGCGCACGTTCTGTCCTTCCCGGAGACGGATCAGCGGCGCCGGAACGGTGCCATTGATCGTGATCGCCTCGCCGGTGCGGCCGCCGACCGTGAACGGGCTGGGGCCTATGGTCAAAGCGATGTCTTCACCGCTGAGCGTCGGCATGTCGGGGACCAGCCCTAGCGTGCCGCTCCGGGCCCAGGCCGGAAGGAGGCCGGGGAACGTCAATCCGGCGCCGGCAACGAGGGCCGCGCGCAGTATTTGACGACGGTCAAAAGTAGCAGTCATGAAGTTCTCCTATGGCAGCTCGAGCCGGCGCAACCGAAGAGCATTGCCGATGACCGAAACCGAACTGAGGCTCATCGCGGCCGCTGCGATCATCGGGCTCAGCAGCAGGCCAAATACCGGATACAGCACTCCGGCGGCAATCGGAATACCGGCCGTGTTGTACACAAAAGCAAAAAAGAGGTTCTGGCGGATATTTCGCATGGTCGCCTGGCTGAGCATGCGCGCCCGCGAAACGCCGATCAGGTCGCCCCGCACCAGCGTGACGCCGGCGCTCTCCATCGCCACGTCCGTACCGGTACCCATGGCAATACCGATATCGGCCTGAGCCAGGGCCGGGGCATCGTTGATGCCGTCGCCGGCCATCGCCACGACCTTGCCGGCCGCCTGTAGTTCGCGGACGACCCGGTGCTTGACTTGCGATGAAACGTCGGCGCGAACGTCGTCGATGCCGATCTGCCGGCCGACGGCCGAGGCGGTGCCGGCGTGATCGCCGGTCAGCATGACGACGGTCAGTCCCGCGGCATGCAACTGTTCGATAGCGCGCACCGTCGTTTTCTTGATTGGATCGGCGACGCCGATCAGTCCGGCGGGTCTGGAGTCGATGGCGACGAATACGACGGTCTGTCCCTCGGCGCGGTACGCTTCGGCGGCTTTCGCAAGGTCCGGATCGAAGGCGCCGGCCCGTTCCATCATCTTTGCATTTCCGACCGCGACCGTCCTGCCGGACACCTCGGCCTCCGCGCCCTGCCCTGTAATCGAGTTGAAATCCTGCACAGCGGGGAGCTGCAACGAATGGTCTTCGGCGCCGGCAAGGATCGCCTGTGCAAGCGGGTGTTCGCTGGCGCTTTCCACCGCCGCTACCAGCGACAGGAGATCGCCTTCGTCGAAACCCGGAGTCGGCTTGACAGTCACCAGCACCGGCCGGCCCTCGGTTAGGGTGCCGGTTTTGTCGACGACGATCGTGTCGACTTTCTCGAAAATCTCCAGAGCTTCCGCGTTCTTGATCAGGACGCCGTGTCGCGCGCCCTTTCCGGTGCCCACCATGATCGACATTGGTGTCGCCAGTCCCAGCGCGCAGGGGCAGGCGATGATCAAAACCGCAATCGCGTTGACGATTGCCAATGCCATGGCGGGCTGCGGCCCCAGCCAGGACCAGACGACGAAGGTCAGGAGCGCAACAACGACGACTGCCGGGACGAACCAGGAAGCCACGAGATCGACGAGGCGCTGAATCGGCGCCCGGCTCCGTTGTGCCTCGGCCACCATGCGTACGATCTGCGACAACAACGTGTCGTCACCGACTTTCGTTACTGTCATGACAAAACTGCCGGTCCCGTTCACCGTGCCGCCGATGACGCCGTCGCCCTTCCTTTTTTCCACCGGGACAGGCTCGCCGCTGATCATGGACTCGTCGACGGTGCTTCGGCCATCGCCAATCACACCGTCGACGGGCACCTTCTCACCGGGACGCACGCGCAGCCGATCTCCTTCCGCCAATGCGTCTAACGATACGTCTTCTTCGCGGCCCTCTTCCGTGAGGCGGCGGGCGCGCGGCGGCGCCAGCTCCAGCAATGCACGAATCGCACCGGAAGTCTGGCTGCGCGCTTTGAGCTCGAGAACCTGCCCAAGCAGGACCAGCGCGGTGATGACGGCCGCGACCTCAAAATAAACGGCCACCTCGCCGGAGTGTGTGCGAAACCTTTCGGGGAAGATGCCAGGCACCGCCACGGCAACGACTGAATATGCGAATGCGACACCAACCCCGAGCGCGATCAGCGTGAACATGTTGAGATTCAGCGAGCGGACAGACTGCGCGCCGCGGACGAAAAAAGGCCAGCCGCCCCACAATACGACCGGTGCGGCAAGCGCCAACTGTAGCCATTGGCTCCAGGCTGGGGACACGAGCTGCTCCAAAGGCCGGCCGGGCAGCAAGTCGCCCATGGCGTAGACGATGAGTGGCAGCGTCAGCAGGGCGCTCGCCCAGAACCGCCGGGACATGTCGTCCAGCTCGCTGGTGTCCTCTTCGCCGGCAACGATGCCTTCCGGCTCCAACGCCATGCCGCAGATCGGACAGCCCGTGTTGCGGATATCGCGCACCTGCGGATGCATCGGGCAGGTGTATACGATGCCGTCGTAGCCGTCCGGGACGCGGTCATAGTCGCCTTTTGACTTCGCCGTCGGGGTGTCGTCGTGATGACAACAATTATTTCGGGAATGCGACTCCATCAAAAGCTCCTCAATCAGTACGTACGTACCTTGACTTCGCAAGCCGGCCAATATT
>JBBDSK010000077.1:0-8884 GCA_040904985.1 Woeseia sp. | reverse complement strand
GGACCGCGCGCGAGATCCCTGCCTTTCGGGCAAGGTCTTCCTGCGTGAGGCTCTGTCGTAGACGCGCCTCTTTGATCAGTTTTCCATACTGTTCTGCCAGCATTTCGAGCTTCAGGTTTTCTGAGAAGTTCGCCTACTATAAACCGCATGTCGCCTATAGTAAACACAAGCGAGCGCAGCTCGAGATGGCTTCAGCTCACGCTTCGCTGGAGGCCGGCAGGAAGCCGGAAGATTCTCCGACGGTGATAAGAATCAGGCGGTGCATGGCCCGGGTGCAGGCCACGTAGAGCAGGTTGCGATCCATCGCAGTGCGATAGTTGCGGCTGCTTGCGTCCCACACGATCACGCGATCGAATTCCAGCCCCTTGGCGAGATACGCCGGGCACACGATGACGCCGGTCGAGAAGTGCACACTTTCGGTGTCGAGCAGCTGCGCCTCCACGCGGGCGTCGAGCAGAGAGCGGTGCAGCTTTCGTGCCTGCTTCTGCGTCTTGGCGATTAGCGCCAGGCTGTTGTGCCGCGACGTCTCGAACTCGGCGATCTCGCCCCGGACCCGCTGGAGCGCGTCGGCAGGGCGTTTGCACCCGATCACCTGTGGCGCCTCGCCGTGTCGCTCCACGGCTTCGAGGTCCGGGTTGGGCGAGATGGCCTGCGCGAACTGCATGATCTCCCAGGTCGAGCGGTAGCTCCTGGTGAGCTTGACGCAGGTGGCGGATTGCAGGGCGTGCCGGATCTGTTCGGCGTTCGAG
Source organism: Woeseia sp. (assembly GCA_040904985.1). Lineage (GTDB taxonomy): Bacteria > Pseudomonadota > Gammaproteobacteria > Steroidobacterales > Woeseiaceae > IDS-8. The sequence goes on along the minus strand of JBBDSK010000077.1, from coordinate 8,135 downwards.
GCGCCGTATGGATTGACCGACTGGGTCGCGTCGCCGAGCACCGTCTTTCGGCAAGGGAACAGCCGGGCCAGCACCGCGTATTGCACCGGCGTGTAATCCTGCATCTCGTCGACCAGCAGATGCTTGACCCCCTTGCGCGGATTGACGACGCCTTCCAGCCGCATCTTCAGGTAGATCAAAGGGAACACGTCGGCGTACTCCAGCTTGTTACCGGCCAGCTTGAAAAGTTCCGGCTGTCCCATCCACTCGAACAGGTTTTTGTAGGCTTCCCGCAGGGTCGTATGACGAACCATCGCGCGTATCGCCTCGCGCATTTCCCGTCGTTCGGAGGTCTCCAGGTCATAGTTGTAATGGATGCCGATCTGCTGCTCGGTAGCCCTGACCAAACGGGCGATACGCTCCGTCACGGCAACGCCACGATGCTTGTGCCACGTTTCCTCGAAGTGCCAGTCGGGCACGATCTTTCTTCCAAGCCGCCATTCCGCCGCCGCGAACGAGGATTCTTCGAGGTGGCCGGCATAGGCGGCAATCTTGCGCAGGAAATCGAGCGACGCCTTCGTGCTGATACGCGCCCTCAGCGCTTCGTCGTTCTTCTCGAGCAGCTGCGCGGTTTGCTCGGCGAAAGTCTGGAAGCGGTACTGCTGATCGAGCAGTTCCTCGGCAAGCATCTCCATGCCGATTTCACTGACCTGTTCCTCGCCAAGCTCAGGCAGCACGTTGCCGATGTAGTCGGCGAACACGCGATTGGGCGAGATGATCAGGATGTCGTCGGAGCTCAGCGTGTCCTTGAAGCGATAAAGCAGGAATGCAATGCGGTGCAGCGCAATCGAAGTCTTCCCGGAGCCGGCTACGCCCTGGATGATGAGCGTGTGCGCTTCCTCGTTGCGGATGATGGCGTTCTGATCGCGCTGAATGGTGGCGACGATGTTTCGCATGCCATCGTCGGCTGCCTGGCTCAACTCCTGCTGCAAGACGTCGTCCACGACATTCAGCCCTGATTCGAGCATGAACTCCATCTGCCCGTTCCTGATGCGGAACTGACGCTTCAGTTGCACCTGGCCCGACACCTCACCCGAAGGCGCCGTATAGCGGGCTGGCCCGATCTCGTGGTCGTAGAACATGGTCGCGATCGGCGCGCGCCAATCGTAGACGAGCGTCTCACCGGCTGCTTCATCGCGGAAGTGATGTACCCCCACGTAGACCGACTCTGCGCGGTCCGGACGATCGCCCTGGCGAACGAAGTCGAAGCGCCCGAAGTACGGCGAATTCGTCAGTTTCACCAGCTTCTTCTGCTGCGCCTGCAGAACTTCTGCGGCTCCCATCGTCTGCTCTATCGTCTGGCGAACGGCGATCTTCTCGATATGATCCATGTCCCGCCGGGCCTCCCACAGGTAGGCCTTGCGGCTCTGGATCTCCTGCGCGTACTCGGCGAGACGCGCATCGCTCTCCCTCAATGCATCCTGGATGCGCGCCTGGAAGTTTCCCAGACGCGTGCGTTCTTCGCTCTCTGCGGGGGTCATACTGTGCCTTCCCTGGTAGGAATGCTCCATTGATGGCAGTCGGAAGCTCGGCTGGCTGGATGAAAGCCGCGCATTCTCCCGTGATCGGGTCTCGCGATCAACGCCGTACTGATGAGACCTCGCGCTTCCGGTTAAGGACGAGCTGGCGTTTGTGACCGACGACCGGGGCGTGCTGATCGCGGAGTTCATCAGCTTTCCCCACGACGCCTACGAGCGTGTGCCATGCCGGGAGGTGGCGGCTGGCGATGCTTTGCCTTTCAACCGGCAGACAACGCCGGCCGTTCGAACATGCCGTGTTCCGCGTCATTACACCAGGCCAGGAACGCCGGCTCTGGCATCGGCCGGCCGATAAAAAAGCCTTGCGCGAGGTCGCAGCCGAATTTGCGCACCAGGTTCAACTGCTCTTCCGTCTCCACCCCCTCGGCGACAACTTCGAGATTCATCGCCTTGCCCAGTGCAACGATGGCCTGAACGACACGGCCGTTGGTGGAGGAGTCCGTCAGCCGTTCGATAAAGGCCTGGTCAATTTTCAGAGTCTGTACCGGCAACTCCGCGAGATAACTCAGAGACGAGTAGCCAGTGCCAAAATCGTCTATGTGGATGCCGACGCCGAACTTGGAAAGATCCGTTAGCAGCGGACGCGCCGCTGTCAGATCTTCCAGCAGCGCCGTCTCGGTAAGCTCCAGGTTGATGAGCTTCTGGCCTACATGGGAATCGCGTAATATGGTCTTGACCGTCTGCACCAGCTTCTGGTTACGCAGCTGGTGGGCGGAAAGATTGACACTGACGGGAACGCACCAGGCGCCCTCGGTTTTCCAGCCCGCCACGACGTTGCAGACCTTGCGCATGATGCATTCGAACAGGACGTCGGAGATGCCCATCTCCTCACTCAAGGGGATGAAGTCCGCGGGAGTAATCAACGTGCCATCAGGGCGAATCCAACGCGCCAGCGCCTCCACTCCCGCGAGGCGGCCACTCCTCAGGCAAACCTGCGGCTGGAAGTAAGGAATTATTTCCTCGTTATCGATCGCCTGTCGCAGTTCCGCCTCCATGTCGAACTTGTGCTGGGCGTGATGCTGCATTTCACTGCGGTACCAGGTGACATTGGCATTCAGCCTACGCATGGCCCGGTGCAATGCCGATTCAGCGCAGCGAAACGCGGTGGTTGAGTCGTTGCCGTGTGCCGGATGCCACGCCACGCCGATACTTGCCTTGAGAAAGAGGTCGCGGCCGTTGACGACGAACGGTTCCTCAATCGTTTCCTGTATCCGTTTGACGAGTGCCTGCAATTCGCTTTCGTTCCCGATACCCGAAGCCAGGCAGGCAAACTCGTCCGCGCCGAAACGGCCCACCACGCGCTCATCGCCTTTGGCGTTCGGCGTCAGCGCCCGCACGAGGCGGCTGCCGATGGAGCGCAGAATTGTGGTACCCAGTTCGTAGCCGATCGTTTCGTTCAGGAAGCTGAATCGCTCGATGTCGAGCAAAACAATCCCGATGCTACGCCCGTCCGAGCCTGTCTTTCCGATAAGCTGGTGCAGTTCGTCGATCAGCTTGAGCCGGTTGGGGAGACCGGTTACCGGATCGTAATAGGCAAGCCGGTGCAGCTCGGCGGTCCGCTTCATGACCCGCTGCTCCAGGGCCTCGTTGGCGCTGCGCAGTGCGAGATCCGCGTGCCATTTGCCGCAAAGAGCGGCGGCTAACTGACGGCATTCCACCGCATGAAACGGCTTCTTGAAGAAGAAAATTTTGTCCGCCGGCGGGATGTGCTTGCCCAGGTTTTCCGGTTCCGGGCTTAACGAGCCGGTAACGAGAACGATATTGACGTTAGGATCAACTGCGCGAATGCGCTTCGCTGCTTCCACGCCGTCAATGCCGGGCGGCATGCGTATGTCGAGGAACACGATGGCAAATGGAGTGCCGGCATCGACGGCCTCCTCTACGGCCCTGACGGCCGTCGCTCCCTGCGTGCAGGACCTGACGTCGAACCGCGCCGCTCCGCGCTCATCGGTGCTTTCGCCGAACAATACTTTTTCCAGATCGCCCAGCGTCGTCGTGGCTGCATCAGGCTCGAAACTGCTGCCGAGGCAATGCAGATACTCCTTGATCAGCACGGTATCGTCGTCGACGACGAGGATACGATTCGTGGGCGTCTGCATGTCGTTCACAGGGGAACGACCTTAATGCGGCCGGATCATGCTGGCGACGTCATCCGCCAACTGCATGAAAGACAGGGGCTTATTGAAGTAATGCAGCTTCATTGGTGGAGGCACCCGGCGCTCCAGTTCATCGCGCGGCACGTCCGAATAACCGCTGACGAAAATGATTTCCACGTCCGGATCGAGTTTGCGAATCTGGCGCCCGGCTTCGACGCCGTCAATTCCGGGAGGCATGCGTATGTCGAGAATGATCACGTTGAACGGCCGACCGGAACGCGCCGCTTCCGTCGCCAGTGAAATCGCATCACCACCCTGGTTGCAGGCCACCACCTCGAACTTCGGCGTATCGTCGATTGTGTGCTCCGCTGCGAACAACTCGGCCTCGAGGGAAAGCAGCGCCTCCGTCGCATCGGCGGACCCACCGTCGCCGAAGGCATCGCGATAGCATGCGAGGATTCGTTCGTCATCATCCGCAATCAAGACCCGAATGCTGTCTTCGTTTTGTATATTCACAACTACTCCTCAAGCGGCGGGCAGCAGCACATGGAATTCCGCTCCGCTTTCCGGTCCTTGACTATCGGCGAATATGCGACCGCCCATGCCGGCGAGAGCATTGGCGCACCAGTGCAAACCAAGCCCGCCCAGGTGCCCCTTCTTTGAAGAGAATCCGCGTTGAAAGATATTGAGCTTGACCTCGTCACCGAACCCGCAACCGGAGTCCCGTACCGTAACTTTGATCATCGGCTGCTCATCCAGGTGCTCGAATTTTGCGGTTACAGCGATGTCGCCCTCGCCCGAGGAACTGCGCAAAATCGCCTCGTATGCGTTGAGAATGAGATTGCCGAGGACTTGCAGCAGCCCGACCCGGTGCGCGAGGACGCGGTACTGTTGCAGTTCCGGCTGAAGTTGTAGCCGTATGTCGGGCTGGTCGTTGTTGGGGATTACCAGTGCGGCTTCTGCGATGACCTCGGCCAAATCGAGGCTCTCGATTACCGGGGTCACGTTGGCGTATTTTTCCTGGTCGCGAAGAATTGCTTCAACCTGACGCGCCTGCTTCGATGCGACCTCGAGTTCGTTTATCGCGCTCTCGCTGGTCGCCTCGACATGCCCTTGTGCCGAGTTGATGTATTGCAGCAGCTTGGTGCGGCGCTCAGCCGGACAGGCGGGATCCGCCAGTTGCTCGGTTGCCTGGTGAACATGCAAACGGCGAACACTGCGAAAATTCTTCGACAGCCGGTCGATGCCGTTGATCAGCGGCGTCATGGCATTGCGGATGTTGTGCAATACTTCCGCCGCGGTGTCGGCCTTGCCGGCTTTGAACGATTGCTCGAGCAGAAGTTGACGGGCGTGGTGGAGCTCTTTGGTCATCTGATCGAATTCCGAGCCCAAGGCGCCGATTTCATCGGAGCGGTTTTCGTTCAGCTGCAGCATGAGATCGCCGCTTTGCCGAATGCCCGTAATGTGCCTGGCAAGCCTCTCCAGGGGCAGGACGATCATCGTCCGCAACAGCAGCCACGTGACGATCGCAACAACAATGCCGGCAACCGAGAGGAACAGCAGCGCCCCGTTTACGGTGCTGTCGCCGAGTTTGGAAATCTGGCGGGGCGTGTTCGCCTGCAGCACCATCAGGGGCTCGCCCCGGAAATCGGTCAACAGGCCATAAGCCGCGATGCTGTCGGTGGAGATCACCTGCCGGACGCCTTCCGTGCCAGCGGCCGCGATGTCGTTCTGCAGGGAAGCATCGAGAGGGGACCTCTCACCCAGCAGGTGGGCGTCCAGCTCCACCTCGGTTCGCCGGCGCAGATCCGCCAGTCGATCCGCGTCGAAAAACTGTCCCATGATCATGGTGCCCGCGATCGGGCCTTCGTTACTACTGGTGAGTATCGGTCTGGAGCTGAGGAGCATCGGTCCAAGGTCCGTCAGCAGCAAGCCTTCGGTCCGGCTGTCGAGCGCCCTGTGACGAACCAGCCGGTCGAAATACGGATGGTCCGGGTTCAACACACCGAGCCGGGCGAGGTCGGTAACTTGGTTTTGATGGTTCACCTCCGACCACAGACGATTTGCCCCCCGGTCGTAAACCGCCAGCAAATCGAGGTCGAGATTCGCCAGGGTAGGACGATTGAGATTGGATTTTTCGAACGCCGGGTATTCGCCGCGTGCGTAGGCGTAGGCGTCGTCCCAGGGAGCCCAGTCACCGACCAAAGCGCCGAGATTTGCCAGGTCGTTCTGAAACGCCCTCCTGGCCCGTACCAGGTTGGTCTCGCCAGCCGCCAGTTCCAGGTCGTCGAAGGCCGGCGCAACGGTGGCCGTCAGGATGGTATAGCTCAGCACGACGAGGGTCGCCATGACGGTAAGAAGCGTCAAAGACACCTTCTGTTGCAACGAAAGCGATGCGGCTCGACCTGGCATGGCGGTCTCTGGTACTCGTGACTTCACCTAGCGCACCGACTGTAACGGACGAGGCCGCCGCAGGCTGTGATGCAGTCCCCTTTCCGGAGCTGCAACATGTGCCGACCGGTTCACATTATGAGTACTCGAGCTCCCAGGCTCGAAATCACGGTTGAATGCCCGGCGACCACAGAGGGGCTGAGGTTGACCAGTCCTTCTCAGCGAGCCATTGCGGTCTCGTCGAGCTGACGATGTAGTCAATCGGTTTGAAAGAGAAGTTGTTGGACTGGCCCGCCGAACAAGCCGTAAGCCCGATGATCAGTTCCATCTCCGCTCGAAATACGATCCGGTCACCTGGTTTGCTCAGCGGCGGGAGAACCTCGATCGCACCGGAGGCGGAGTTGATCGCCACATGCATGAACACGTTGAAGGCGATCGGAATGTCGTCCGCGATTATCCCGTAAGGCGTTAGCGCTTCCTCCAAATTTCCCTGGCACCCTCGATGCGGTTTTTTGCGTCCTCTTGCGATCGCTTTCGGCAATCGGCAGGTCATTGATGCTGGCATAACGCCGCCGCATCAGTCCCCGGGCGTCAAATTCCCACTGCTCATTGCCGTAGGACCGGAACCAATTATCCGCGTCGTCGCGCCACTCGTAGGCGAACCGAACGGAGATCCGGTCGTCCGCGAAGGCCCACAGCTCCTTGATCAGCCGGTATTCGAGTTCGCGCTGCCATTTGCGTGTCAGGAACTGGAAAATCTGCTCCCGACCGACCGGAAATTCGGTCCTGTTGCGCCAACGGCTGTCGCTGGTGTAGGCAAGCGCGACGCGCCACGGGTCGCGGGTGTTCCACGCGTCCTCCGCCATCCGGACTTTGAGGGGCGGCCGTTTCCGGCGCGTACAACTTCTCAGCGTACAGCGGCTACCGGATACTCGTGCACCTCCAGCCGCCGCCGCAATTTCTTCTGATACCGGTTGATGGCGCAAGGGATCTTCAAGTCCGCGTAGCGGAAGAAAACGTTGGCCGACCCATCATCGGTCCCAGCCCGCCCATCTGGAAAATGAGCCAATGCATCACCGCTCAGCCTAATCGGTGACGGATGTGGGCTAGACATTATGAAGTGACCTGCCCGTCCTCAAGGAACGTGGATTAAGCTGAGGACGTTAAAGACTTCGGCTCAGAGCCAGAATTGAGGAGGACAGGTCATGGAGAAGTTTAGCAAGTACGTGGGTCTTGATGCGCACAAAAAAACGATTGCGGTGTCAGTGGCGGACGCCGGCGGTGGTTGGGCGCGATATTTTGGCGAGGTGGCCAACCGGCCCGGGGCGATCAGTCAGCTGATGAGGCGTTTAAGTCCGGACGGCGAGGTGGTGTCGTATTGCTACGAAGCCGGCGCGTGTGGTTACGGTCTATACCGCCAGATACGCGAGGCGGGCTACGACTGCGCGGTGGTGGCACCGTCGCTGATTCCGAGCCGTCCAGGCGATCGGGTGAAGACGGACCGGCGCGATAGCGAGTCGTTGGCACGGCTGCACCGGGCCGGCGAGTTAACGGCGGTGTGGGTGCCGGGCGAGGAGCATGAAGCGATGCGCGATCTGACGCGGGCACGGCAAGACATGAAGCACTCGGAACGGCAGTCGAGGCAGCGGCTGAACGGTTTTTTGCTGCGCCATGGACAGCGCTATGGGGGTAAGAGCAAGTGGACCCAGGCGTATTGGCGCTGGCTGGAGAGTTTGCGGTTTGCGCAGCCGGTGCAACAGATCGTGTTGCAGGAGTACATCGACTGCGTAAAGCAGCAGCAGTTGCGGGTAAAGGGGTTGGAAGCCGAGATGGCGCGTGTGCTGCCGGGGTGGCGGCTGGCGCCGGTGGTGGAGGGGCTGATGGCGCTGCGCGGTTGCCGTTTGATCACGGCGATGACGGTGGTGTCCGAGCTCGGGGATATCACGCGCTTCGACTCGCCACGGCAATTGATGGCGTTCTTAGGCCTGGTGCCGAGCGAGGATTCCAGCGGTCCGCGGCGACGCCGCGGCGGCATCACCATGACCGGTAACGGTCATGTGCGGCGGGTGTT
>JBBDSK010000076.1:0-8929 GCA_040904985.1 Woeseia sp. | reverse complement strand
GACTTGATGCGGCGCCGCGAGAATGGTTCATTATTTGCGACGGGGTACACTAGCGAATGCTGCGGCGGGACTTCAGCATCTCGTAAGCCTCGCGGATCTCGCGCGTGCGACGAGACGCTGCCGCGGCAAGACCTTGGTCAGCGCCTCTGCCCGCCAACTTGTCGGGGTGATTCCTGTTCATCAGACGCCGGTAGGCCTGCTTTATTTCAATATTGGTGGACGATTGCTGAACCCCCAGTACCGCATAGGCACCATTGAGGCGGCGTAGATCAGCATTACCGGCCGCCGACTTGCGGAAACCTTTCTGTGCCCTGATGATCGCTTCGAGCTGTGCCAGTTCGACCCGCCCGATATCCAGCTCGCTGCAGATCGTCCAGAGGGCTGCCCGTTCGCGCCGGTGCAGGCTGGCTTTCGACAGGCTGACCTTCAGCAGCAGCCGCAGGAACAGGAGCCGCAGGTCTGCGCGTCGCGCAGTGCAGCGGCGCAACCCGTGCAGGCGCTCGTGCAGCGGAAAGGATGCCTTCTTACCCTGCTCGAAACATTTCATCGCCTCTCCTGCCTCCACGGGCCCCAGGCCCAGGCGGTGCATCGTCACGCGTGCCGCCCGGATCTCCTCCTCGGTGACACGTCCGTCCGATTTGGCGAGAAAACCCATCGTTTGGAAAAGAGTCGAGATGAAATCGGGCGGGAGCTTTTCCAGCGGATTCGGCTGACGATCGGCCCGCGAAGACCAGGCGGCAAATCCCCGGTCGAACTGATGTCCCAGGATGAGGCCGATCAAAGCGATCCAGATGCGTCCGGTCGCAAGGCCGACAGTAATGCCGGCAATTTTCCCCCAATATGGCATCCAGTGCTCTTCCAGCGGCTGCGTTGGCCAATGCTAACGTCAGGACCCGCAATTTCCTATGCCCTGAAGGGGCAGTGCAGGCTCGATGGCCGCTTTTTAGTGGGCCGTCGCTTGCGGCAGGCGCATCGAAAAGCGATGATCCGCGGCATCCCGTCGCCGACTGTCCGCCCTCTTGAAGGCAGGGCAGATCACATGATCGATAGCCGACTCCTCTAATCACGCCCGGATCCTATGAACGTCCCCGATCTGACAAACACGCCCGACCCGCTGTTCGAATCGTTCGTGCCGTCACTGCCACTGCTGGGGCGCGGCAAAGTACGCGATCTCTATGGCGTCGACGACGATCATCTTTTGATCGTGACGACCGACCGCCTCTCCGCCTACGACGTCGTCCTGCCCGATCCGATCCCGGGGAAGGGCCTGATCCTGACGGCCATATCCGATTTCTGGTTCCGGATAATGGCGGATATCATCCACAATCACCTGACCCATCGCACGCTCGACTCGGTTATCGATGATCCGGCCGTGCGTGGCCTGCTCGCCGGCCGGGCCATCGTCGTGAAGCGCCTGAAGCCCCTGCCAATCGAAGCCGTTGTACGCGGCTATTTGATCGGGTCCGGCTGGCGAGACTATCGAGCCACCGGCCGCGTATGCGGCATCGAGCTTCCATCCGGCCTTGAGGAAGCGGCAAAACTGCCGCAGACGCTCTTTACTCCCGCCACGAAGGCGGAGAGCGGAGAGCATGATGAGAACATTACATTCGAAGACACCGTCGATCTTCTCGGCGAGCGTCTGGCGCAGCGCGTCCGGGACATTGCCGGGACCATATACCGCCGTGCCGCATCTCTTGCGCTTGCGCGCGGCATCATCATTGCGGACACGAAGTTCGAATTCGGGCAGGACCACGAGGGCCGGCTCTACCTGATCGATGAAGTACTGACGCCGGACTCCTCCCGCTTCTGGCCGCTCGACGAATATAGTGTCGGCAGCAGCCCGCCAAGCTTCGACAAGCAGTACGTCCGTGATTACCTGGATACGCTGGACTGGAACAAAACAGCGCCGGGTCCGTCTCTTCCGCCGGAAGTCATAGCCCGGACCGCCGAAAAATATCGCCAGGCAATGGCCCGGATCGTGCAGCGCCCGCAAGACGGCAAATGATTCTCGCACTGCAGGCAAAAATCGAAAACCTCGTGTGGGGCAGCGCACTGCAGGACAAGGGCCTGCCGGGACGCCTTGCCGCGCGGGTATTGCGCTACCTGTACGCGATCATCCGGGACATTCTCGCCGGGCAATTGACGCTTCGCGCGATGAGCCTCGTCTACACCACCCTTCTTTCCGTCGTGCCGCTGATCGCCATGAGTTTTTCCGTGCTCAAGGGCCTTGGCGTGCACAACGATATGCGGCCTTTTCTCGACCAGGTGCTTGCTCCGCTCGGTGAGCAGGGGGAATGGATCACTGACGAAGTGATCAACCTGGTCAACAACGTAAGAGGGGGACTCCTGGGCGGCATCAGCCTGGCCTTCTTCGTCTTTACCGCCGTGTCCATGGTGCAAAAGGTGGAGGAAAGCTTCAACTATGTGTGGCATGTCGCACAGCCCCGCAGCATCGCGCGGAGATTTTCCGAATACCTTGTTGTTCTGCTTGTCGGCCCGGTCGTAGTTGTCATCGCACTGGGCATGATTGCGTCGATCGGAAATAACGACGTCGTGCAAATGATGCTCGAGAACGAAGCTCTGGGACCCGTCTTTGTCTCCGCAGCCAAGGTTGCGCCATACCTGCTGGTTGCCGGCGTATTTACCTTTCTCTACATATATGTGCCGAATACCGGGGTGCAGCTGAAGTCGGCGCTGGTTGGCGGAGCGGTCGGAGGTGTCATCTGGGCCGCGATAGGCGCTATTTTCACGTCCTTCGTACTCTATGCAACACAGCGACAGCTCATCTATTCGGGATTCGCCGTCGCGATTTCGGCCCTGCTGTGGCTATATCTTAGCTGGCTCGTTTTGCTCATCGGTGCCCAGCTCGCCTTTTATCACCAGAGGCCGGCCTTTCTTCGCATCGGACGCCGCGAACCGAGCCTGTCGAATTCCATGCGCGAACGTCTTGCACTCAATGTGATGTACCTCGTCGGCAAGGCATTTCGCGACAAGAGCCGGAAAGTCACGCTGGATCAAATCTGCAACCAGCTGAAAGTGCCCTCCATAGCACTGTCCCCGATTGCAGATGCGCTGGAACAACACGGGCTCCTGATTGCGACCGAGAAAGAGGAGCTTCTGCCAGCGCGAGAAATGTCGAGAATAAAGATCGCCGACATTCTCGACGTGGTCAGAAGAAAGGGCGACACCGGCTCCTATCGTGCTCCGGCGTGGACTGCGGGCATCGAAAAATTCGGCGAACAGCTCGACGCGGCGGTGCGCGACGTGGCCGGCAGTGCGACGCTCTCGCAACTGCTGGATGAATCCGAGGAGCGCCAGGATGCGAAAAGGGAAAAACACTGACACTGACGCCGCCACAGCGTTCTGCGATCAGGCGCCCGCAATTGTCATGCTGTCAACGAGCAGCGAGCCGCACCGAATGCCGCCGCGCAGATCCTGGTCGCGGCCCACCGCCCTGATCCGGCGGTACATATCCTTGAGATTACCGGCAATGGTCACCTCGTGCACCGGGAAGGCGATCTCTCCGTTCTCGACCCAGAAACCGACGGCTCCACGGGAATAATCCCCGGTAACGGCGTTTACGCCCTGCCCGATCAGTTCCTGAACCAGTAATCCTTTACCCATGACACCGAGCAACTCGTCCACGTCCGCCGCATTGCCCGGCACGATGAGATTGTGCGCCCCGCCTGCGTTGCCGGTCGTTACGAGACCGAGTCGGCGCGCGGAATAGGAACTCAGAATATAGCCTTGCAGGACCCCGTCGACGACAATATCCCTGTCCGCGGTAACGACGCCTTCGGCGTCGTATGCCGCGCTGGCAACGCCCTTCGGGATGTGCGGGCGCTCCTCGACGCGCATGAACTCAGGAAAGATTTGCTCACCGGCGGCCTCAAGTAAAAAGGAAGATCGCCTGTACTGCGCACCGCCCGAGATTGCGCCGATTGCGTGTCCGATAAAGCCGCGGGCAATTTCCGGTGCAAAAAGCACCGGTGCCTTCACCGTTTTGATTTTCCGGGATCCGAGCCTCTCTACGGTGCGTCGAGCCGCCCGTGTACCGATGCTTACCGCCGACTCGAGATCCGCAGGATCGCGAGCGCTGCTGTACCAGTGGTCACGCTCCATGTGGCCATCGATCTCGCCCACGACGGCACAGCTCATGCTGTGGCTCGTCTTGCGGTAACTGCCGATGAACCCGTGCGTATTGCCGTAAGCTCTCACGGCCGCGTTTGTTGCGACACTGGCCCCTTCGGAATTTTTGATTCGCTTGTCGAACGATCGAGCGGCATCCTCGCACTCGATGGCGAGGCGGATCGCTTCCTCTGCCTCGAGTTGCCATGGGTGCGCGAGATCGAGGTCCGGGGGTTCGGATGCCATGAGATCGGCATCCGCAAGACCGGCGAATTTGTCAGGGGCGGTGTACCGCGCAAACGAGCAGGCTTTCACCACGGCTTCGCGCAGTGCCTCGGGAGTGAAGTCAGAGGTACTCGCGCTTCCTTTGCGGGACCCGGAGTAAATCGTTATGCCAACGCCGCGATCGTTCGTATATTCCAGGTGCTCGACATCACCGAGTCGTGCTGTGGCACTCAGACCGATGTCGTGGCTGGCCGCTGCTTCAGCCTGATCCGCGCCGTGTTTTCTCGCTTCATCGAGAAGCAATTCCACGACACTCTCGAGCGCGTCCGGGTCCATTGTCGCGCGAGATTCTTTTGCGCTCATCGTTATGGTACTTCCTTGGTCTATGCAGATTTGGCAAGATCGCGCGCAGGCACAGGCGAAACGGTCGATGCGTTCCGGGCCGCGCCGATCGACCCGGCGCGGCATGGTACTATTGCGCGCTTATTTGCAAACACATGGGTGAACAGAACGCTGCGTTCGCACAGGAGGTAGCTTAGCGGGTGAACGAGCCCAGTAAAAGCGCTCGCAAGAGAGAGCAACTGGAATTACAGGCCATGGGCGAGCGCCTGATCTTGCTGGAACCGCCAGAACTCGAGAAGGTCCCTCTGGATGACCGCCTTCGCGAGGCAGTGCTCCATGCCAGGGGCATGAAGTCGCACGGCGCCTTGCGGCGGCAGAGACAGCTAATCGGCAAGCTGATGCGCGACGCAGATGCAGCTTCCATTCGTGCTGCTCTGGAAGCGTCGCAGCGCCAGGACCGGCTGGCCAGGGAGACATTCCGCAAAGCGGAGTTGTGGCGCGACCGGTTAGCTGCCGAGGGTTCGCCGGCGCTCGCCGACTTTGCCGGTCTGGCCGGGTTTACAGAGCCGAAACTTGAAAAACTATTGCGTGAGCTGGATGCTTCCAGAAACGAGGCTGTGAGGCGCAGCATTCGTCGCCGGATTTTTCGCGAGGTGCATACTGCACTACTCGCCGTACGAGATACCGAGAACAGATGAACAGCGGAAGCGACAACGCCGGTGCGCCGGTCGGAATAATCATGGGCTCCCGGTCAGACTGGGAAACAATGGCGCACGCGGTGGAGACGCTGCAGGAACTGGATGTCGCCTGCGACGTGCAAGTGGTTTCGGCGCATCGAACGCCGGACCTGCTGTTCGAGTATGCGTCTACCGCAGTGGACCGCGGCCTCAAGGTCATCATTGCCGGGGCCGGCGGGGCTGCTCATCTCCCCGGCATGACGGCGGCAAAGACGCGTTTGCCCGTCCTGGGCGTGCCAATCAAATCCAAATCACTGCAAGGTATCGATTCGCTGCTTTCCATTGCGCAGATGCCGGCCGGAGTCCCCGTCGGCAGCATGGCAATCGGCAAGGCGGGCGCAATCAACGCGGCCTTGCTGGCCGCGGCCATACTCGCCGTCGGTGACGAGCGCGTCGCGGCGGCACTGGAAAGCTGGCGTCATCGACAGACAGCTTCCGTGCTATCGAGACTGGATCCCCGCGGCGACGACTGACGATGAAAAAGATAGGCGTCATTGGCGCCGGCCAGCTCGGTCTCATGCTGGGTCAGGCCGGCCGGGGACTGGGACTCGAATTCACGTTCCTGGACCCTGCCAGCGGTCCGCCGGCCGCAAGCGCGGGTGCGGTGCTGTCAGAGGCATTCGACAGCGAGGGTGGCCTTTTGATGCTCTCCAATTGCGACGTGGTCACCTTCGAGTTCGAAAACGTACCGGTGGCTGCACTGGAGGTGCTTTCACAAAAGGTACCCGTCTTTCCTCCTCCGACGGCACTGCAGCATGCGCAGGACAGGCTGAACGAGAAAAGACTTTTCGAATCGCTGAACATTCCCGTTCCCGCCTGGCACGCTGTTTCTTCACCAGAGGATCTCGACACGGCGATCCGCACCGTCGGGCTGCCGCTCGTGCTGAAGACCAGGCGCTTTGGCTACGATGGCAAGGGGCAGTATGTCGCCAGAACCGCGCAAGAGGCCCAACAGGCCCTGCAGCAAGCCGGCGACAGCGCCCTCATCGCGGAAGAATGGGTGGAATTCGAGCGAGAGGTGTCCATGATCGGCGCCCGCTCCGAAAGCGGGGAAACGGTCGTGTATCCGATGACCGACAACGAGCACGCGAACGGTATCTTGCGAGTGTCACGGGCGCCGGCGGATGGACCGGGCATTGCGCGGCGCGGGGCCCAATATCTTGAAGACCTGATGCGGCGACTGGAATACGTCGGTGTTCTCGCTCTCGAGATGTTCGTTGCCGGAGACCGCCTTCTGGCGAACGAATTTGCGCCGAGGGTGCATAACTCGGGCCACTGGACGATCGAGGGCTCCAGAACCAGCCAGTTCGAAAACCACCTGCGAGCCATTCTGGGTTTGCCGCTCGGCGCAACGGCAGCTGTCGGCCACTCCGGTATGATCAACCTGATCGGCTCGCTGCCTGATAATCTGCAGCTTCTTCAGGCATCCGGCTTTCACCTGCATGACTACCGCAAGGAGGCACGGCCGGGCCGTAAGCTGGGTCATGTCACAATCGTGGCGCCGGACCCGGCCGCTCGCGACCAGGAGCTCCACAAGGCACTGAAAACGATCGGCATTCAGTGAAAAATCGGCATGACCTCCGGCGCAAGCTAGGCCGCGCCGCCAGAATGCGGGTACACTACCCGCCCCGGACTAGGTCGAAAAATCAAATGGTCAAGGATTGCTTTTTAAGCTGAAATAGCAAGCAAATGTCCTATCTAGAACATTTCAATTTGAAAGAGCAGCCGTTCCGGCTGACACCTGATCCCGAGTTCGTGTACTGGAGCAAGCAGCACGCGCGCGCGAAGGCGTACATGGAGTCGACGATCTGGCTAGCCGACGGTTTCGTCGTGATCACCGGGGAAATCGGCTCCGGCAAGACGACTCTGCTGCAGTCTTTTCTGGGCGAGCTCGACGACAGCGTCGTCTACGCAATGGTTTCTCAGACGCAGCTTTCGCCCAGCCAGTTCCTGCAGGCCGTCCTGACCGAGTTCGGATTCAAGCCCTTCAAGCAGCGCAAGGTCGAACTGCTCGACACGCTCAACATGTTTTTGATCGACCAGTATGCTCAGGGCAAAAAAGTCGTGCTGATTGTCGACGAGGCACAAAATCTGAGCAAGAAGGTCCTCGAAGAAATTCGCCTGATTTCCGGTATCGAGACGCACAAGGAAAAAGTGCTGCGGATCATTCTCGCGGGACAGCCCGAACTGAAGGAAACACTCGATTCGCCGGAATTGAAACAGCTCGTGCAACGCGTCCGGCTCCGGTTTCACGTAGGCCCGCTGGACCGGCGCGAAATGAGAGAGTACATCGAGCACCGGCTCACCATTGCGGGTCGTAAGGCAAAGGATCTCGTTAAGGAAGACGCCTTCGACACGATCTACCGCTATTCCGGCGGCGTGCCGCGCCTCATCAACACGCTTTGCGACACCACGCTTTTGTGCGCCTTCGCAGAAGACGTGAACGTCATCACGTCGAGGGAGATCAAAGCCGCCGTCGAAGAACTGAACTGGAAGGAACACGAGCTGAGTGCCGGCACATACCCTGAACGCTCATCGGCACGAGAAGGACGCAAGGCCGAGCACCTGATGCGCATCGAAATCCGCAATCAGGGAGAGACCGTCGCCGAGCACTTCTTCGGTCCCGGGCGCGTCATCATCGGCCGCTCGCCGGACAACGAGATCTATATCCAGAGCAAGTTCGTGAGCCGCCACCATGCGCAGCTGACGAGCGACGAATATGGCTGCTCGATCGAAGACCTGAACAGTACCAACGGCGTGTTCATTGGTGAGGAAAGGGTGAAGAAGCACCGGCTGAAAGACGGCGACGTGGTGTCACTCGGAATCCACGAACTGGTTTACAACGACCTCCGCGCCAGCCAGTCCCCGGCGGCGCTGAAAGAGCGGCAGGGCTGACGACGTCGCGTGATCCGCTACCCGCTAAACTGACAACCCGCTTGCAACTTCGGTCTGTTGTTACAGGTCCTGGCTGTGGTTTGCCCGGCGCCCGTGGTCGCGATGATCGCGCCGCTTGAGCCAGACCACCAGGCCAGCCACGAGGCAGAACAGACCGACGCTGAAACACACCTCCGGCCAGTACCAATGATTCAAGTACATCGATGCCGCAAGACAGACCGCTCCGACGAGCAGGTAGAAATACGGCAGACTTTCGTAGATCGGTTTTGAAACCCACATTTTCCCGGCGCCTTAGGCTTCTTATCCGGAAATTGTCCTTTGCCGCCGCTCATTAGTCCAGCCAAACAATCGGATACGGCTGTGCCCCCGACGTTCCGGTCGCTCCCCGGGGCGGCCTAGGCCGTCCCGCCAACCGTCAGCTCGTCGATTTTGAGCGTGGGCTGCCCCACGCCTACCGGCACGGACTGCCCCTCTTTACCGCAGGTCCCCACGCCGCTGTCCAGCTTCAGGTCGTTGCCGACCATGGAAATCTTGCTGAGCACGTCCGGGCCATCGCCGATCAGCATCGCGCCCTTTACCGGCGTCGTCAGCTTGCCCTTCTC
>JBBDSK010000075.1:0-9041 GCA_040904985.1 Woeseia sp. | reverse complement strand
GCAGGCGAGCCGGCTCGCCGAGTCGATTCCGGTGCGGCGCCTCGGCGAGCCTGACGATGTCGCCCGTGCCGTGATGTTCCTGCTGGCTGCTGAAAATGGCTTCGTCACCGGCCAGAATTTGTTTGTATGCGGCGGATCCAGCCTGGGTTCGCTTGCATTGTGAGGAGGAACGGTTGAATGACCTGGAGTAGCGAACGCCTGAGCAGTCTCGTGCGGCACGATGCCGTCGACCGGCAGGTCTACACGGATCCGGAGCTGTTCGCGCTCGAGATGGAGCGGATCTGGGGTCGGGCCTGGGTCTACATCGGCCACGAGAGCCAGATTCCGGAACCCGGAAGTTTCTTCACCACGGAACTGGCGCGCCAGCCGGTGCTGCTCGTCCGGCAAGACAAGGACACTTACCACCTGTTCTTCAACCGCTGTGCCCACAAGGGTGCGAAGGTCGTTGAGCTCGAATCCGGACGGGCGCCGATGCTGCGCTGCGGTTATCACGGCTGGACCTATCGGACCGACGGCGTTTGCCATCACATCACCGGGGGTGACGCCGCGTACCGGGCGCTGGGCCTCGACAAAGGCAGCCCATGCATGAACCTGAGCACGGTGCCGCGAGCCGAAAGTTATCGCGGGTTCGTTTTTGCAAGCCTCACGCCGGATGCACCGGACCTCGCAACCTGGCTGGGGCCGACCGCGGCTTCCATCGACAACATGATCGATCGTTCGCCGGAGGGCCGGCTGGAGGTCGCTGGCGGTGCGCTGCGTTACCACCATGACTCGAACTGGAAGTTTTTCATGGAAAATCTGAACGACATGATGCACGCGATGATTGCACACGAGTCTTCCGCGCACGCGGCCCGTCAGCTGGGCAAGAAGATGCTGGCCAGAGGCGGGGCCCTGCCGCCGGAGATTCAGATACTTGCCCCGTTCGCCGAAGACCCCGACTTTTTCGAAAAAATGGGCGTACATGCGTTTGCCAACGGACACAGTTACTCGGGCGGCAAGACGAGTATTCACGCGTCCTATTCGGGCATTCCGGAATACGAAGCGGCGCTCGAGCGGGCTCACGGGAAGGAGCGGATGGACGAAATTCTCTCGCTCAACCGGCACAATACCGTCGTCTACCCGAGCTTTACGTGCAAGGGCGCGATCCAGACCATCCGGGTCGTCAAACCTGTCGCCGTCGACGAAACGATCATCGAATCCTGGACTTTCCGGCTTGTCGGGGCGCCGGACGAGCTGCTGCAGCGATCGATCCTGTACTGCAACCTGATCAATTCCTCGGCCAACCTGGTCGGGCCGGACGATCGAGAGGCATACCATCGCCTGCAGCAGGGCCTGCAGGCGCAAGGGGAGCGCTGGGTGTCGAACGCGCGCTATGTCGATGCCGAGGAGCCGAACGAGGAAGGGGGCCGCTCGGCCACGGGCAGCAGCGACATGGTATTCCGTAACCAGTTCGAAGCGTGGCGGCGGTACATGACCGCGGACACGGCGAGCGGAGGCTAGTACACTAGTGGCGATGGCACCCGCACTACAGGACCTCGAGCAGTTCCTGTTTCACGAAGCGCGGCTGATTGACGAGAAGCGCTGGGACGAATGGGGCGCGCTGTTTACCGAGGACGGCGAGTACTGGGTGCCGGCGACGCGCGGACAGCCGGATGCGAAGAACCACGTGTCGCTGATGTACGAAACGGCCCTGCTGCGCGACGTACGGCTGAAGCGTTACCCTCATCCGAACGCCATGTCCCTGCAGCCGGTACCCTACAGCGTGCACGTCATCTCCAATGTCATGCTCGATTCCTTCGACGCGGCGACCAGGATCTCTGTGGTGAATTCGCGCTTCATCATGCTCGAGTACCGCCGCAATGAGCAGCAGACCTACGGCGGCGCGACCACGCACGTGCTCGAAACCGAAGGCGAGTCGTTCAGAATCAGGATGAAGAAAGTGGAACTTGTTAACTGCGATGCAGTGCTGCCGAGCATCCAGATCTATTTCTGAAACCTGGCTGTGCCCTGTGGCGCTTTTGCAGTAGGAATATTTCTACCGCGACCTCTGGTCGTCTCCGGAGGTTATTCGCTCGCCGCGCTCTTTTGTGCCAGGCGGGCCAGGAGTTTTTCTCTCACCGCCGCGACGTCCGGCAACCATTCCCTGCGCCAGCGCGCGACTTCATCCGCAGTCAACGGCGCGTGGTCCGTCGGCAGGGTGTGGGCACTGAACGTTTCAAGCATATAGTTGACGACCTCCGCCAGTTCCGCATCGGAGATCGGCGCTTGTGCGGCGCCGGGCACCTGCACGAGGTAGGCGCGGCCGCCCTCGTCCGCGAGCAGGCGCCCCATCTCGCCGCGCGCATCGGGGACGTCGGGCGGTCCGCCGGAGCCGTCGGCCAGATGGCAGCCCATGCAGTGCAGCATGTAGTTGACGACCGGCGGCTGCTCGGCGTGCGCGCTCAAAGCCCCGCTTCCGAGCATGCACAGCATGAGAATAGAAACGGATCGATGCACGATTTCCCCGGTGCCGGCCTCAGCTTTCGTTTACGGCGATACCGACGACGGCGGCGATCGTGCAGTGGTAGCTCTGACTGGCCACACCCTGGCACCAGTTCGTGTCGTTGTTCTTCGGCGGCATCCACATGGGCATGTCACCCTCGTTTCGGTTGCACATGCACTGGCCGCAGCTGCCTTTGCCGCAGCAGTCATTGTAGGAAATGATGTAGTCGACACCGTCATCCGGGTTGCGGCAGGTCCCGAGCCAGGTCATGCCCGCAAGCTCGGTTCCGGGCGGGCATGTGGACTGCGAGCCGCCACAGCAGCTGCAGGCGAAACCGTCGATGGCGCAGTGCCGCCAGTAGGCGCAGCTCGTGGGATCGAACTCCTCGCCGCTTTTGCCAGCCTCATCCGGCGCCTCGGCGCGGCTGTTGCCGGGCTCGGCGCCGCGAGCGACGGGCAACAACGGCACCGCCGCAGCACCGCCGGCCAGCAGCGTGCCGACTCGTGTCAGGAAGCTGCGCCTGGAGCTGGACTTTGCCACTCTCCGGGTCGCGTCTTCCGTCACTCGGTCCAACCAGTTCATGTTCGCTCCTGTCTCATCCTGCGGAAAATAATATCCGTGAAAAGAACGACGCTCAGGCGACGTGCTTCTCGCTCGGTTGCTCCCGGCGCAGATACTCCTGCACCGAACCGACCTCGAGTTCCTTCGCGTTGAAGAGGCTCTCGAGGTGCTCGCGCGAATTGACGAGGCCGCCGGTCCGCAGCATGCCCTGGTCATCGACCAGGTATGCATATGGAAGCTTTCCGACACGGTAACTCACGCCGAGGCTCTGCGAGATGACGTAAGGAAAAACATCCAGACCTTCACGCTCAATAAAGTGCAGCTGTTCCTGCGTCTCACCGTCGCTCGCCAGCACGATGTCGAGCCAGTCGGCTTCCGACTCGCGCGCCGACCGGAGTGTCGGCAGCAGCGTCTTGCACACCGGGCAGGACGGCGCCAGAAAAAACAGCAACGTGTGCCGCCGGTCGTTTCGCTGGCCGCCGATCCTGACGTCTTGTCCCCGGATGTCCTTGAGCAGAAGTTCGGGCGCTTTTTCGCCGATACGGGCCCCGCCGGCCATCAGCAGCGCCCCCGCGGGCGCGACCCGTTCGTGCAGCACCCCGACCTGTCGAGCCAGCGCGACGACGACGACGGCGAGAACGACGACGGCGATCCAGAGCACCACGACCGATGCCGTCAGCCCGGCAGTCATGGTGACGGCCTCTGCAGCCGAGATGGATTAGCCATCAGCTGGTCGGCCGCCGACCAGGCGGCGAAGCCGGCTCCGGTTGCCGCCGCGATTGTCAACAGGTCGAGCCAGGTAAGCGAGCGGTCGGCAACGGAGACGAACAGGAGCGTGGTGAGGGCAATGAGCGACAGATTACGCAGCAGCAGCCAACCGCTCAGCGTGTTTCCCTTTTTCGCGCCGCCTGCCGGTCCGAAGCAGCCGCAGTCGATGTCGCGCCGGCCGCGCGCCAGGTTGATTCCGATGCCGGCGCCATAAAGCGCCAGGAGCAGCATGGCCAGGGTGGCCGCCCAGGGAAGCCAAAGGCCGCTTGCCAGCCCCGTCACTACCGATATCTCGAACAGAATGATCAGGCGCGCGGCCAGCGGCGCCATTGTCGGCGGCAGCAATTCGTAATCCTTCACGACGGCCTCGAACGCGGAGATGGAACTCAGCTTGTGCGCGCATGCCACGGCAAATACGGTCGCCACGAGGTAGCGGACTACGTGCCAATACAAGGGATCGAGTTCAGGCATCGCTCAGGGAACCTGGATGTAGAGGGGCGTCTGTCCGACGCCTGTGATGGTTCGCAGATGATCGCCGCTGCTGAAGTCATAGACGTCGATCACCGGCTCGCCACGTGATGCCAGCAATACCGGCGCCGCATCACGGGTTACGTTGATGGATACCGCAGGTGCTGTCAGCTCGATGCGGCGCACGCGTTCGCGATTTTCGAGGTCGTAGACCCAGATCTCCGATCCTGGATTTTTATGGCTTCCCGGCTCACCTTGCTCGTGCATCAGCACCGCGAGTTCGGTGCGCGCGGCATGCACCGCGAGCAGCTGAAGGCCGCCGGGCCGCCAGTCCGTTTCGCCGTCACCCGCGAGCGCCCACGGTTCCGTAAAAGTTGGCGACTCGGCAGACACGTCGACCTCGTGGATGTCGCCCTCGTAGGATACGAAGTACCAGGTGTCCTCGCGGCGCACGGCTTTCTCCATGACCGGATCAGAGCGCGGATCGAAAAACGGTTCGCTGCGCTCGCGCGAGGCCTCTTTGCCCTGATCGTCGAGCGAAACGGTCATCAAGCTGCCGTTGCCGCACATCATCATGAAACTGCGATCGCCGGAAGCGTAGGTGAGGGCGCAACCCGGCGTGTTGATTTCTCCGCTGAATTCACGCGACTCGACGTCGACGATGGATACGGACTGCGCCGGCGAGAAATTGTAGATGGTCAGAAACCGGTCGTTGTCTGTAAGGCTGTTGAAGCCCATATTGACGAGGCCCGAATGTCGTTTCGGCGGAATCTCGACCTCATCCACGATGTCGAGGGTGCGGGTGTCGTAGAAGCTGACGACATCGGTACGCTCTCCCCGTGTATGCCGCGAATAATAGGTCTCCGGGGAAAAGATCATGCTGTAGTCATCCGGCGTCTCGAACTTGGCGTAAAAGATGCCGGTGCTAAGCATCCCCAGCATGCTGCCGCTGTCCGCGTCGTACAGCCAGGTACGGCCGTCGGCCATGTTGAAAAACGCAACGTCGTTGGCCCAGAACCAGTGCGGCCCCGGGGCATCGAGCGTCACAACGCGCGGTTTGTCGAGGGGTGTCTCGGCGCCGGCGGTGAGCGCGAACATAGCCGTAATAATGGCAGTAGCGACTGTCCTGATTGCCATATTTCTTTCTCTCAGTGCACGAAGAGTGTATCGGGACGATGCGTGGCCTGTATACCACAGGACAACAGGCCGTTCCACAAAGACACCGGCGGCTGAGAGAAGCGGTTCGCTCCCGTACAAGATCGCACCGGCGCGGAAGGTTGATGTACCGTTATGCTTCCTGCCATGGCGGCCATCGCGGAGGAGCACGATCATGAACGGATCCGGTCAACAGCGGTCGTCCATGTTGGCACTCGATGCTCTTCCGGCCGATTTTTTCGACGATCCATTCCCTTACTACCGTAATCTCCAGCGGCGGCAACCGGTACACCGTGCGGCTGACGGGTCCCTCCTGCTCAGCCGCTACGCAGACGTGGCGCAGGTCTACCGCGATCCCGGGACATTCATCTCGGACAAGCGGGATCTGTTCAGGCCGAAGTACGGAGAGACGCCGCTGTTCGAGCATCACACGACAAGCCTGGTGTTCAATGACCCGCCCTATCACAGTCGCGTGCGCCGTCTCATCGCTGGCGCCCTGAAACCCGCCGCCGTCAAGGCGATGGCTCCGACCCTGGCAAGGTTCGTTGACGGTTTGCTCTCCTGGCCTTTGCCTCAGGAATTCACATGTGCGTGGGCATGTCGCTCGCCCGCCTTGAGGCGCGGATCGCGATCGGCCAACTGTTGAAACGCTTCCCGCGGCTGCGCAGGGATGGTCCGGCGGTACGCCAGCGTCGGGTGCGCTTCCGCGGCTTCGAGCAAGCCTGGCTCGCAATCGAGTGAAGCGGCCTACTCGCGGCGCAGGTCAACCACACGTTGCGCCTTGCCCTGCGAGCGCGGCACCGACCCCGGCGGTCCAACCTGCACCGCGCAGGAGATGCCAAGCAACGATTTGATGCGGACGCGCGCCTGTTGCGCGATCGCGTCGCAATCGGCGGCGGCACAATCGGGCCGCAACTCGACCCGCACCGCGACGGCATCGAGATGCCCCTCGCGGCTGACCTCGAGCTGATAGTGAGGCGCCAGCTGCGCGATCGTCAGTACCAGTTCCTCCACCTGTGTCGGGAACAGGTTGACCCCGCGGATGATCAGCATGTCGTCGCTGCGACCGGTGATGCGCGCCATGCGGCGCATCGGGCGTGCGCTGCCTGGCAGGAGCCGCGTCAGGTCGCGGGTGCGATAGCGGATGACGGGCAGCGCCTCCTTCGTGAGGCTGGTGAACACCAGTTCGCCTTCTTCGCCGTCTTCGAGCGGTTGGCCTGATTCCGGATCGATAATTTCCGGATAGAACCAGTCTTCCCAGATAGTCGGCCCGTCCTTTGTTTCGAGGCATTCCTGGGCGACGCCGGGGCCGATTACCTCGGACAGTCCGTAAATGTCGACGGCATCGATGTGCATGCGTTCTTCGATTTCGCTGCGCATCCGGTCGGTCCAGGGTTCGGCTCCGAAAATGCCGCAGCGCAGCGCGAGCTTTCCTGTGTCGACACCCTGGCGCGCCAGTTCGTCGGCGATGTTCAGCATGTACGAGGGCGTCACCATGATGATGTCGGGATTGAGGTCCTGGATCAGCATGGCCTGCTTTTCGGTTTGTCCGCCGGACATTGGCACAACGGTGCAGCCGAGCCGCTCCGCGCCGTAATGAGCGCCCAGGCCGCCGGTGAAGAGGCCGTAGCCGTAGGCGACGTGCACCATGTCGCCCGCGCGGCCACCGGCGGCATAAATAGAGCGCGCGACCGCCTCGGACCAGGTGTCGATGTCACTTGTCGTGTAGCCGACCACTGTCGGCTTGCCCGTGGTGCCGCTGGAGGCGTGAACGCGCGCCACGCGTTCACGGGGCACGGCAAACATGCCGAAAGGATAGGTGTCCCGCAGGTCCGTCTTGCGGGTCAGCGGAAACTTCGAGAGGTCATCGAGGCTGGTCAGATCGGACGGATGCATCCCGTGTTCATCGAAGTGGCGGCGATAAAAAGTCGAGTTTTCGTAGCTGTGCCTCAGAGACCACTTTAGACGTTCGAGCTGCAAGGAACGCAGCTCGTCGACGCTAGCTCGCTCGATGGCGTGCAGCACGTCGCCGCTTTCAGCTCTTCGCGTTGATGCATCCATGTGACCTCCTCAATGACTACCGTCTGTGTTCCTGCCGATCGGTTGCCGCGGAGCGTTGTTGATGGTGCCGGCAATGATAGCAGTCCCGAAACGGGAGATCGGGCGCCCGCGGCGACGATCCGCGACGACCCGCGACGATCCGTCCGGGGATGCCGGAACCGCAGCAGAGCCGGCCATGGCCTTAACCAGGTGCCATGGGCGCGAGCCCGCATTATTCATGAACGTTAGACGGTGGTGGTAAGCGGAGTCCCGCAACCGAGGCTCCGCCGGTGCGGTTGGCTGGCGTTCATGAATGATGCGCTAGGGAGACTCTGCAGTCGTCAACGCCTGCTCGAGATCGCTCAGCATGGCGTACAGTTGCTCGAGGCGTTCCTCGCCGAATGCCTGCTCCAGGTCACGGTAAATGGCTTCCGAGGACGGCGCGACCTGCCGGAACAGCCGCCGGCCCGCCGCCGTCAGGCTGACTTCGAAGCGGCGCTGGTCCGCGTTCACAACGCGGCGATCGATCAGGTGTTTCCCGGCCAGAAATTTCAGTATGCGCGAGAGGCTCGGTCGTAACAAAAAACTGTGGGCCGCGAGTTTCGAGACTTCCAGCGACTCGCGTTCAGCCAGTACGCGAATCACACGCCATTGCTGCTCGGTCAGCCCGTTGTCACGGAGCATGGTGCGGAACCGCTCCATGACCGCTTCGCGGGTGCGCAGCAGCGTCATCGGCAACGAACGTTTCAGGGGCCGCAACACCGGTTTCGCGCCAGCTTCCCCTCGGCCCGAGACGCGGCTCATGCCGCAGCTTCCGCGACGACCGTGTTGCGAAGCGTTCCGATCTCCTCGACAGCGACCTCCACGCGGTCACCCGCAGCAAGGTAACGAGGCGGATCGAGGCGCGCGCCTGATCCGGCGGGGGTGCCGGTGGCGATGACGTCGCCCGGTTTCAAACGGTAGAAGGTAGACAGGTAGTGAATGAGGAAGCGGAACGGAAACACGAGGTTGGCGGTCGTGTCGTCCTGCCGCGTCACGCCGTTGACCGTGGTACGGAGGCGCAGTTCGCTCAGGGGATCGAGCTGGTCGCTGGTCACAAGCCACGGACCGAGCGAGCCGCTTCGCTCGAAGTTCTTGCCCTGGGTCACGTTGAACTTGGCGTGCCGCAGCCAGTCACGCACCGAACCCTCGTTCATAAGGGTGAGACCAGCGATGTATTCGTGCGCGTATCGCTCCGGAATGCGCCGGCCCTCTCTGCCGATGACCAGTGCGATTTCGCCTTCGTAATCCAGTTGATCGGATTCGAACGGTTTTACCAGCGGTTGCCGATGCCCGATCAACGATTCGCGGGCGCGCATGAAAACGCTCGGATATTTCGGCGGACTCGAACCGTCCTTGTACTCGGCATTGCGATCGCCGTAGTTGACGCCGATGCAGATGATTTTCTCGGGATTGGGAACGGTCGGTAGAAACGATACGTCGTCGAGGCCGTAATCCGGCAACTTGCCTCGCACGGTGCTGTCCAGTGTCCCCAAGCCGCCTGCTCTCAGCAGCGCGCGAAGATCGG
>JBBDSK010000074.1:0-9073 GCA_040904985.1 Woeseia sp. | reverse complement strand
AGCGTCTCTTCCTGTTCCACGATTTCCAGCGAGCGCAGACCATCTTCCGCTCGGACGTTGCGAAGCAGCAATACGCCGGGCTCGCCATATACGACAACGTCGGTATCGGCATCAAAGCAAGAAGTCGATGCGGTTGTCGTCGCATCGTCAGCTGGCTTATTCACTTCGTGGTCACGATCGCGATCCAGGTCGGCGGCGAGCAGTCCGGTATACTCGGCGGCAAGCTCAATCGACGTGAGTTCCTCCCACACCGACGCATCGGAACGTCGATACACGGTCAGCTTGCTTGCTTCGAGGACGAGCAACTCGAGTGTCGTATCGAGATCGAAGTCGACAAGTAACGCATCGCGTATGTCGCCGCCGACAAGCTGCGGCAATAAGGCAGAGACGAACGTGGCACAGTTCTTCATCGGGCGGCCCATTTTTGCATGGGTCATCGCCATCGTCATCATGATCGGGGGCGCCCTGTCCATCACCCAGCTGCCGGTGTCCATGTACCCGACTATCGCGCCGCCCACCATTTCTGTCAGCGCGAATTATCCCGGTGCTTCGGCCAAGGTTGTCGAGGACTCGGTGACACAGGTCATCGAGCAGAATATGAAGGGCCTCGACGGGCTTCTTTACATGTCCGCCAGCAGTGCATCCAGCGGCGGTGCATCCATTACCCTGACGTTCGATAACTGGGTCGATCCGGATATTGCACAGGTGCAGGTGCAGAACAAACTGCAACTTGCAATGCCCTTGCTGCCCCAGGAGGTACAGCGGCAGGGCGTCAGCGTCAGCAAGGAAAGTACCGGCTTCCTGATGGTCATCGGCTTCGTCTCCGAGGACAACAGCATGACGCGCGACGACATCGCCGACTATGTCTCGGCAAACGTCGTCGATCCTATCAGCCGCGTTCCCGGCGTCGGCAACCTGCAGGTATTCGGCGCGCAGTACGCGATGCGCATCTGGCTGGACCCGAACAAGCTCGAGAGCTACCGGCTTGTTCCCACAGACATTATTGCCGCTGTCCAGGCACAGAACCAGCAGGTGGCCGTCGGCCAGCTTGGCGGTACGCCGGCCGTTGAAGGGCAACAGCTCAACGCCACGATCACCGCCCAAAGCCGCCTGCAGACACCGGAAGAGTTCCGCCGGATCATTGTTCGGAGCAACCCGGACGGCTCGGTGCTGAGACTCGCCGACGTTGCCCGTGTCGAACTGGGGGCGCAAAACTACGGCTTCATTTCGCGCTACAACCAGCTGTCCGCCAGCGGCCTGGCCGTCATGATGGCGACCGGCGCGAATGCGCTGGAGACGGCCGCAGCAGTGGAGGAGCGGCTCGCCGAACTCGAGCCTTTCTTCCCGCGAGGCCTTACCACTGTCATACCGTTCGAAACGACACCGTTTGTTCGCAACGCGATACAGAACGTACTCCAGGTACTCGCCGAAGCCATCATCCTCGTGTTCCTGGTCATGTTCCTGTTCCTGCAGAACCTCCGCGCCACCCTCATCCCCACGATTGCGGTGCCGGTTGTACTTCTCGGCACCCTTGGCGTCCTTGCCGCACTGGGCTTCTCCGTCAATATGCTCACCATGTTCGCGATGGTGCTCGCGATCGGCCTGTTGGTGGATGACGCGATCGTGGTGGTAGAGAATGTCGAGCGCGTCATGTCGGAGGAAGGGCTTACGCCCGTCGAGGCGACGCGCAAGTCAATGCGCCAGATTACCGGAGCATTGGTGGCCGTCGGCCTTGTCTTATCCGCCGTGTTCGTCCCCATGGCATTCATGGCGGGTGCCACCGGCGTAATCTACCGGCAATTCTCGGCGACCATCGTCTCCGCCATGGCGCTTTCGGTTCTCGTTGCTCTCGTGCTGACGCCTGCTCTGTGCGCGACGCTGCTGAAGCCGGTGAAGAAAGGCGAGCACTACGCGACACGAGGTTTTTTCGGCTGGTTCAATCGCAACTTCGACCGCGGCTCGAAAAAGTACCGCCAGGGCGTTCGCGGCATGCTGTCGCGCAGCGGGCGCTTTATGGCGGTGTTTGCCGTACTGGTTGTCGTCATGGGCGTCCTGTATCTCAACCGGCCGAGCTCCTTCCTGCCCCAGGAGGATCAGGGCGTGCTGTTCGCGCAGGTACTCGCCCCTGTTGGCGCAACGCAGGAGCGCACGATGCAGTCGGTCGTCAAGCTGGAGGAATATTTTCTCGAGAACGAGCCGGATGCGGTCGAGTCGCTCTTTACCGTGCAGGGATTCAGCTTTGCGGGAAGCGGCCAGAATAATGCCATGGCCTTCGTCAAGCTGAAGAACTGGAGCGAACGAGAATCGGAGGAACTGAACGTCAATGCAGTCGCCGGGCGGGCCATGGAGGCCCTCAGCCAGATCAAGGACGCCATGGTGTTCGCGTTTTCGCCGCCGGCAATGCCGGAACTCGGCCGGGCGGCGGGGTTCGTCTTTTACCTGAAAGACAACGCAAACCTGGGCCACGACGCGCTCGTCGAGGCAAGTAACCGTTTTCTCGCGGCCGCGGCTCAAAGTCCTTTGATGGTCAATGTGCGCCACAACGGTCAAGCGGACGCGCCACAGTTCCGCCTCGACATCGACATCGAAAAGGCCCGCGCGCTCGGCCTCGCGGTAGGCGACATCAACGCCACGCTGCAAGCGGCCTGGGGCGGCCAGTACATAGACGACTTCATCGACCGCGGCCGGGTCAAACGGGTTTACGTTCAGGCGGATGCGCCTTTTCGCATGGTGCCGGAGGATTTCCGTCTATGGGCGGTCCGCAATAGCGAGGGCGAGATGGTGCCGTTTCCTGCCTTCGCCAGCTACTACTGGGACTACGGGTCACCGCGCCTGGAGCGTTACAACGGCGTGCCGGCGATGCAAATTACCGGCGAAGCCGCCTCCGGGGTGAGCTCGGGCGACGCGATGGCCGCGGCAGAACGTTTCGTCTCGCAATTGCCGCAGGGAGTCGGGCTGGAGTGGACGGCGCTGTCGTACCAGGAGCGTCAGGCCGGCGCCCAGACGCCGCTTCTCTATACGTTGTCGGTTCTTATCGTCTTCCTGTGTCTCGCGGCGCTTTACGAGAGCTGGTCCATCCCGACGTCTGTACTGATGGTGGCGCCGCTCGGCATACTGGGCATCGCGCTGGCGGCGACTTTTCGCGGGCTGGAGCGCGACGTTTACTTCCAGGTGGCGATGCTCACAACCATCGGTCTGACGAGCAAGAATGCGATTCTGATTATCGCCTTTGCCAAGGACTACATCGAGCAGGGCATGGAGCTGGTTGAGGCCACGATGCAAGCCGTGCGCGATCGCCTCCGGCCGATCCTCATGACCTCTCTTGCCTTCGGGGGCGGCGTTACGCCGCTGGCGCTGGCCAGCGGCGCGGGTTCCAGCGCGCAGAACGCGATCGGCATCGGAGTGCTCGGCGGCATGATTGTCGGTGCCTTTCTCGGTATTTTCTTCATACCGCTCTTCTTTGTAGTGGTGCAGCGAATTTTCGGGCGTCGCAAACCGGCGTCGGAGGCACCCGGGGAAGAGCCGGAGGAAGAACCGAACGAAGGGGAGGAAGCAAGTGCATAAAGGCACAGCACATCCGCATGAGGCAGAAGCGACAGCTACCTGTTGCTGCTGGACATCCAGGGAACGCTGTACGCGGCGCAGCGGGCTGGTCAGCTCGAGGCTGGCTGAGCCGATGAACCGCGTGGCTATTTCCAAGGCAGCGGGTGGCGGCTGGAGCGATCAATGACACGACACGCACAGGCATCGAAGACGGAAGCCCGCAGCCGGGCACAACGGGAGCGCATTCTTGCCGCCGCCCACGCCTGCTTTGTCGAGCGCGGTTTCCACGCTGCCAGCATGGCGAACATCGCCGAGACGGCCGGGATGAGCGCCGGGCTCATCTACCGCTACTTCGAAAGCAAGGACGCGATTATCCTCGCAATCATCGAGCGGCAACTGGAGGATTCGCGTGCTGATATAGCCAAGCTGCGGTCGGATACAAACTTCGTATCCTGTTTCAGCGACCTGTTCACGCGGTGGCAAAGCAATGACGCGCAGCCAATGAACCCGGCCTTGATGCTCGAGATGACGGCCGAGGCAAGCCGCAATCCGGAGATAGCAGGGGCGCTCGCTACTTCCGATCGGATCACCGGCGGCGATTTCAATGGCTGGCTTGCGCAGGCAGCGCGCAAAGAGGGCCGCGAACCGGCCGGCGACGAGATCACTGCCCGGGCCTTTGCGCTTCGCTGCTTCCTGGGGGGACTGGCGGTCCGCTCCATTCGCGACCCGGACATCGATCCGTCGGTTCTGCGCCAAGCCCTCGAGCTGGTGCTTCCCCAACTCCTGTCGTTCAAAAGCTGATTCGCAGCGGTTTGGCCGCAAGATCCGGATATCGGGCCAGGGGCTATTTTCGCTAGCCTGCGTGCATTCAAAATCTGCGAGGATCAGACTAATGCGCATGACCAGCCAAAAACAGCAGCCCGTCGCCCGCGAGGATGCCTGCCGCTGGCAGGCGGTCGTTTCGCGGGATCCGACGGCGGACGGGAGTTTCTGCTACGGCGTCACCAGCACCGGAATTTACTGCCGTCCCACCTGTCCGGCGCGCCGGCCTCGGAGAGAAAACGTCACGTTCTTCGCAACGCGGGACGAGGCCGAGCGGGCCGGGTTCCGACCCTGCAAGCGTTGCAAGCCGGAGCAGGCGACGCGGGCCGAACAACAGGCCACCCGTGTGGCCGAGGCCTGCCGCCTCATCGAAGCGTCCGCTCGCGCCCCTGACCTCGAGACGCTGGCGAAGGCTGCGGGCATCAGTGCCGGGCACTTTCACCGCATCTTCAAATCGGTAACGGGATTGACCCCCAAAGCCTGGGCCAAGGCACATCGGGCGCGCCGTGTCCGCGCCGAACTTACGCAGTCGCGCTCGGTGACGGACGCGATGTACGACAGCGGGTACAACTCGAGTGGCCGCTTTTACGAAAGCGCCGCGGAGATGCTCGGAATGACGCCGGGCGCCTACCGCACCGGCGGCGTCGGAACGGTGATCCGCTTCGCCGTGGGCGAATGCGCCCTCGGGTCCATCCTCGTTGCGAAAAGCGAGCGCGGCGTGTGCTCCATTTTTCTTGGAGACGATCCCGAGACCCTGGCGCGCAGCCTGCAGGACCAGTTCCCCAGGGCAAGGCTGATCGGAGGAGATGCCGCATTCGAGCGACTTGTCGCAACCGTCGTCGGGTTCGTCGAATCGCCGGGCATCGGACTGGATTTGCCTCTGGACATACGCGGTACAGCCTTCCAGGAGCGCGTATGGCAGGCGCTCCGGGACATCGGCCCAGGTGCCACAGCGAGTTATACGGATATCGCCAGGCGCATCGGCGCTCCCGGCTCCGCCCGGGCTGTCGCACAGGCCTGTGCAGCCAATCGGCTCGCGGTAGCCATTCCCTGCCATCGCGTAATTCGAAACGATGGCGCGCTATCGGGGTACCGCTGGGGTATCGAGCGCAAGGAATCGTTGCTGAGGCGTGAGGCGGCGCGTTGAGCGAGCTTGCCCAGGCGCATCACCCGGAGTCGGTTGTCGACAGGCTTGACGGCAATACCTGGGAGCGGATGTGCCAGGGGCTGGATGCTGACGGCTTTGCCATGGCCCGGCAGCTGATGAGCCATGATGAATGTGACGCGGTGGCCCGGCTCTACGAGGACGATGACCATTTTCGCAGCCGCGTCATCATGTCCCGGCACGGGTTCGGCAAGGGAGAGTACAAGTATTTCCGTTATCCGCTGCCGGGTATCGTAAAAGAGCTGAGGGACGCCACCTGGCCGCAGCTGGCTCGCGTTGCCAACCGCTGGAACGAGGCCATGCGGGTTGAGGTTCGTTATCCGCAAGTGCATGCGGACTTCCTTGCCCGCTGTCACGACACCGGCCAATGTCGCCCCACGCCCCTTATGCTTGACTATGCCGCGCGTGACTACAACTGCCTGCACCAGGATCTTTACGGCGAACACGTCTTCCCGCTACAGATTGCAATCCTGCTATCGCAGCCGCAGACCGACTTCCATGGCGGAGAATTCGTGCTTACGGAGCAACGCCCGCGAATGCAATCGCGGGTCCAGGTGGTGCCATTGGCAAAGGGTGACGCTGTCGTTTTTGCAGTTCATCAGCGGCCGGTCAAAGGGGCGCGAGGGTACTATCGGGTCAACATGCGCCACGGTGTGAGCCGCGTGCAGAGTGGCCACCGTCGGACGCTTGGCATCATTTTTCACGACGCGGCGTAACAACAGACCGCGTCAGTAAATCGCGGCTGAAGTGATGCCGCCGTCGACGATCAGGTTATGCCCGGTGATCCAGCGCGCGGCCGACGAAGCGAGAAACAGGCAGGCGTCCGCCACGTCTTCCGGCTCGCCCAGCCGCCTGAGCGGGGCCTTCGTCTGCCAGCGCGCGACTCCGTCCGGCCACTCCTTTTCGATCCCGGGCCTGGCAATGAGCCCGGGCGAAACGGTATTCACACGGATACCGTAGCGGCCGAATTCAAGCGCGGCAGATCGGGTGAACATCACGACGGCGGCCTTTGCGCTGTTGTAATGGCTGTGGTCGCGGGCCGGATGAACGGCTCCGATCGATCCGATGTTGACGATGGCGCCGCCGCCGGAGGATTTCATTTGCCTCGCCGCCGCCTGCGTGCAAAGCATGGTCGTGTCGACGACGGACTCGTACATTTCGCGCCAGTCGCTTTGCTGCATGTCGAGCAGCGTCTGTGTCGGGAACATGCCGGCATTGTTCACCAGGATGTCCAGCCGGCCGAAACGCTCCAGCGCCTGATCGATCATCTCGTTCACTGCCGAGGCATGACCCAGCTCTGCCTGAACGCAAAGCGCCTCGCCACCGGCTGCCTTTACAGACGCTTCCACCTCCGCCGCCCCAGTGTCGCTGCGCCGGTAATGAACCACGACAGAGGCGCCCGCTTCGGCAAACCGGCGCGCGATGCTGGCACCGATTCCCTGGCTCGCGCCGGTGACAATCGCAACCTTGCCCGACAGGTCCAATAACGAACTCGGATCGGGTACCTGCACCATGGAACCTCCTTTCTTTGATAGGCATGAGGCCCTGAAGCGCCACACGATGCAGCATAGCATTGGAGACTGCCGATCGTTGTTGGACAATCTTTCACAGCCAGTGGAGCAAGACGCGATCGAGAAGCCAAAAGTCGGGTGACCTGGTGCGCTGGTTGACGGTGGCGCCTCCCGGCGCCGACCTGCTTCCGGGTCACTCGAGCTGTTCACCGGCGATCACGCCAGGTTCTCATCCATCCGAGAGTCCCGCCAGGCGTTGCTTCAGGAATCTTCGCTCCGGCTCCTGCTTCGCGAGGGTCAGGGCGCGCTCATAGGCAGCTCGCGCCTCACCGGTTCGACCAAGTCGCCGGTTGAGATCCGCTTGCGCCGCATGCGCCAGGTGATAGTCGGCCAAATCCCCGCGATCGAGTATCGCGCTGATCAGCGTCAGGCCAGCTTCCGGCCCCTTCAGCATCGCCACCGCCACGGCATGGTTTAGCTCCACCACCGGCGATGGCTCCACCTGCAGTAATACACGATACAAACCCTCAATCTCCGCCCAGTCTGTCGAGGCGGCATCCGCAGCGGCGGCATGCACGGCCGTAATGGCCGCCTGCAGCGTGTAGGCGCCGAAGCGGCGCGACATCAGCGCCTGCCGGACCAG
Organism: Woeseia sp.; assembly: GCA_040904985.1. GTDB lineage: Bacteria > Pseudomonadota > Gammaproteobacteria > Steroidobacterales > Woeseiaceae > IDS-8. The sequence continues at coordinate 1,389 of JBBDSK010000074.1, read as the reverse complement.
CGCCGAGCCTTCGTCGATCTGTTCCCTGCTCCAGAGATTTCGGTCCTGCTCGTCCAGCAGCACCAGTTCGCCGTCAGTGGACATGCGGGCCCCGCGGCGGGAGTCATTCAGCAGCATGAGCGCCAGCAAGCCGGCCGCCTCCGGCTCCGGCAGAAGCTTGACGAGAAGCCTGCCCAGCCGTATGGCCTCAGTCGAGAGGTCGGCGCGGGTCAGCCGCTCGCCGGCCGAGGCGGAATACCCCTCGTTGAAGACCAGGTAGATAACCCGGAGAACGTTCGCGAGCCGTTCGGGAAGATCGGCCTGCGCAGGCACTTCGTAAGGTATGCCCGCGTCGCGAATCTTGCGTTTCGCACGGACAATCCGCTGCGCAATGGTTGACGGGCCGCTGAGGAAGCCGCTCGCAATTTCCTCGGTGGTCAGGCCGCAGACTTCCCGCAGCGTCAGCGCAACCTGCGCATCCGGCGGCAGCGCGGGATGGCAGCAGGTAAAAATGAGCCGCAGGCGATCGTCCTCGACCTCGTCCACCTCCAGCCCGTCTTCGCTTGTTGAGCCCTCCATCTGCATGGCCAGCTCGCCCTGCACCGTTCTTAAGCGGGCGCTGCGCCGCATCCGGTCGATAGCCTTGAAACGCCCGGCGGAGATCAGCCAGGCGCGGGGGTTCGCCGGCACGCCGTCACGCCCCCATTGTTCCATGGCCGCCGTAAAGGCGTCGTGCAGGGCCTCTTCGGCCGGCTCAAAACCTCCGAGCAGACGAATCAACGTCGCCAGCACCGCGCGTGATTCCGCGCGGTAAACGGCGTCCACGGTCCTGCGCATATTTTCGGCTTCTTTGCTCATGGTACCCGCAGGAAATCAGCGCCTGGTCGAACGGACAGCACCCGATTCTTCTACAATAAATATTCGACGGGTATTGTATAGCGTAGTGTTGCGCAGTCGATTTGCCGCCAGGCCGGACGACTATCCGGGAAAGAGCCACTATTGATCCGGAGGAACGATGAAATATTTGTGTCTCGTCTACTGCGACGAAAGCAAGCTCCATTCCCTGCCGGATGGCCCGGAGGATAGCGAGTGCCATGCCTACGGGCAGGTACTGGCCGAAAGCGGGCACAGCGTGGCTGCCGAAGCGCTGCAACCGGTAAGCACGGCGGCCACAGTCCGGGTACGCAACGGCAACGTATTCGTCACCGATGGCCCGTTCGCGGAAACCAAGGAGCAGCTGGCGGGTTTCTACCTGATCGAGTCCAGAGATCTCAACGAAGCGATTCAGCTTGCATCCAAAATTCCGCCGGCGCGGGTCGGCAGCATTGAGGTTCGGCCGGTGCGCCAACTGGATATCTAGTGTACCCCGTCGTCCATAATGGATCATTGTCGCGCGCGATCTTTCGTGGC
>JBBDSK010000073.1:0-9096 GCA_040904985.1 Woeseia sp. | reverse complement strand
AGCAACGTGGCAAGGGAGTCGGCTTCTCGCTGATGTCGGTGTTGGTACCGCACCAGTAGCGGATGCGGCCCTCCTGATCCCGCAACGGGCTGACCCGTGTGAGGAAGGGGCGGAACTGTTGGTCTGCACCCTTGAGCGGGAACACCATGTCGAACGGTTCACCGCTCACGATGGATTGCTGCCAGCGCTCCAGCACCTTCGGCAGCACATGCGGGTTATGAACGGATTGCCAACCCCAGCCCTCCATCTGATCAGGTGTGGTACCGGTGTACTCGTACCAGCGGCGATTGAACCAGAAGATACGTCCGTCCGGCCCGGCCATCCACGCCAGCTGCGGGATCGTGTCGGCCAGCAGACGTAGCTTTTCCTCGCTCTCACGCAGTTCATCTTCAGCCCGCGTCCGCTCAATAAAGTGTGCGATCAGACCCGCGAGTGTTGCCATGGTTTCCAGAAGGCGCGGATCCGGCTCCCGGATCCGCTTACTGAAAAACTCGATGACGCCCAAGGTCGCGCCGCCCGCGATCAACGGACAGGCGAATGCCCCGTGCAGCCCCTCCCTGGCCGCCGATGCAGCCCGCGGAAAATTAGCCGCCTTCACCGCATCGAGCAGCCATTCCGATTTTCCGGTCATCCAGGCGCGCCCTGGCAACCCTTCGCCGCGCTGCGGTGGCTCTCTTCGCGGGCTCGATCGCTGATGTCTCGCAGGTAGGCGGTAAAAAGAGGCGGCCCGTCGGTCGGGATTCGGGTGATGGCGAGTTCGACCGGGAATTCCGTCCCGTCAGCATGCAGGGCAGAAATTTCGAGCCGCCGTCCGAGAACCGTCGCCTCGCCGGTTGCGAGGTAGCGCTCCATGCCGCGCTGATGCCTCTCTCTGAGGGCTTCCGGGACGATCAGGTCGACAAGCTGACGCCCGACTACCTCCGCGCGACGGTAGCCGAAGGTCGTTTCCGCTGCCGGGTTGAACTCGACCACCCTGCCTTCGTGATCCATGGTGATAATGCAATCGAGGGCTGTCTCCAGAATGGCGATCTTCCCTGCATCGCTTTGCCGTACCCTGTCCTCCACTCGCTGCCGCTGCACGACCATCGCGGCCAGATTGCCGCCAACAGAGAGCAGCGCCCGCTCCCGCCTACCAGGAAAGCCAACATTGCGGGAGCCGGTAAAGAGGAGGCCGCTATCGTGGGTGACACCAAAGCGATTGACGGCAACCTGCAGCGCCCCGCTCCCGAGCCAGTCGGGAACCGTAGTGGTCGATTCGCGGCCGGGGGTCACGAGCAGGGGGGCAAGAGACGTCTTCACTGTTTCGAGGCTCACGCCGTCGGACCCGGGCAGGGGCCGACTGCAAAGCGCTTCCACAACGTCGTCATCCACAGTGCGGTCGGGCAGACAGATGTATACCAGTTCGAGCGACAGGGTGGTCAGCAGCGCAGTCGCCAGGCTGTCGGCGAATTCCGCCGCGCCAAGCTCGATCCACTCGCTGGACAGGGTGGTAAGGCCGACCAGATCATCAACGGTCCGCCCAAGCCTGCGGGTCTCCTCGAATTCCTTTTCTGACGGCGTCATCGTGCGTTAATGTTCGCACACGACGCGTCCTGAAGCGTACTTCCGTTGACACTTCCATTGAGAGCGACCTTGCCGTCACTCCATCCCGTTCCCAGCGCCGGCAATGCCGTTTTTTGCGCTACCGCCAGGATTTCTGCCGTCGCGCTGCTCGCCGCCGTCTGGCTCTACGAGCGGAGCACAAGCGGGTGAACCAAATCGTCACCGAAGTTGCTGGCATGGCTCCTGTATACTTCGCCTCGAACATTTGGCTAGGAGAACAGAACACGATGACGAGATATTGGTGGCTCGCGGGACTCATCGGGGCTGCACCCGCCTTTGCCGGCGGGCTGCCCGGCAGCGACATCGAGGAGATTGTCGTCACGGCGGAACGCCGCGGCCTCTTGGGCGTCGCCGTATCGGCCACGCAAGGAATGGTCACACAGCAGCAGCTCGACAACAGGCCGGTGTCGCGCCCGGGCGAGCTGCTCGAATTCGTGCCGGGGCTCATCGTCACACAGCACAGCGGCAGCGGCAAAGCCAACCAGTATTTTCTGCGCGGCTTCAATCTGGATCATGGCACTGACTTTGCGACCCGCATCGAGGGCATGCCCGTGAACATGCGCAGCCATGCGCACGGCCAGGGCTACACGGACGTTAACTTTTTGATCCCCGAACTCATCGGGCGTATCGATTATCGCAAGGGTCCGCATTACGCGAAGGTCGGCGATTTTTCCGCGGCCGGTTCCGCCGACTTGAGTTATAGAAACGACCTCGAAGGCGCGCTCATGAAGATCGGCGTCGAGCAGAACGGTGATTACCGCGGACTCTATGCAGGGTCGCTGGAGTCGGCCGGCGGCACGCTGCTGCTCGGCGTCGACTATTCGAACCGCGACGGGCCCTGGGTGCTGCCGGAAGATGCTCGCACGGTGAAGGCACTGGCGCGCTTCCAACTCGGCGACTCGATCGATGGCCTGACGATGTCCGCGATGGCCTATGATGCGAGCTGGACATCGACCGACCAGGTGCCGCTGCGCGCCGTCCAAAGCGGTCTTGTCGACCGCTTCGGCTTCATCGATCCAACGCTCGGCGGCAACTCGGACCGTTACAGCCTGTCGTTCGACTTGCGTCGTCCAACGAGCGATGGACACTGGAACGTCTCCGGCTATGCAATCGACTACGGGCTAAACCTCTATTCCAATTTTACCTATTTTCTCGACGATCCCGTGAACGGGGACCAGTTTGAGCAGTTCGATTCCCGGCGCATTTACGGAGTCGAAGGTCATTATCATCTGCCGCTCATGATCGGCACGGAATCCGGCCTGGAAGCCGGTATACAGATCCGGCGCGACGACATCGATACCGTCGGTCTGTTCCGCACCGTCGAGCGTCGTCGGCTTGCAACGCTGCGAAGCGACGCGGTAAAAGAAACGAGCTACGCGGCGTGGGCCGAACTGGACCTTGGTTTGACGCCGTGGCTGCGTAGCGTCATCGGCGTCCGCGCTGACCGCTATCTGTTCAACGTCAACAGCAACATTGCGGCCAATTCGGGGAGCGCCAGCAAGACTCTTGCGAGCCCGAAGCTGAGCCTGGTCTTCGGCCCGTTTTCGGAGACCGAGATATTCATCAACGCCGGCCGCGGCTTTCACAGCAACGACGCCCGCGGCACCACCATCCGTGTCGATCCAACCGATGGCGTTACACCGCTGCAGCCGGTCGATCCGCTGGCGACTGCGGATGCGCTGGATGTCGGCGTGCGCACGGCGCCGCTTCCCGGGTTGCAACTCACCGCGGATTTATGGTGGCTCGAACTCGACTCGGAGCTCGTGTTCGTCGGCGACGCCGGCACGACCGAGACGAGCGGCGCGAGCCGGCGGCGCGGCGTGGAACTCGGCATTTTTTACGCGGTACGTGACTCGCTGCTGATCGACGTCGACGTTTCGCTGAGCCATGCGCGATTCGAGAATGGCGACCGGATTCCGAACGCAGTCGACAACACTGCCTCCCTCGGCCTGACCTGGAACCCCGAAGGCCCCTGGCGCGCCGGCGCGCGGCTGCGCCATCTGGGTGACGCGCCGCTGGATGAATCCGGCAGCCTGCGCTCGGCCTCGACGACCCTGCTCAACGCAGAGATCGGTTTCCTCATCACCCCGAACCTCGAGCTGTCGCTGGCAGCATTCAACCTCTTTGACGCCGACGACAATGACATCACCTACTTCTTCGAATCGCAGTTGGCCGGTGAAGCCGCGCCGGTGGCCGACATTCATTTCCATCCCGTGGAGCCGCAAACGCTGCTGCTCGAACTCGAGTTTCGTCAACACGCTCATCGTTAAGGAGCCCAGCTCGTAAGATTAGTGGTTTCATCGGTAAGCGTAGCTGAGTTAACGCGAGTCCGGTGTTAGAGTGCCCTTACGTGCAAAGGGTAATGGCATTGTGACGACCGGAATCAGCGAGAGACGTCGAGCGAATCTTATCTGCCTGGCCTTCCTCGGACTGGCGGTTCGCGTCGTCATGCCCGCCGGATACATGCCGGCCCCGCTTGCTGAGGGCGGACCTTTTGTTCTTTGTCCCGACGGCTTCTTCAGCAGCACGTTCACGGATGCCACCGATGCCGCGCCGGACGATCATCACGGCCACGCCGCGAATGATGCGGCGGACATCTGGAAGTTCTGCCCGTTCGGCTTCGTGTTCGGCTCGTCCGCACCTGCGACCGAGCTTGCCTTTGCCGTAGATCACCTGCGGCCGGCGCTGCCAGCGTTCGGCGACAACGTCTCTATACGCTCCGCCGTTGTCCTTTCATACGATGCGCGAGCCCCGCCAAAGCCTCAGTCTCTCGACGCATAGCGCAGCGGCTCGCTGCGTTTCCCTTTGTTGTGCTTCCACTTCCGGATGTCCTCCGGTGCGGACGCCAATGCAGTATATGAGGCTGATACATGAACATTCGACAGCATGGCGTGGACGCAATCGCGCCGCTTCTTATCTTGTTTTTTAGCAGCGCCGCAGCGGCGCAAACGACGGACACGGGCGAAGCCGCGCCCCTCGACCGCATCGTTGTCGTGGGGACCCAGACTGATATGGAGTCCGCGCGCGCCGAGGCGGCACTGACGCCCGGCGGCATCGACCTGCTCGACATGGACGACTACCGCGAGCGCAACGTTTCCAGCCTGGCGGACGTCCTGCGTTACGTGCCGGGCGTGTGGTCCGCCAGCGCGAGCGGCAACGACACCATTTTTCTCTCCAGCCGCGGCTCCAACCTCGATGCCACCGACTACGACATGAACGGCATCAAAATATTGCAGGACGGGTTGCCGATCACGACCGCGGACGGGAACAATCACAACCGCGTCGTGGACCCGCTAAGCGCGAGGCACGCGACGGTCGCTCGCGGAGCCAATGGGATGAAGTACGGCGCGAGCACGCTGGGCGGCGCCATTAACTTCGTTTCGATAACGGCCCGTGAGAATCCGGGTGTCGAGGTCCTGCTGAACGCCGGCAGTCACCGGCAGAGGCTGGCGCGCATCACCGCCGGCCGCAGCTTCGATGCCGGCCTGGACGGCTTGCTGACCGTTGAGAGCAAGCAATGGAGCGGCTTTCGCCAGCACAACGAGCAGGACCGGCTGGGCGCGTACGGCAATCTGGGTTGGCAGTTGTCCGATAAGGTCGAAACCCGGTTCTACGGAACCTGGCTCCGGAACGACCAGGAATTCCCGGGAGCACTCACCCGCGCACAAATAGAAGCCGATCCCGACCAGGCAAATCCTTCAGCAATCTCCGGTCATTACCAGAAGAACGTCGACACCTGGCGGCTCGCGAACAACACGAGTATTCGCATCGACGGGAACCGACAACTGGTCATCGGTTTCTCGGTCGAGGAACAGAGTCTTTATCACCCGATTGTGGATCGAGTGATGGTGGACTTCGACGGTTCGGGCCCCCAGCCGCCGGTCGAGGTCTTCAGCCTGCTGATCGACACGGAGCACCGCGATGTCGGTATGGTCTTCAGATACGACCACCAGATCGGGCAACATGACCTCCTGTACGGCTTCCACTATGGCCAAAGCAGGGTCAGCGGCGGGCACTACAGGAATCTTCACGGCCGGCGGAACGGGCTCAGCACCGTCATTGACAACGATGCGTCCTTGCTCGAGGCGTTTGCCATGGACCGTTGGCGCCTCAATGACCGGCTGACGCTTGTGCTCGGAGCGCAGCTCGTATCGGCCGACCGCGAGGTGCGCCATACCGGCGTCGAGAAAAATGTAATTACCAACCCGCGTGACGATTACGCCAGTCTCAACCCGCGCCTCGGTGTCGTTTACGACCTGGACGATGACGTCAGCCTGTTCGCCAATCTCAGCCGTTTGTTCGAACCCCCCACCAACTACCAGCTCCAGGACAATGTCGCGGGCGGCGACGCCACTCTCGAGGCAATGAAAGGATCGGTGCTGGAGATCGGCACCCGGGGCAGCCGGGACTTCGGCCTTGCCAGCAGTTGGGGCTGGGACCTCTCCCTGTATTACGCGGCCATCGACGAGGAAATCCTGGCGGTCGAGGATCCGGGGGCTCCCGGCACCAGCCTGGTCACCAACATCGACGATACCGTCCACGCCGGCCTCGAGGCCACCCTGATGTCCAGCGTAGCAGTCGGCAGCTCCGGCGATTACCGGCTGGAGCCGATGGTGAGCCTCACCGTCAACGAGTTCACCTTCGACGACGACGAGACGTACGGCAGCAACCGCTTGCCGGCGGCACCTCGCTACGCCATTCGCGGTGAAGCCATTTACCGCCGCGCGGATGGCTACTATATCGGCCCGACCTTCGAGCGGGTCGGCGAGCGATTTGCCGATTTCGATAACAGCTACAGGATCGGCGCCTATTCCCTCCTGGGACTGCGCGGCGGATGGTCGAACGAACGCTGGAGCGTCTGGTGCCAACTCGTCAACGTCCTGGACGAAGACTACGTTGCCAGCCACAGCGTGCGCGCTGCGGCGACAGTGAGTGACGCGATCCTGAATCCGGGCGAACCGCAGTCGATTTATGTCGGCATCGGCGGGCGCTTTGAATAGCCCCGCGCGGCCTGGCAGCCTGTCGGACTTAGGACTGATCTACTCGGCAACTGCTCCATGCGTTGCTCTACCTCCTGCATCCCTGCAGTCGTGCGACGGCGGGAAATCGGCCCACTTTGGAGATCCTTTGCCGCATCAGTGGCCCGGCTGTGCCGGTTTGGGGCTTTTTACTGCCGCGTGTGGGCGTCCGAAGCGCGGAAAGAGCATCGGAACCCTGGCACGATATTTCGCGTAATCGTCGCCGTGGAACATCACCAGGTCGCGTTCTTCATATCGAATAGCAATCAGGATGTAAGCCGTCATGCCCGCCGCGAACAGCAGATGGCCCAAGGTCATCCGGGGCGCGCCCCAGAATGCCATGATGAAACCGGTATACAGCGGATGGCGCACAAAGCGGTAAAACAATGCCACCTTGAAGTCTTTGTGGGTGTAGGACTTCTGCCGAAGGTTCAGCATCACCTGGCGCAGACCGAAAAGATCGAAATGGTCGATGACGAAAGTCGACAGCAACACCAGCCCGAATCCGCCGAAGAAGATCGCCCACATAACATACTGGGCCCAGGTTGCCTGGATATCCCAGATAATCTGACCCATTGGACGCCACAGCCAGAACAGCAGAATGAGAATCAGGCTCGCCAGTAATACGTAAGTCGACCGCTCGATCGACGTCGGTACAATCCGGGTCCAGACGGCCTTAAAGCCCGGGCGAGCCATGACGGAGTGCTGCACGCCAAAGAGTGCGATAAGTCCGAAGTTGATGAGGAATGCGGCCGCCGTACTCGTTACCGCACCGGTATCGATACTCTTCGGCACCAGGAGGTTGCCTACGAAGCCTATGAGATAGAGAAACGTAAGGAAAAATACGGTGTAGGCAAGGACGCCATAAACAAACGCGACGATACGGCCCATGATCCACTCCCTCTTCGGGTTGAGGTACCGGGGATCGATCCTGCGCCCCGGCGAGCAAGCGCCTGCTTGCTCGACCACAGGCCGCTCGGGCGCTGTGATCGAAATCGTCCATACATCGTAATCTGGCGCAATTGGAGGGGCCGGTCAAGCTAAAGCTGCAGGGGGACAATTTGACTAAATATGGTCAGCGGTGGATTATCGTCGTTGCCGTTCTGCCCGATGTACCAATGAATAACGAGATCGGCGCAGGAACTGCCGTCGTAAGGAAGACAACGCTGAGACTATCGAAATTCATCGATGCGAACATGGAGCGGCTGCTAACGGAGTGGCAAGCCTTTGCGGACACTTGCTCACCTGCCGCGAACGACCTGGACAAGTCAGGACTTCGAGACGCGGCGGAAGCCATACTACGCGCCGTAGTCCGGGAGATGGATCATCCGCGGACCGCTCACGACCGTCGCAAGAAATCACGCGGCGGATTATCCGGCACATCACCCGAGCTAACCGAGCCGGCGCAGAGGCACGCAACCGAGCGCCTGGCTGCTGGATTTACTCTGGACCAGTTAGTAGCCGAATACAGAGCATTGCGCTCTGACGTGACGGCCAGGTGGTTAACCTCTTCTAAATCTTCGGATGCTGAAACGTCAGATGATCTTGCGCGTTTCAACGAAGCGATGGATCAGTCGCTGACAGAAGCTATCAAATGGTTTAACGGCAGGCTTGAGCGATCGAGAGATATTTTCGTCGGCGTCTTGGGGCATGACCTGAGAAATCCGTTGAATACCATCATATCTACAGCGGAAGTGGCGAAGATAAGCGACGATCTGGAGCTAATGCGCGAGTGCACCAGTCGCATTAGCAGGTCCGCAGAACGAATGTCGGAGATGATAGCCGTCCTTCTGGACTTCAGTCGAACCCGGTTGGGTGAGCAGATCCCGCTTTCGCTTGGACGGTGCAACCTGGCTGATGTCTGCCAGGCAGTCGCGCAGGACTTCGAGCACAGCCATCCCGATAGAATCCTGCTGAAGTGCGCGCGCAGAATAACAGGCCGATGGGATGAGCACCGCTTGCATCAGGCCCTGTCCAACCTGGTTAAGAACGCGCTCGAATATGGCAAGCGTCGTAACATTGTGACATTACGTTGTGAAGCCAAGGCCGACGAGGTTGTAGTGTCGGTGCATAACGAGGGAAGAGCCATTCCTTTGGCCAAACAGCGAAACATTTTCGAGCCTTTCAAGCGCACTCCACCCGAGGACGATGGAGAGGATTTCAACGGACACGTCGGCCTGGGGCTCTACGTGGTGAACCAAATCACCGTAGCGCATGGCGGAAGCATCGAAATCGCCTCCGATCGCCGCAATGGGACGACTTTCACGCTGCATCTTCCCCGGACCGGGGTACGGCAAAAGAACTAGGCGCGTCCCATGGCGTCCCCAAGGGGATAGACGGCGCACATCCATGTGCGCCGCCCTTCGGGCGCGCTGAAGCGCGTCCAAAATCGCTCCCGGCGAATTTGTCGAACCCGAGGATTTACCTCGAACGCCCGAGAAGGGCATTTAACGAAACAGGGGAGTCGCTTTGCGAC
>JBBDSK010000072.1:0-9108 GCA_040904985.1 Woeseia sp. | reverse complement strand
CGGGGCGCCGTATCATGCACCAGGGCGCCGACACGCTTAAGCGCGTGCACTTCGAACTGGGCGGCAAGAACCCGGTCCTCGTGTTCGATGACGCGGATCTGGAGCGAGCGTTGGACGCTGTTGTGTTCATGATTTACAGCCTGAACGGCGAGCGCTGTACGTCGTCCAGCCGGTTACTGGTGCAGAGGTCGATCGAGGACGAGTTCATCCGCGCGCTCACCGAACGTGTGAAGCGGCTGAAGGTCGGTCATCCGTTGGATCCGGCGACAGAGATCGGGCCGTTGGTGCACCGCCGGCATTTCGATAAGGTGACGAGTTACTTCGATATCGCCGAGGCGGCGGGGGCGCGCATCGCCGCGGGCGGCGCGACCGTTGACGACGGCGGCGGTAATTACGTGCGACCGACGCTGTTCACCGGTGCGCGGAACGACATGAAGATTGCGCAGGAAGAAATTTTTGGCCCGGTGCTGACGGCGATCAGCTTCACGGACGAAGCGGAAGCTGTACGGCTTTCGAATGACGTGGCCTACGGACTGACGGCCTATGTCTGGACTTCCGATGTCGGTCGCGGGCACCGCCTGGCCAGGAACCTGGAGGCGGGAATGATCTGGATCAACTCCGAAAATAACCGGCATTTGCCGGCGCCCTTCGGCGGCATGAAAGCGAGCGGTATCGGCCGCGACGGCGGCGACTACAGCTTCGATTTTTACATGGAAACGAAAAACGTTTGCGTGGCACTGGGTACGCACCGGGTGCCCGTATTGGGCAGCGCATGAGCCTCTACCAGGTGCAGAAATTTCTGTACTCGCTGAATCGCGATGCGGGCGTGCAGCAGCAATGCCGCGACAATGCAGAGCCGCTCCTGGACCGTTACGATCTCACAGACGAGGAGCGAAGCGCGCTCATGAATGGCGACATCGGCCTCCTGTACGTGCTCGGGGTGAATGGCCAGATTCTTATGCATTACGCGGCTTTTCTCGGGATCGAGTGGTTCGACTATCTCGAGCGGATGCGCGAGGGTGTGCGCCAGCACGGGCCGGTGCGCGCCGGCGTATACGCAATGACCGGCGGCGGCACGAGCTTTACCGAAGAGGAGCCCCGGCGATGACACTCGTTTACGCCGGCGTCTGCAGTCATGCTCCGGGCATTACCGGGCGCGCGGAGCTGGTGCAGAACAAATCGCTGCGCGACGAGTTCTACGCGGCGCTCGACCAGGAACGCAGTCAGATCGAGGCGGCGCAGCCCACGGCGATCGTCGTCATCGCAGCCGAACATTTCGCCAACTTTTTCATGAACAACATGCCGGCGTTTTGCGTCGGCACCGGCGAGAAGCATCAGGGGCCGATCGAGGACCCCGGCTGGCTCGGGATCGAGCGCCGCGAAATCGCGGGCTCGCCGGAGCTTGCGCTGGCGCTCGTGAAGGAAATCATGCAGACGGTGGATGTCGCCTACGCCGAGGAATGGAAGTTCGATCACGGCATCATGGTGCCGCTCCATTTCCTGACGCCGCGCTATGATTTGCCGGTCATCCCGGTAAACATCAACTGTCAGGGTCCGCCGCTCACGCCCTTGCACCGTGCATGGGCCTTCGGCGAGGCATTGCGGCGCGCCTGCGATGCGCTGCCGGAACGCATCGCGCTGGTCGGCACCGGCGGGATCTCGCACTGGCCGGCCACCCCCGATTCAGGGAGGATCAACGAAACCTGGGACCAAACGTTTCTCGAGCGTTTGATGAGCCAGGACCAGGAGGCGTTGCTGAGTTATGACGATACCGATACGTATCGCGAGGCGGGGCAGGGCGGTTTCGAGATACGCACCTACATTGCAGCTGCCGCGGCGGCGCGGAGCCCGGGAACGCTCAAGTTCTACACGGCCGATCTGCCCATCTTCGCCGTCGGCTGCACAGTAGCGCGCTTCGATCTAGGGCATTGAAACGGGCCGACGACCGAGGCTTCGAAAACGGGGTATCCGCATGAGACCGGCGGGCCGGGGCGAGCTCGAATCGCTTTACTTCAGCTATCCGAAATTCGACTTCGTGCGTCCCCCGGAAATGGCTGGCGAAAGCGATCGCCATCGAGTTGCCGTGGCCGGCGCAGGGCCGGTCGGACTTGCCGCGGCCATCGAACTCGCGCGCCGCGGTATACGATGCGTTCTGCTGGACGAGAAGGACACGCTGAACAACGGCAGTCGCGCAATCTGCGTCTCCCGCAACAGTTTCGAGACGCTGCAGCAGCTCGGCGTGGCTGCACGCTTCGAAAACAAAGCGCTGGGCTGGACGCGCGGGCGCTGCTATTACCGCGACAAGCTGATTTACCGCCTGGAAATGCCGCACTCCGACCAGGATCGCTACCTGCCGATGTACAACATCCAGCAGCAGTACATCGAGCAGTACCTGGCCGAGCGGGCCGCAGAGTTTGCCGACATGATCGACCTTCGCTGGCAGAGCGCCGTAACAGATGTGGCCAACGGTGAGGGCGAAGTACGGCTGACCGTTGCGACTCCGGAAGGCGAGTACGTATTGCGCAGCGACTATTTACTCGCCGCCGATGGTGCGGCAAGCAGGATCCGGAAAACACTCGGCCTGCGGCTGGCCGGTGAAAATTTGCCGGGACGTTACGTCATTGCCGATGTACGTATGGATCACGATTTCCCGACGGAGCGGCGCTCGTTTTTCGAGTCCGAGGCCAATCCTGAATCAACTATTCTGGTTCACCGGCAGCCGGACGATATCTGGCGCGTCGACTGGCAGTTACGGCCGTCCGAACAGGCGGATGAGGCGATAGCGGAAGACAACGTGCGCGCCCGGGTTCAGGCGATTCTGAACATGCTCGGCCATGCGGGCCCCTGGGAGCTGGAGTGGTGGAGCATTTATACCGCCAACACCCTGTGCCTGGACGATTACCGGCACGGGCGCGTCCTGTTCATCGGCGACGCGGCACACATTGTCCCGATCTTCGGTGTGCGCGGCCTGAACAACGGATTCGACGATGCGATGAACGCTGCATGGAAGTTGGCGTATGTCCTCGACGGCCAGGCCGGTGAGGAGTTGCTTGACAGCTTCACGGCGGAACGCCGGGGCGCGACGCTGGATGTCTTCAGGAACGCCGGCAAGAGTTCACGCTTCATGACGCCGCCCACTCGCGGTTACGCCGTGATGCGCAAAGCAGTGCTGCAGCTGGCGCTGACGCAGGAGTTTGCCAGGCGGTTTGCCGATCCCCGGCAGGTAGTCCCCTACACCTACAGCGGCAGCCCGCTTACCAGTTACCGTCACAGGGACAGGGAATTCACGGGAGGAATCAAGGCCGGCTCCGCTGCGATGAATCGCAAAGCGGGCAACGGCGGTTTTCTCCTCGATTATCTCGGACTGGGATTTAAAGGCCTTTATTTCGTCGAGCGCGAAACGATACCGAGCGACATATTGAAACTCTCCGGGAGGCTCGCAGCGATCGATAGCAATTTTTCGCTTCTTGCGATCTCGAGGAAAAGCCTGCTCCAGAACGCGGTCACGGTGATCGTGGACGGTGAAGGTCGTATTTTTGACGCGTATGCAGCAAACGACGGCAGCTTTTATCTTCTTCGGCCCGACCGCCACGTGGCGGCGCGGTGGCTTGCCGCCCGGGCCGATGAAATAGAAGACGCCCTCTCGACTGCGCTATCCCGAGGTAAAGGATGAGCGAGACGAACGGTACATTGAACACCAGCCTTTCTTTCGAGGACCTCGAAAAGGTCTACGATCTGCTCGCGGTTGCGATAGACACCGCAGGCCCGGACAAGGAAACTTTGTTCCTCGCCAAGCTCTGCCTGATCCTCGCCCGGGAGATCGGCGATCTTGCGTCGGTCCAAAAGGGCATTGCAACCGCCGGAGCCGACTTGAACTGAATACCCATCCGAGTCTGTCCGGTGTGGTGTCAGCGCCGACTCGCCGCAACGGCGCCGGCGGCATGCTCCCCGAGCTTTTTGCCCAGCGGCGGTTTTCGTCAAGCGCTGGACGACAAGCGATTCCTGTTACGGGTTCAGTTAGGCGGCGGTTCCCAATCCGGCGCATTGAGCCGCCGGCGTCCGTCCGAAGACTTCATGATGGCATCTTCATCCAGCCCTTCACGGTCCCAGAGCTCGCAGGTGACCTGTTTGTGCCGGGTGTCGAGCGCCTCACAGTAGTTCGTGTAGAGACAGAGTCGCACATCTTTTCCGAGGCCGAGGCGCATCTTGAGGAACCAGTCGGGATCAGCCAGGGTTTGTCTTGCGGCTGCGATAATGTCGGCCCCGCCCTCGGACAGCACCCGCTCGGCTTCGGCAAACCCGTGGATTCCGCCGGCCGCAACAACAGGCGTGGTCAATCCCGCGGCACGAATTGCGCCGCGAATGGTGGCTGTCGCCTGCAGATTCCGCCCGAAGGGGCCGGTGTCGTCCGAGATGTACTGCGGCATGCATTCGTAGCCGCTTCGTCCGGTATAGGGATAGATGGCCGCACCGACTTTCGGCTGTTTCGCATCCTCGAATTTCCCGCCGCGCGACAGTGAGAGAAAATCCATGCCGGCTCGCGCGAATTCGACGCCGAAGTGGGCCGCGTCCTCGGTGGTCATGCCGTCCTCGACGCAATCAGTCGTAAGGTATCGGCAACCGACGACATAGTCGTCGCCAACGCGCTGACGGACCTCACGAAAGACTTCCAGCGGCAGGCGCAGGCGCCCGGCACGGTCGCCGCCATAGCCATCGTCGCGCTGGTTCAGTGCCGACAGGAACGAGGCCATCGTGTAGGCATGGGCATAATGCAGCTCGACGCCGTCGAAGCCGGCTTCGCGCGCGCGCGCGGCCGCTGCAGCGAACAGCGGTGGGAGCGTGCGCGGCAGATCCCGGATGTGCGGCAGGTGCAGGTCTCCGACACGTTCGCGATAGCCCATCCTGCAAGCCTCATATTCGCGTTCGGTCAATACCTCTCGCAGGCGTTCGTCATCCAGGGCCAACAGCTTTGCCCGTACCTCGTCATCGCTCATCCCTTCGGTGCCGGTCAGCGCACGATGGTGATCGCCGATGGCCAGGTACTTGCGGATGAATTTCCCCGCGGGAGGCCGGCGGCGGATCTGCAAAAAGTCGATGATCTGGATGAGCAGCCGGGTCTTGCCTTCACTTGCTTCATGGACCGTCTCGACCAGCTTCCTGAGCCCCGGCAAAAAGCGGTCATGGCCAATGCGCAGCAGCGGCCCGCTGGGGATGTCGCGGATGCCGGTTGCCTCGACCACGATTGCGCCGGGTTTGCCGCGTGCGAAGCGCCGGTACCAGGCGAGAAGCGCCGGCGTAACGTCGCCGTCTTCGGTCGCCCGCCAAGGCACCATGGCCGGTACCCAGGTACGTTCCAGCAACTCGATCGGCCCGACGCGGGCGGGACTGAACAGCCTGGATCGCTCCGCCTCGCCGCGACCGGGCCAGCGCCCGGGAGCCGGCTGGTATTTAATGCGTTCCGCCGGCCGCCACATGGCTCCTGACCTCCTTACATTGACCGGGTCGGTTCATTCTTTCACTTCATGCGATGGCGGCTTCATGGCTTTTTTTATCTGTAGCCATTCGGCCCTGTCACGCTCGGCAAGGCGGAGCGCCTGATTCATTCCAGACTGATACTGCGGTGCCCAACCGTCGGTCTGCACCCCGTACCAGGCGGCCGCCTGCAGCATAAAGTACGGGTCGGATAGATGCGGCCGCGCGAGAGCAACAAGATCGGCGCGTCCGGCCATCAGAATCGTATTGACCTGGTCCGCGGTTGTAATGTTTCCCGCGACAATCGTCGGGATTTTCACCGTCTGACGTATGCGATCGGCGAACGGTACCTGGAACATGCGGCCATAGATCGGGCTTTCATCGCTCACCGTCTGGCCGCTCGACACGTTGATGGCATCGATGCCGGCTTCCTTGAACGCCAGCGCGATTCCTTCGACGTCGTTGCCGGTGATGCCGCCGGGCGCCCAGTCGCTGGCCGAGATCCGGACCGACATCGGTTTCTCGTCGGGCCAGACGTCCCGCATTCGCCGCACGACCCGCATCGGGAATCTCAGCCGGTTCTCCAGGCTTCCGCCATAGCGATCGCTGCGCCGATTCGTCAAGGGGGAGAGGAAGCTCGCGAGCAGATAACCGTGAGCGGCATGCGCTTCGATCATGTCGAACCCGGCCTCGTTCGCGAGCCGGGCGCTCTCCGCAAACTGTTCGACGACCTCGTGCATTTGCGATTCCGTCAGTTCCATGGGCACCTGGCTGGCACCACGGTACGGAATGGGAGAAGCTGAAACGACCGGCCAGTTCCCCGCCGCCAACGGCTGGTCCATCCCTTCCCAGGCCACCCGGGTCGATCCCTTGCGGCCGGAGTGTCCGATCTGCATGCATAGCTTTGATGGCGAGTGATCGTGCACGAAGTCGACAATTCTTCGCCAGCAGTCGGCCTGTTGCGCAGACCAGAGTCCGGTGCAACCCGGGGTGATACGCCCCTGGGCGGACGGGCAGGTCATTTCCGTGAAAATGAGGCCGGCGCCGCCGATAGCCCGGCTGGCATAGTGCACGAAGTGCCAGTCGTTCGGCAGACCGTCTACCGCGGAATATTGCGCCATCGCAGACATAACGATGCGGTTCCGGAGCTCCATGTCCCGAAGGCGGAACGTCGCAAACATCGGCGGGGCGCCTGCCGCTATCCGAAGGCCCGATTCCTCGATGTGCCGGGTGAACCAGTCATTGCAGCGCTGGACAAACCGCTCGTCCCTGAGAGTCAGGTTGTCGTAAGTGATCTGCTTCGAGCGGCTCATGACGCCGAATGCAAACTGCTCGGGCGGCTGGTCCCAGTGGGTGCTCATGTTCTCGAACCAGGCGAGGGAAACGTCTGCCGCGTGCTGCGTGATCTCTACCTGCTCGCGCCGGTTCTTTTCGAAATCCGCGAGAGCGCCCGCCACGTCGCTTTCGGTTTCCCTAAATGCATCGTAAAGAGCGATGGCACTCTCCATGGCGAGCTTGGTGCCGGAACCGATGGAGAAGTGGGCGGTGTGCTGCGAGTCTCCGATCAAGACGACGTTGCCGTCTACCCAGGATGTATTCCTCACGATCGGAAACCGGCGCCATATCGAGTGATTGGAGATCAGCGGATGCCCCTCCAGCTCCTCCGCGAACAGTTGCTCCAGTTCGGCGATGTAGGTTTCTTCGGGCTGGTCCAGGAATCCGGCTTTCTGCATCGTTGCCGCTTCCATTTCACAAACCCAGGTACTCATGCCCGGCTGATACTGATAACTGTGCATTACGATCGGACCGTACTCCGTCATCCGGAAAAAATACTTGAAACTGTCGAATTCGCGCGTCGAGCCCAGCCAGCAGAAGTAATTGCGGCCATACTGCACACGCGTACCGAACGCATCCGCACGGAGGCCGCGGATAGTGCTGTTCACGCCGTCGGCTGCGACGATCAAATCGCTGTCGCTGAAGTGCCCGAGGTCCGTCACTTCGTTCTGGTAGACAATGTTGACGCCGAGGCCTGCCGCGCGTTCCTGCAGCAATTCCAGCAACTTCAGCCGCGAACAACCGCAGAATCCGTTGCCGGCGCAGCGCAGGACTTCGCCCCGATAATGGATCTCGACATCGTCCCAATAGGCGAAGGTGCGGCGAATGGCTTCATAGCTCGGCGGGTCGTAGTCGTTGAGGAAGCCCAGCGTTTCGTCGGAGAAAACGACCCCGAAGCCGAACGTGTCGTTCGGCCGGTTGCGCTCGTACACGGTGATATCCCACGCCGGCCACGTCTTCCTGGCCAGGATGGCAAAATAAAGGCCGCCGGGACCTCCGCCAACGATGGTCGTTTTCACCGTATTAATTTAACTCTAAATAATTTAAACATAAACTATCATTCCGGCTTCGTATGGGCAAGATGCCTGAGGAGCCGCGGCCTCAGCGCTTGCGGTAACGGGGCACTTCGGAAACCATGTTGCTCCAAACGGACAAAAACGATCACCTGTGACGTTTTGGCGAGGCATCCGCGATCACTGACCAGCCATGACTCGAACCGGACCGAGCGTGACCCGATCCGGGTGGGTCGGATCCAGATCCGGATTTCTTCCCCCAGGCGGGGAAGCTCTGCGCAGCGGGTTCGCAGCGATACTGTCGGGATTCCCGCCCGGTCGGCGTGAAGTTTGCTGAAGGAAAGTCCCAGCTCGTTCTCGAACCATTGTTCGATTGCCGAATTGACGAACTCGTAGTAGCGCGACACTTGTAGCTGCGCATCCGGGCGCGCCGCCCAGGCCCCTACCCGCATGGCGTCGGAGCGAAACGCCGGCCGGCCGGGGTCATGGTCCTCCGGTTGCAGCGGCGCGTCGGTCCCGGGCTGCCACACCATTGTGAACTGCTCTTCGCCGCCGGCAACGCCTGATAATCGCCAGTCGGCTTGCGGCGCTGAAGCATCGATGGTGAGCGTCAGCCGGGCGCCCAGCGCGGTCGGTTTCAGGAAATTGATCTCCAGCGTAAACGGTGC
The DNA here is from genome assembly GCA_040904985.1 of Woeseia sp. Classification (GTDB taxonomy): domain Bacteria; phylum Pseudomonadota; class Gammaproteobacteria; order Steroidobacterales; family Woeseiaceae; genus IDS-8. Next base: position 620 of record JBBDSK010000072.1, on the reverse strand, counting down.
GTTGGCGGGCGCCAGTTCCGGAAAGGCCTGGGCGAGCATTTCGATATAGCGCGGATAGAAAACGATGCCCGCAGCGTCGATATGCGAAAAGCGGACGATGACGTCGCGGGAGCGGGAGCCGCGCGGCAGCTCGCGGTTCGGCACGATTGGATCCGTCATCCTTGAAGTACAAAAAGGTGCAGCATAAACGTTATAATGAGAATTCTTTCAGGTTGACCGTAATTTTTGGCCGGGATTGACGGCGGATGCGATTACGGCCGTGGATTGCCGCATGTCGAAACCGGTTAACAAGTCTCAACGCTCGCACAGCAAAGAGGGTATTCGTACCTGGCTTAGATTGCTGTCTTGCGAAAAAAGCATCGAACAACAGTTGCGCAGCCGCTTTCGCGACCATTTTCCGGTGACGCTCCCGCAGTTCGACGTGCTGGCCGAACTCCAGCGCGCCGGCAAGCCGTTGACGATGTCGCAGCTTTCCAGCGAACTCATGGTTTCGAACGGCAATATAACGGGTGTCGTTGACCGGCTGGAAAAGGGCGGATACGTCCGGCGCGACCGCTGCGCGCAGGATCGCCGCGTCCAGTTCATCGCGCTGACGCCGCCCGGCGCAAAGGAATTCCGGA
>JBBDSK010000071.1:0-9128 GCA_040904985.1 Woeseia sp. | reverse complement strand
TCTTCTTTAACGAGGTCAACCGTGCGCGGCCGCAAATGCACTCCTTATTGCTGCGAGTAATGGCCGAGCGCAGCGTCACCGCGTTCGACCGGGAATATCACTTTCCGCATCTGCAGGTCTTCGCCGACCGCAACCGCGTCGAAAGAGAAGAGACCTTCGAGATTCCCGCAGCGGCCCGCGACCGCTTTTTCATGGAACTGGAGATTCAGGCGCCCTCCGACCCGGAGTTGCAACGCCGGCTCATGGTGGAGACCCGCTTTCATGACGTGGACAAGCTGCTGGAGCGGTTGCCGCAAGGCATGCTGGCGTTCGAACAGTTGAACGCGGTGGCGGAACGCGTGCAGGATCTGATCCACAGCACGGGGGCATTGCAGACCTATGTGCTGAACCTTTGTCGCGCGACGTCGACGCCCGCGGCATTCGGCGTGCGGATGAGCGACGTGGATATCGATCGCCTCATCCAGATGGGTATCAGTCCTCGTGGAATGAGTATGATTCTCAAGGCGGCGAGGGTAGCGGCCTGGCTCAGCGGCCGTGAAGCGGTGGCGCCAGAAGATATTCATCAGGTTTTTCGCGCAACCGCCGGCCATCGTATCTTTCTGCAGCCGGTGTATGAATTACGTCGAGGGGAACTCGTGAGCGAGTTTCTCGACCAGGTGCTGAACCGCGTTGCGGCGCCATGAACGCCTCCCGCCCGGTTGTGCGGGAGGCGTGAGCCGTGAGCCCGCATCCCGTGGCGGCCGTCCCTCAGTTGTTCCATTACCGGCTGGCCCGGCGCACGCGGGGGCTCAATCCGGGCGCTCATCCGGGTACGCAGCGAGGCGGGGGCATGGAATTTCGCGGGCATGCGAGCTTGCTGACCGCGGCCGACCCGCGAAGATTCGATATCGCCGCCGGACTTCGCGATCCCTTCAGGCAGGTGATGGTGAGGGTTTACACGCAGCGCGGTTCCGTCCCGGTGCGGGTGATCGCTGACCTCTCCGCGTCGATGGGGTTTTCGGGGCACTGCCGCAAAATGGACCTTCTCGCCGACTTCACGGCCTCCCTGGCCCTGTCCGCGCATCGCTGCGGAGATCCGTTCGCCTTTACCGGCTGCGACAGCACTCCTCGCGAGGACTTTGTCCTGCCGCTGACGAGAAGCAGGGCGGCCGGGGCCGCTCTGGCAGTGAAGTTACGCGACCTGGAGCCGTCAGGTGTCGATTCCATGGGTCTCCTTGCCGCCGTGGAGCAGATGCCTGCTGCACGCGCCCTCGTGTTCCTGGTTTCGGACTTCCATTTTTCACTGGACGCGGTCAACGCGCTGTTAGCGGGCCTGGCCCTGCACGAAGTGGTGCCGGTCGTGCTGCGTGACAGCGCCGAAGAGGTGACGCCGCGCCATGGGATCGCGAGAGTTTATGATCCGGAGACGGCAGCGGAACGTACGCTGCTGTTGCGGCCGGCTCTCGCGCAGCGCCTGAAGCAGGCGGCGGCAAGCCGCGATCTGGCGCTCACCAGGGCTTGCGCAGCCTATGGGTTGACACCTCTTTTCCTCAGGGACCGGTTCGAGGCGGATACGGTAACCCGGTATTTTTACGGCTGAGTTGCCCTCCCTGCACTGCGCGCCAACACACGTGACTGATCATGACTGACAAAGGGCTCATACGCTGCCAAGTCCTCGCCACCGTTTCTCTGGCGTTGCTGGCGCTATCGCCTTTGGCCGCGGCGCAGGTGATTCGCGAGATCGAGATCGTCGATCCCCGAAGCTTCGGCTACGTCATCGGCGACAGGATTCGCCGTGAAGTGGCGTTGGTCGTGCATTCCGACTATCAGCTCGATGTCAGCAGCTTTCCGGCGCCGGGCCGGCTTGACCGCTGGCTCGAAGTGTCCCCGCCGGAAATCCGCGTCCAGACTTCCGGCAGCGATCGCCGTTACAGCATGGTCCTGACCTACCAGCTGTTCAATGTGCCGCCTGCCCAGGAGACCATCACCGTTCCCCAGCAGAATCTGCGACTGGTCGCAGCCACCGATGCTGTCACCACGCTTGTGCCGGCGCTGAGGGTAACGGTTGCGCCGGTCACTGCTATGGAAACGGCAGTGATCAGCGATTCCTCCCTGCAACCGGATCGCGCGCCAGCCGCGATATCCCTGCGGGCACGCCAGGAACGCCTTGCATGGACCGGTGCGGTCCTTTTGCTGCTGCTGGCGTTTGCGGCGGGGCGGCGCGCTTTCGCCGCTCGCGGAGAGCGGCCGTTCGCCAGAGCCCGTCGCGAGCTTAAGCAGTTGCAACCGGCACCGGGTGCACCGCGGCAGTTTGCGGCTGAGCTGAAAGTGGTTCATGACGCCGTCAACCGGACCGCCGGGCGCGCGGTGTTCGCCCATAACCTCGACGATTTTCTTTTGACGCACCCCCATTTTGCGGGCCTGCGCGCTGACTTCGACCGCTTGTTCGCCGCCTCGAGCCGGGTGTTCTTCGCCAGCGCGCCCGCCGCGCACCCGGAGATCGAACGGCCGTTTCTACTGCAGCTTTGCCGCCGCGGCAGCCGGCTGGAGCGCCGGGCGCAAAGGCGTCCGCACCCGGAGAAGGCCATTGCCGCTGGCGCTTGATCATCCGTGGGTGCTTCTGCTGTTGCCGCTCGCGCTGTTGCCGCTGGTCGCCGGCCCGGCTGCCGGCATTCGCTATTCGAGCCTCCTGCTGCTGCCGGGCGACCGGATCTCTGACGTTCTGGACGCCGGCCTGCGCATCCTGTCTGCGGGCACGGTGATTTTGCTGCTTCTTGCGCTGAGCGGCCCCTTCGTCCCGGCGACAGAGGTCGAGCGTATCGGCGAGGGCGCACAGATCGTGCTGCTGCTGGATCGAAGCCGCAGTATGGATCAGCCCTTCGGCGGCCAGCTTCGGGAAAATCCGCTCGATGCACGCAACGCAGATCCCAAGGGGACCGTCGCTCGACGGGTACTGTCGCAGTTCGTTGCGGCGCGTCGTAACGATCAGTACGCAATGCAGGTGTTCAGCACGCAGCCGATCGAGGTGCTGCCACTGACCGACCGGCCGGCTCCCATCCAGGCGGCCATCAGGGCAGGCAATGTCGGCCGCGGCCTTTCTGAAACGGACGTAGGGAAGGGGATCCTGGCGGCGGCCAGCCTGTTCGACGAGCAACGCTACACGGGATCGCGCCTGGTCCTGCTGATATCCGACGGCGGGGCGAGGCTCGATCTGGCGACGCGCAAAAGGATCGCGGGCCTGCTGCAGCGCAATCGGGTAGCGCTTTACTGGATCTACATACGGTCACGCAACAGCCCTGCGATGGCTGTCGGGGAAGCGGAGCAAAACCGCCCGGATGAGTCTGCCCCGGCGCGGACGCTGCACAGGTTTTTCCGCACCCTGGAAACGCCGTACCGCCTTTTTGATGCGGAAGATCCGGACGCGCTGGCTACGGCCATTGCGGAGGTTAACCGATTGCAGAGTCTGCCGATTCGTACCTTCGACGTGGTGCCGCGAAAGCAGGTAGCCGGCACGTTCTACGCCCTGGCCTTGCTGTCCCTGCTGGTTCTGATACTCGCCGAAGCGATGGAAAGAAAGCGATGGACTGGCGAATAGCCGACAAACTGATCGCGGGGCTGGTCTCGTTCCTGCTCGCGGCGGTGCTGTACGACGGTTATCGGCTGCTGCAGGAGTCGCGAGTGAACCGTGCACTTGAAAATATAGAAGCGGCGGAGGGCGTGGATTTTGACCACGGGCGACTGCATTTTGCCCGCGCCTGGGCGCTGCAGCAGGAGGGAAAGTTCGAGGACGCGCTGAAAGCGTACGGCGCGATCGATGTCGGTAACGACGAGCGCCTGGGTGCCGATCTCAGCTACAACCTGGCCAATCTCTATTTCAGGCGCGCGCTGCAGTTCAGAGAGGAGGGCGCCGATGATCTTGCGTTACCGCTCATCGAACTCGCCAAAGAGGGCTACCGCGAGCTGTTGCGCGCCAACAGCCAGGATTGGGCCGCGAAGTACAACCTGGAGCTGGCGCTGAAGATTGCGCCGGAAACGGACCTGGAGGAGGTCGAGGAAGAGCGAAATCCAGAGCACAATCCACGCGCGGCGGCAGGCGTCCAGGTGCGCAAACGGCTGCCGTGATGCGAATGCCTGAAAGGAGCCGACTGTTGCTGCTCATTGCCGCAGCCCTGCTGTTGCTGCTGGCGCTTGTTAAACCCACGATGACATTGCCGCGCGACACCTGGGATTTCATGTTCGTACTTGATATCACGGGCAGCATGAATGTGGCGGACGCAGGTTCGGGCGACGCCAACGTGACGCGCCTCGACTTCGCCCGGCAGCTTGCAGGCAAAGCCCTGGAAGAAATGCGCTGCGGTTCGAGAGCCGGCCTTGCAGTGTTCACTGAACACCGGAGTTTCCTGCTGTTTGCGCCGATCGAGGTATGCGACAACCATCTCGTCATCTCCACCATGCTGCAGCGCATCGACTGGCGAATGGCCTGGGCGGAAAGAAGTGAGGTTGCAAAAGGCCTTTATTCCGGCATTGAAGCAGTGCAGGCGCTGGAAGTCATGGACGAGGCCGGCCGGGCCGGGGATACGCGGCTTGTTTTCATGACGGACGGTCATGAGGCCCCGCCGGTCCATCCGGCTTTGCGGCCGAAGTTTCGCGGCCGCGCGGGGATCACTGAGGGACTGGTGGCCGGGATAGGCGGATCAACGCCGGCCCCGATTCCCTGGTTCGACGAAAATGGCGAAGCGGCCGGTTACTGGGCCCGGGATGAAGTGATGCAGGTGGACCGGCACAGCCTGGGCCGGCCCTCCACGCAGGGCGAGGCAATGGCGGGAGTGGACAGTGCCGACCTGCAAGAGCGCATCGCCAGCGGAACAGAGCATTTGTCGTCGCTGCGCGAGAGCTACCTGCGACAACTCGCGGCAGAGACAGGTCTCGAGTACGTTCGCGCCACTACCGGCGAAACGTTCAGTCGTGCTTTGCTCGATACGCGCTTCGCAACGAAACGCCCCGTCTTGACCAATGTCGCCTGGATCCCGGCAACGCTCAGCCTGCTATGCGTTCTCTACCTGTTCACAACGCGTTTGCACAGCCGCATCCGGCGGCTTCATCCCCGCTTCACGGCCGAACGCGCTAGGGCTGGTAGCTGGCGGCGCGCTGATTCGCCTCGAGGCGATGCTGCTCCACGACCGCACGTACGGCGTCGATAACGATTTCCGGTTCAAGGATGTGCACGTAATGGTCTGCCGTGGCGGCTATGACATGTCTTGACCGCGGGGTTCGTGTTGCGAGATCGAGTTGCATGTCCATCCACATGTGCTCCCAGCGTTCGTGGCGGGTCGATGCGGCAGGGCCAGTTACCCGGTGCGAAATAACAACGAGCGGCACATCCGGCAGGGCGCCAGCCAGCACCGATCGATGAGCGCTGCGCAGGAACTGGAGTTCGCTCTGAATCACAACGATCGACTTGGCCCGGGCGACGAAGCCTCGTGCCAGCAGGCTCACGTCCTCCGGAAGGCCCTGCGGAACATGCCAGCTGCCGCCCCTCATCATGAGTGAGCGACCCCGGACTTCAGGCGGCGCGACGTCCGCCTCCAGGCGGCGAAACTGTTCTTCGTGTGTCGCATCGACCAGAACCAGCCCGGCGGTTTTTTGCGGGTTGCGCCGAGCATAATGCTGTACCAGCATGCCGCCGAGGGAATGGCCCACCAGCAGGTACGGAGCAGCCACGCTTGCGTTGCCGAGAAGCTGCTCGAGATCATCGACGATGCGTTTCGAATTTCGAGGCAACGGCCCCGGATCGCTCCATGCATAACCGGCCCTGTCGTAGCTGCAGGCCCGGGTGAACATCGCCACTTTCGGCTGCACAAGCGCCCAGTCGAGCGAACTGCCGCCAAGGCCGGAGTCGAAAACAACCGTCGGCGAGCCCGTGCCTTCGCAATTGAGATGCAGTCTGTGCTCGTCTACCCATATGTAGGTACCAGGCGCCGGAGGTTCACCGACAGGCATCTGTGCCAGCGCCGGAAGAGTAAAACCGGCGAGGCATGCGGCGCGCGGGAGCAGCGACAGCAGCAAAAAGGATTTGCTGTTTCGTAGCATGATGTCGTCTAGTCGCTCGCTGCCGCTCCATCGGTCCCCGGCCTCACGCGATAGGTCTCGCTGAAGTGCCTCCCTTCCGTATCCGTGACCTCGGCAGTAAGCTCGCCTTCGTACTGCGGTGCAAAGTAAAAGCGGAAACTCGGATTCTCGCTGATGGCAAAACTCGTTTCAGCGCTGAAAATTTCCTTTCCCTCAAAGCGCACTTTTACCTGCTCAACGAAGTCCGGTGGCGCGTAAAGGTGGGTGACCTGGTCCATCTGCAGGCCGCTTCGATTGGGATGACGGATCATCAGCTGCGCCAGCGTTCGCTGCTCGACTGCCGTGGCGTTTTCCGCACCGCCCTCATTGCGCAGCAGAAATTTCATCTTGCCGAAATTTTTCCGTGCGGCGTCCGCATCCGAGGACGGCGGGGCAGAGCAACCCCCGCTTGCCTTCACAAATTGCCGGCTCATATGCAGCTCCCCGTCGTTGGTCTCGGCGATTGCCCGTACCGGGCTGTAGGCATCCACGCGCAGCCGCAGCCCCAGGTCAGCTCGGCCGCTCTCCGGGGTGAAACGGAACGTGCCGACAAGCGGCCCCGGATTCTTGTCGACGAAAAGCCAGATGGTGCGAATGTAGCGTTGTTCCGTCTGGGGGATACCGGCCTTGATGGAAATTGGCACGATGGCTGCGTTTTCCGCGCGTTGCGGTGCCTCCAGCGTGATCAGGTCGTCCGCGAGGATTTTACGGTCCTCAAAATACGCGTTGCGCAAACCGCCGGTCCACACCATGTCTTCCTCGGCCGTCGTCGCCTGGGCTACGCCCGTAATGAATACCGGAACCATCAGCATCAGGGACAACGAGGCGACTCTGACAGCTCGTTCAATTGCTCGCGCTGTTCGCGTACTCATGTCTTTATTCCTCCCATTCGAGTTCGGCAAATGCCGCTGCGACGTTTCGCTTGTGATACTGCTCGATCAACTGCCAGCGCTTCGGGCGGCTCGGGCGAATCCCTCCCTGGGCGGCACCCAGATCGCCGCCGGCCGCGATCCACGTGCGCGCCTTCTCGCGCAGGTCCCGCAGGTAGTCCACGGTCGGCTCGGCCGCTGCCGGCCATTCGGCAGCGGCGGGGCCATGTCCCGGCACGACGCGCTCCAAACGTTTGCTCGTCAACTGATCGAGCTCGTCCAGCCAGCCGTTAATACTGCCGGCAAGCACCGGCAGGTGCTCGAGAAACACCAGATCGCCCGCAAAAAGCGTGCCCGTCTGCAGGTCCAGTACGCTCAGATCGTGATCGGTGTGTGCCGACGAATGAGCCCGCGCCAGTAAAATACGGTTACCGAGATCCAGTTCGACCTGACCACTGACGGTCTGTTCCGGGAATACGATGTGGGAAGGGTCCGTACTTTCTCCGGTGCGCCGCAGCCAGGTATCGCCGCTGACCGCCAGAGCTCTCGGCAGCTTCTCGTGCCCTATAAACCGCACGCCATCTCGCCTGAACGCCTTGTTGCCGAGGATGTGGTCCGGGTGAACATGGGTATTGATGACGAAGCAAACGGGCAAATCGGAAAGTCTCCGGACTGCGGCGTCGAGTGCCTCGCCTTCGGCCAGGCTGCCGCCGGTGTCGATGAGAGCGACGCAGCGGCTGCCGATAACGACTCCGGTGTTTGCCACGTTGTCCGCTTCGAACAGGAGCCCGGTCTGACCCGGCCGTACGTAGACTCCGTCCGCGACTTGCCGCAGCGATGCCGGTGCACTTTTGCCGCCGGTACCCGTTGAAGCCGGCAGGGGCAGGGAGCACAGCAACAGCCACAGCAGCGGCGCGCGAAACCGGGCGCCTGCGATCTTGCCTGCTCCTGCATCTTCGCGGGACATCTTCGCCCGATAATAACGCCTGCAGAAGCCTGCGGCGAGCGGTCCGGGGTACACTAGCGGATGGCGCGCCCTTCTAAGGCGGCGCGGCCGTCTGTTATGATTTCCCCGAACGACGGAATCGGAGCACTCCGGTGCTGCAAAGACCCGACCTGAACCCTGTGACGAGACCAGGAGCGAGAAGGCATGCACGGAACGCCGTTGCGCCGGCCGAGGCCGTGCTGCGGGTTGTCCCGTGACCGCGCGCCTGACGCTTGTCGTGTTGCTGCCGGTAATGGCAGTCCCGGATATCGCGGTTGCCGTTCCCACTGATATCACCGTGCGCGTCATCGCGCGCCACGCCATGTTTGTGGGAGACCCTGTCGAGGGTGCACAGGTGACGGTGATTGACGCCTTGAGCGGCGAAATGCTCGCGCAGGGCGTCACCCAGGGCGAGGCGGGCGACCCGAAACGCATCATGGACGTCGCCCGCAAACGCGGCACGCCAGTTGCCGAACAGGCGGATGCGCGTTTCAGTGCGACGCTCCAGCTTGATGAGCCCCGCTACCTGCAGGTCACAGCCTTCGGCCCGCTGCAGCGGCCTGAAAACGCCACCAGAACGACCATGACGCAGTGGGTCGTACCCGGCCGGCATCTTACCGGCGGCGACGGTTGGGTAATCGAGCTGGCCGGGTTTTTCGTCCAGGGGAATCTCGCCGCGGCGACTATCAGCCGGGACGCGGCGCTTGCCGGCGTTACAGTGGATGCGGAGGTATTCCCGATGTGTGGTTGCCCGGTCAAACCGGGCTTCTACTGGGACGCCGACAGCTATGAAGTGGCTGCGATCGTGAAACGCGGGGAGACGGATATCGGCCGATATCCGCTTCACTATGCCGGATCCGCCAGTGATTATGCCGGCACCGTCCCGCTCGAGTTGCCCGGCGTTTACGACATTACCGTGTATGCCTACGACCCTACATCCGGCAACACCGGGGTAGATCGACTGTCGCTCACCGTCGCAGACCAGTAACGCCACTCTGCGGCGGGTGCCGGCTTCTCGCCGGCGTTACTTCTCTGTTACAGACCCAAGGAGCGAGGATATGAACTCCAAAGCGAAGCAGAAAATCGTTTGCGTGCTGTACGATGACCCGGTAGACGGTTACCCGCCAAAGTACGCGCGCGACACTATCCCGAAGCTGTCCACCTACCCCGATGGGCAAACTTTGCCG
>JBBDSK010000070.1:2263-9189 GCA_040904985.1 Woeseia sp. | reverse complement strand
TCCATGCGGCGTCCTCGATGCTTTCGCCGCGTACTCCGAGGTGCCAGTGCTGCGCGGGACCTTTATACGGACAATCGGTCACAGTATCGCTCTTCGTCAGCATTTCATCCCGCACATCGGCACGCGGGATGTAGTAGCGTGGCGGTAGACTCGTTTCGAACAGAATCAGTGGCCGCGTGGTCTCGGCGACTGTTTCTCCCGCCGAGCGCACGGTGACGTGACCTGACCCCTGATGGATATCGCAGCGATGATAAGGATCGCGCGGATGGGCATATCCTTCATCCTCCTCCATCAGCCACCGATCGATGCTGTCGAGGTCGAAACTCATATATCCCGCAAGAAAATTCGCATCGTCGACGGGGCCCTCGTAAGCCCAGGCAGCATTCTCGGCGGCGTGTTCGCCGGAGCCCACAGACCAGTACGAGGCATTTCCCTTCCACGGACAACGGGTGCTGTGTTCGCTTTGAATGAGCTTGTCCATCGCCACGTCGTCGCGCGGGATATACAGACGCATTAAATGCCCCGTCTCGTGCAGCGCCCGCGCGCGACGGGTGTCCGCGATCGTTTCACCATCGTGCACGACCCGGAACCGTTTCGGCCAGTCGTCCCAATAGAGGATCGGCCGGTCTGGCCGCTCAATCCTGTCGAACCGGCCTGCGGGGCTCGACCCAAAGGGTCCCGATCCGATCATCAGTGCCATTTCGCTGTCCCCGGAATGTCAAGTTGTGATACCCGTCCTTCGTCTGCGAATTCCCCGCGATTCGCGCGCCTTGGCCGGCGTTCATCATCAGCCCGCCATCCAGCGTGAAGGTCTGCCCGGTTGCATAGTCCGCATCGTTCGAGGCGAGATAGACGGCCAGGTGGGCAATCTCGCATCGGCGTCGCCCTGATGAAGGCCGCCTGCACGAACGCACTCTTGCCGCAGCTGACCAGACGGCTCTACGGCTCTACGGCTCTCAGGTACGGGTATTCAAGCAAGAACTATGCCGAACAGCGCCGGGAGCTGATACCAAAGGGCCACGGGAAGATGTCATAAACGGGGCGTCTTCCGGTCCACTAACCGAGCGTGGACTTCGTCGCGTTCTCGCGGCGGCGACAGGACGAACAATAGAAGATCGCGCTAGACATTATGAAGTGACCTGCCCGTCCTCAAGGAACGTGGATTAAGCTGAGGGCGAGAACGACATCGGCTCAGAGCCATAATTGAGGGGGACAGGTCACTTCATAATGTCTAGAGGCTCGCGATTCGCTGAAATAATCCGGTGACCCGCCGGGTCGTATAACAGGCAGTGTTGGTTTCCAAGCAGTGTCGCTTTCCTATCCGAGAGAATCAGTTAGCCCAGATTTCCCATAGGCGGGTGCCGGATCAGAGCGAGCGTGTCTGACCGTTTCATCGCAAAAGCTCTAAAAAACAAACAGGAGAACATTCGTGGATACCAAGTTCAGCATATACAAGGGGCTATTGCTGGCGCTGGTCATGCCGATGACTGTTGCACTACCGCAACAAGCGGCCGCGCAGCAGCAGGCCGCCGAGGAGATGGAGGAGATCGTGACGACCGGCACACGCCGTGCCGCCCGTTCGGTCACCGATTCGGCGGTCCCGATCGACGTAATCAGCGGCGACGACCTCATCAAGCAGGGGGCAACCGATATGGATGCGCTCCTGCGGGCCGCAATACCGTCCTACAACGTCAACCAGCAGCCGATCAGCGACGCGGCGACCATCGTTCGCCCGGCGAACCTGCGCGGCCTGTCGCCGGACTCGACGCTGGTGCTCGTCAACGGCAAGCGGCTGCACCGCTCGGCCGTGGTCGCGTTCCTCGGCGGCGGCATCGCCGACGGCTCGCAGGGACCGGACCTCAACAACATCCCCGGGCTCGCCCTGAAGCAGGTCGAAGTGCTGCGTGACGGCGCATCGGCACAGTACGGTTCGGACGCGATCGCGGGCGTGATCAACTTTGTACTGCGCGACCAGTCGGACGGGCTGATCGCCGAGGCCAGGTTCGGCGAAATGTACGAGGGTGATGGCACCCAGCAGACGCTGGCCTTCAATCTCGGCCTGCCGCTGACCGATGCCGGCTATGCGAACTTCACCGCGGAGTTCAGTGAATCCGACGCGACCAGCCGCAGCACACAGCGCGACGACGCACAGGGCCTGATCGGCGCGGGAAATACCGCGGTGCGGGTGCCGGCGCAGATCTGGGGCGCGCCGGAAATCAGCGACAACTTCAAGCTGTGGGCGAACCTCGGTCTGGACCTCGGCAACAACAACGAGGCCTACCTGTTCGCGAACTGGGGCGAGCGCACCGTCGACGGCGGGTTCTTCTTTCGCAACCCGAACACGCGCGGCGGCGTCAACGCCGGCCCGGTCAACCCGATCACCGGCAACGACACCATCCTGGTCGCGGACCTGACCTTCGGCCCGAGCGATGACGGCGTCGGCTGCCCGACGGTCGACATCGTCAACAACGTGCCGGATCCGGCCGCGCTCACCGCGGTCGGCGCCGACCCGAACTGCTTTGCGTTCAACCTGATCGAGCCGGGCGGCTTCACGCCGCAGTTCGGCGGCGACGTCGCGGATGCGTCGATCACCGGCGGTACGCGCGGCGAGCTGGCGAACGGCTGGTTCTACGACGTCAGCGCTTCCTACGGCCGCAACGCGGTGGACTTCTTCATCAGCAACACGGTAAACCCGCAGCTGGCAGCGCTCGGCGGCGACATGCCGCGCCGTTTCACGCCCGGCAGCTATATTCAGAGCGAGCGTAACGTCAACCTGGACGTATCGAGAGAAGTCGCCTTCGGCAATTTTGCCTCGCCGCTGAACGTTGCCTTGGGCCTCGAGCACCGCGTCGAGCAGTTCGAGATCAAGAACGGCGATCCGAACTCGTTCTTCATCGACCGGGATGCAGACCTGCCGTCGCAGGGCTTCGGCATCGGCTCGAACGGCTTCCCGGGCTTCAAGCCCGCCGACGCCGGCGTATTCGACCGCGGCAGCTTCGCGGCTTACGTGGACCTCGAAGCCGACGTTACCGACGCGCTGCTGGTCGGAGCGGCCATTCGTTTCGAGAATTTCCAGGACTTCGGCACGACAACGAACGGCAAGCTCGTCGCGCGGCTGCAGATCACGGATAATTTCGCGATCCGCGGTGCGGCCAGCACCGGCTTCCGTGCGCCGACCGTCGGCCAGACGAACGTCCGCAATGTGACCACTGCGTTCACCGACGGTGAGCTTCAGGATGAGGCCACGCTGCCGCCGACGAACCCGATTGCCGTGCAGAAGGGCGGCGTGCCGCTGGATCCGGAAGAGTCGGTCAACCTGACCGCCGGCTTCATCGCCACCATCGGCCCGATCGATCTGACACTTGACTACTTCAACATCGAGGTCGACGACCGCATCGCGCTGACGACGACGCAGGCACTGACGCCGCAGGACATTGCGGAGCTGCTCGCGCTCGGCATTACCGACGCGCAAAGTTTCTCCGGCGTGCGCTTCTTCACGAACGATTTCGACACTACCACCCAGGGTATCGACCTCGTGGCGACGGCGAACGCAGACCTGTTCGGCGGCAACACGGACTTCTCGCTTGCCTACAACTGGACCGATACCGAGGTTGACAGCTTCAACCCCGACATAATCGGCGACACGCGCGTACGGCAGCTCGAGGACAATCTGCCAAACCACCGGGCATCGCTGACTGCCACGCACATCCAAGGCGACTGGCGCGGGCTGATTCGCCTCAACTATTTCGGTGAGTACTTCGAAGCGCATCTCGACGACGGCACGCTGCCGATCAACGCGGGCGCGGAAATCACCGTGGATGCGGAAATCGGCTACAGCTTCACTGACAGCCTGAACGTGGTACTCGGCGCTCAGAACATCTTCGACGAGTTCCCCGACGAGAACCCGTGGGCAGGCATCGCCGGTGCGACCTACCCGGTTACCTCGCCGATGGGCTTCAACGGCGGCTTCTGGTACCTGCAGCTGCGTTACGAGTTGTAAACGTACGCGCAGAGCGAGCCCGTTCGACGGCGTACGTCCGGTCGCCCGGCTCTGCGCCCGAGAAAACCCGGATCCGCGGTTCAACTGCGACATCGTCGCCGCAACGCCTCAATTTCCAAATCCTCAAGATCCCCGTACGAGTGCCCGAACGGACGATCGGGACGATCCGCCGCGAATTCCGCTTGGTGAGAGGCACTGCTGCAGGATCCTCGGGGGTGGCACACTTCAACGCAGCCAAGCCGCATAGCGCTCCTGGTCCAAGCATCCCAGAGCCGCCCATGGACATCCGCATCGAGCGACAGCCGAACCGACACTAACTGCCGCCCGGCGCTCGGGTGTCCGCCCGAACTATTCTCGGTGGCCTGCATCGTGAATGTGCACTTCAGCTGGCAGCACAGGAGGCCGCGTAGAAGCCTATTATCTTAGTTGTCAAATGCTTACGTAGGATTTATACGCTGCAGAGCATAATTTTGTTTTATACGCTATGTCGTATATTGACTGTTTATACGCTATAGCGTATAAACAGTGAGGGATTAGGAGAGTGTCCTCACATGAATCAAAGCGCCCGTACGGCCAAACAGATAGGAGCCATAGTGCGCCGGGCCCGCCGGAATGCCGGTCTGTCCCAAACCGACCTCGCCGACCGGATCGGTCTGCGTCAGGCCACCATATCACGGCTTGAGCGCGGTGAAGATGAGACCAAACTCAGCACATTGCTCGATGCGCTGACGGCGCTCGGCCTTGAAATCACGATCGATCGGCGGGGCAAAACAAAAGCCCAGGACCTCGAGGACTTGTTCTGATGGCACGACGCCGAACCCGCATACCGCTCAATGTGTACCTGAACGGTAAACTCGTCGGGCGGCTCCAGCGCGAGACCTCCGGCGCGATCGACTTTCAGTACGACGCGAGCTGGCTCAACTGGGAATACGCGTTCCCCGCATCAATCTCGTTGCCCCTGCGTGAGGACCGCTATATCGGCGATCCCGTCATCGCCGTATTCGACAACCTGCTGCCGGATAGCGAGGACGTTCGCCGCCGTGTTGCCGCCCGCAGTGACGCAGACGGCATTGATCCCTACAGCTTGCTCGCCGCGATTGGGCGGGATTGCGTTGGCGCGCTCCAGTTCTTGCCGGACGGCGTCGATCCCGGCAAGCCCGGTGAGATCAACTCACAACCGATCAGCGATGAAGACATCGCCGATCGGCTGTCTAATCTGGCGACAGCCCCGCTTGGTATCGGGGACGATAAAGAGTTTCGGATTTCGATTGCGGGCGTGCAGGACAAGACCGCGTTCTTGCGCCTGGGTGGGGCGTGGCATGTTCCCCATGGGACAACCGCGACGACACATATAGTGAAGCCGCAAATTGGACAGCGCGGTAACTACGATCTCACGCGCAGCGTTGAGAACGAACATATGTGCCTTGAGATTCTCCGCGCGCTCGATCTGCCGGTTGCCAGGACCGAGATCGCTGACTTCGGTGAGACGCGGGCACTCATTATCGAGCGCTTTGATCGCCGCTGGACACAAGACGGGCGGCTTCTTCGCGTGCCGCAGGAAGATTGTTGTCAAGCGTTATCAGTGCCACCAACGCGCAAATATCAAAAGGACGGCGGGCCTGGCATGATCGATATATTCGAGCTCCTGAAAGCCAGTGACGATCCGGCCTACGACCAGCTCGTTTTTCTGAAGGCGCAGATTACGTACTGGCTACTTGGCGCGATCGACGGGCATGCCAAGAATTTTAGTATGTTTGTGCATCCGGGCGGCGGCTTTGAACTGACGCCGCTCTACGACGTGATGTCGGCGCAGCACCTGTTTGATGCCAAACAGATTCAGCGCAAGGACATGAAACTTGCGATGTCTGTTGGCAAGAAACGGCATTACCGCATCCATGAAATCCAACCGCGCCACTTCCAGCAGATCGCAGAAAGGGCAGGGCTGCCAGACGGCATGGCCGATATGGCACTGGATCACATCGCCGAGACGCTGCCCGAAGCAATGGAGACGGTTTGTGCATCACTGCCTCCCGATTTCCCAAATGAAATCCGAGATTCCATCGCGGAAGGTGCTTTGAAGCGGCGCGAGGTTATCGTCGCTGCGGCTGCCTAGCCAACGCCGGGTCGGCAATCCAGCCTTTCCGGCGTGTCTGCGTCGGTGGGCCTACCGAACCCGTTATCGCTGCGTCCACGCCCAGCGGCCTGCATCGCGCGGAGCAGGCTGACGACCTTTCCGGTTGTGTCTTACGCACCCCGACGCCCCCAGATACTCATACGTTCGAGACGGCTTGTTTGTATTTGCTGCTAACATCTGTCGCACAGTATTTTTTGCCCGGCTGGCTACAGTTCTGGCTACAGCTTGCGCCGGACACCCCCGGAAACAGCCGGATGTGCTCGGACGATAAACGTATTAAAAATATCTGGTTATGGATTCAGACAAGAAGGTCAGCGTACTTTTCGTATGTATGGGCAACATCTGCCGCTCGCCGACGGCGGAAGGTTTTTTTCGCAAGGCCGTGGAAGAGGCCGGTCTCGGGCAGCGCGTCCGCATCGAATCAGCTGGCACGCATGCCTATCATATCGGCTCCCCTCCGGACCTGCGGGCCCAGGCAGCGGCCGAACGCCGCGGAGTCGCATTGGGAAAAATCCGCGCCCGCCGTATCGCCGATGAAGACTTCGAGGTCTTCGATTACATCCTGGTCATGGACAGGGAGAATTTGGACGGACTTTTGCAGCGAGCGCCGGAGCAGCATCATCGCAAGATTCACCTTTTCCTGGAGTTTGCGGGCGGGGGGGCTGCCGAAGTGCCCGACCCCTATTACGGCGGCACGTCCGGGTTTGAACGGGTGCTGGATCTTGTGGAAGAGGCGTCAGAAAAATTGGTCGAGCGCATTCGCGCGAGCTGAGCTAAGGCGCCGGTTGCGCT
>JBBDSK010000070.1:0-2253 GCA_040904985.1 Woeseia sp. | reverse complement strand
GCGCAACCGGGCGCCATTACTTGCCTCAGTCGTGCTAATCGTTACCCGTGTCGCCTCGATCGCCGCGCTCCGTTTCCACGGATGTCCCGGGCTCCCACGGCAACAAACGTCCGGCCGGTTTCCCCGCCTCTTCGCCACCGTTTTTCTTCGGCTGCGGCGCGTTCCCGTGAGGATCCGCTTCCCGTGCCGTAGACGGTTCCGCAGCACTCCTGTCGCCGGCTGCAGGCTCTGGCTCCGCCGTGCCGGCAGGCTCGGGCGGCCGGGTTCTTTCCGGCGACGGCTCCGGCTTCGCCGTTGCCGGTGTGGCAGGCTGGCGGTCGGCACGTTCAGTGACCGGCGCGGGAGGCTCCCTGTCGCCGGATGAACGGTGATCGCTGTCAGTCTCGCGCGCTCGCTTGTCGGCGGTCTCTTCAGCGGCGTCGCTCCATTCGCTGCTACGCCGCGGCGGCGGTGCTGTTTCACCGGCCGGGGGCGTCGCCGCCGGCGTTGGCTCAGCCAGCGTCGCCGGCGCTTCACCTTCGGCTCCGTTCTTCCCGTGCCGGAACCCTTCGTCCGTGGCCGAGACCGGTGGGGCTGCCTTGACATCCTCGCTCACGTCGCTGCCGGATTCGGCTCGCGGTTCCGGGCGGCTGCGGCTGCTTCTTTTGCGGCCTGGTCGCGACTCTTTCGCCGCTCTCTCGGGAGCGGGCCGCTCATCGGCGGACGTGGTCGGCGCGGTCGCACCGTTCGCCTGCTGATTCTCGTTGGCTGCAGCGGACTCGCCTTCAGGCTTCTTGCGCCGCCGGCCGCCCCGGCTTCGCCTTTTGCCGGGCGTTCGCGGCTTGTCCTCGCGACTGTCGTTGCGGCCGTCTGCTCCCGCTTTCTTCGCGCCGCTGCTGCTTACATCGTTGTCGGTCCCGCTCATTTCGTTGCGAGCGCCGTCCGCGGAGGCCGTCTTGCCACCCCGCTTCCGGCCGGATTTCGAGGCACGCGGAGGCCGTTTCTCACCGCGCTGCGGCTCGCTGCTACGCCGGCGGCTGCGCTGGCCGCTGCGGCCATCCCGTCTGCTGTCCGGCCTCGCGGTACCGTCGCGCCCCGCCCGCTTGTCCTCCTCAGCGCCGCCGGTGAATATCGCCAGCAGCTTCGCCAGAAGCCCCGGTCCCTGCCGTTCCGCTGGCTTGCGGGCGGGGGCGGGCGTACTGGGTGCAATGGTCGCGACGGCGGCACTTTCGGCAACTTTGCGTTCCTGTACCGCGGCGAGCACCGCATCCTGATCTTCATCAAGATCGGCCAGGCTGTAGCTCGTGCCGGAATTTTCCGGCAGTTCGATCTGGTCGTCCCGTACGCGCCGAATCTGGTAATGCGGGGTTTCGAGTGCTGAATTGGCGACCAGGATCACCTGGGTATCATTCCGACTCTCGAGGCTTTGCACCCAGTTCCTTTTCTCGTTCAACAGGTAGGTCGCGACCTCAACCGGAAGCTGCGCGATAACTTTTGCGGTCCTCTCCTTGCGCGCTTCCTCGCCGATGATGCGCAGAATCGCAAGCGCGAGAGATTCGACGCTGCGAATATTACCGATGCCGGAGCAGCGCGGGCAGGTCATGTAGTTGGACTCGCCCAGTGACGGGCGCAGGCGCTGACGCGACATCTCGAGAAGGCCGAAGCGCGTGATCTTTCCGATCTGCACTCTCGCCCGGTCCTGGCGGACCGCGTCACGCAGGCGATTCTCGACTTCCCGCTGGTTCTTTGCAGGACCCATATCGATGAAGTCGATGACCACGAGACCGCCGAGGTCGCGCAGCCGCAGCTGCCGTCCCACCTCGTCTGCCGCCTCGAGGTTGGTATTCAGCGCGGTCGCCTCGATGTCGCCGCCCTTCGTAGCCCGCGCCGAGTTGATGTCGATCGATACCAGCGCTTCCGTGTGGTCGATCACAAGGCTGCCGCCTGAGGGCAGCGTGACAGAATGTGCGAACGCGGACTCGATCTGGGATTCGATCTGGTAGCGCGTGAACAGCGGCACGACGTCGGTGTAAAGCTTCAGCTTCTTGAGATTCTGCGGCATGACCTGTTCGACGAATTCCTTCGCCTCGTTGTAGGTCGCCTCATGGTCGATCAGGATTTCGCCGATGTCGCTGGACAAATAATCGCGTAATGCCCGGATGACGGCATTGCTTTCGCGATAAATAAGGAAGGGCGATGCCCGTTCCACCACCACCTTCTTGATCGCTTCCCAGACGGACAGGAGATTTTCGAGGTCCCACTGCAGTTCTTCCG
>JBBDSK010000069.1:689-9262 GCA_040904985.1 Woeseia sp. | reverse complement strand
TTGTTACGCGCTTGCAGACGGAGCAGTGGCAGGTATGGTTATCGATCGGGTCTTTGTCGGCGTGCGTATGGATGTGATCGCAGCCACCCGTATATTTGTGTGCCATGGCAAGGTTTCCTCTTCTTGTCGCAGATTCGGTTACACGAAACGACACCCTCGGTGCCGAGACGGTATGTTCGCGTTCGATTATACGCCGGACCGAACCGCTAGACCGGCCCGGTTGCTGACCAGGCAGGTCGTGTCCTCGACCTCGCGCTGGCCGCCATGAAGTTACCCGGCCGATGGCGCAAGATGTAACCTTGACGTTACATCTGTTGTCCGAGCATAATGTAACTTCAAGGTTACAGAGGGCACCAGCATGAACGACGAGACTGAACTCCGCTCCCGGCAGCGGCGCGTGGTCCTGATGGTGATGGCATCCGCGTTCCTCGCGTGGCAGGTGCCGTACATGGATGCTTTCTCCGGCATTGAAGCGGCGGGTCCGTCTGCGCTGGACATCGTTTCGTTCGTCGGCTTTATCGCCTGGGCCGCCGGACTTGTCTGGTTGTTGGCTCGCGGCAGGGTACTGGTTCGCCGTGCCTCGCCCGCTGTGCGTTCGGCGCTGGAGGACGAACTCGTAAAGGCCAACCGGGCCAGGGCCTTTAACGTCGGCTACGTCGCGGCCGTCGGCGTGGCGGCGGTCATGTTCAGCTTGTCGCTCTTCCTTCCCGTTAGCGGCACGGATGCGGCGCATGTCGTCCTGATAGCCGGTGTGGTTACGCCACTGTACGCTTTCGCCGTACTCGAGCGCATTAATGCCTGATCATCCGGAACTCGGCAATGCACTAAGGGAACTACGCGGCGAAGCAGGCCTGACGCAGGCGCAGCTCGCAGAAGCGGCAGGCGTCAGCCGCAAAACAATAAACACTGTCGAGAACGGGGTTTTTGTGCCCTCGAGCATTCTTGCGCTGAGACTGGCGCAGGCTCTCGGCGTGCCGGTCGAGCGAGTGTTCTGGTTGAAGTAGTCGCAGGACGACTTCTCGCACTGGTCTTTCGTTATTATCTGAATACTGCTTCGACTTTATGGCGTCCCGGGTTACGGCGCTACACGCCGAATCTCCGCAAACTATAGAAGCATCGTCACGAAATAAATAATCAATTTCGCATGACGCTTTCGGACTTGCCCATGAACAAAACTCTTATTTTCATCATCGTCGTGGCTGGACCGTACTTTATGCGGACCGCTCAGAAAACTTAAGAACTTGACGAGAGACTGTCAGGACGGCGCGACCGATACCGTCGGACAACCGGCATAGAGCCGGATGTCGGGGTCGGCCGCGACCCGGGAGTGGCTTGCGGCCTTTATCGACATCGGCCATGCTGACAGCGAACCTCCTGGTTGCCCGGGAGTATCCAGGAGCCCCGCGCCGTCGTGGACACATTCCAGACAGCCCTCAACACCAAGAATTTCACGATCACCTCGGAGATCCTCCTGGGTGCCAATTCCGGCGTCGACCATGTCAACGAGCAGGCCGAGCTTCTGCGCGACCGCGTCGATGGTGTGCTGGTAACGGACAACCAGTCCGGTCGCTTGCACATGTCGAGCCTGGCGGCATCGCGCCTGCTGCTCGACGCTGGTCTCGACCCGATCATGCAGCTCGGTTGCCGTAACCGTAATCGCGTAGCGCTGCTCGGCGACCTGCTGGGTGCCGGCGCCCTGGGGGTTCGCAACCTGCAACTCGTGCGCGGCGAAAAGGTCCCGATCGGCTTTGCCCCACGACCCAAGGCAATGCTGGATGTGACTGCCACCCAACTGATCGGGATCGCCGAGAAGATGAAGCTCGAGGAGGGTATTGCGCGTTTCCCCGACCTGTTCCTCGGCAGTGTCATTTCGCCCCGAGCGCCGAAAGCGGACTGGCCGGCAAAGAAGATTGTGCATAAGGTCGATGCCGGCGCGCGGTTTCTGCTGACCCACACCTGCATGAATATCGACGTAATCCGGCCGTTCATGAAACACCTTGTAATGCTGAAATTGCTGCACCGGACCAGCGTAATGGTATCGATCGCGGTGTTGGCATCGGCGCAGGACGCCCGCTGGATGCGCGCGAACAAATCCAATGTGATCATCCCGGAGTCGCTTTTGGAGCGCCTCGACCGTCACCCGCAGCCACGCGCCGAAGGCATCGCGATCGCGGCGGAGTTGCTGCGGCGCTGTGTCGAGGTCCCGGGAATTTCGGGCGCTCATTTGTATGCGCCCACCGATCTGCGATCTGTAGTCGAGGCGTTGGATATGGCCGGTATCGATGGTCATTACAAACCGGCATAAGCTCCGCGGCAACGTTGCTGCCGCTATGCCACAGCTCAGACTTCACAGTGTGAAATCTCGTGCCGGCTGAGGTGCGCTCAGTGATAAGTTAAGCTGTACGGGACTGAATTGATCATTTCACCCGTTACAAATCAAGGGGGAGCGGATGAGCAAAAATAGATCCGTAGTTCGTACAGAGCTACTCGACGATGCGGCGCGCGCGCAATTCAGCAAGCCAATCCGCCTGACGCCGTTGTCTGCCGCCGTCATCGGCGTCCTGAATCCAGGTAATCCGGCGCTCGCGCAGGACCAGGATGGCGATTCGGATGCCGGTATCGAGGAAATCGTTGTCACCGCGACCCGGCGCGCGATGCCCCTGCAGGATGTACCGCAAAGCATCCAGGCCTTCTCGCAGGAAGACATCGAGAAGATGGTCATGAAGAACATGGAGGACTACACGCGCGCGGCTCCCAGCGTGACGTTAACGGCGAGCCAGCCGGGCAAGAACGTGGTCACCATGCGCGGCATCTCCACCTCGGCGTCGGAGTGGCGCACCGAGTCCCGCGTTGCCGTCTACCTCGATGAGCAGCCGATCACCTCGATATCCAACCAGCCGGACGTACGCATGGTGGATATAGCCCGCGTCGAAATACTACCGGGTCCGCAGGGTACCTTGCTGGGCGCGAGTTCCATGTCGGGTGCGATGCGCATCATCACCAACAAACCGAATTTCGACGGTGTCGGCGGCCAGGTGCAGGGCACCGCCTCCAGCACCAAGGGCGGCGATCCCAGCTACGACCTGAACGGTACCCTCAATCTCCCACTCGTCGACGACAAGCTTGGCTTGCGCTTCGTGGGCTACACGGCGCGGGACGGTGGTTACGTCGATATTGTTCCCGCCGAGACGCTTTCCGGCGTGCCGGGAGCACACAGTGGCATCGTGGACAACTCGGCGGTCGTCGAGGAAAACCAGAATATCTACGAGATCCACGGCGGCCGCATCGCGGCCCTGTGGAAAATCAATGACAAGTGGACCGCGGACATCGGTGGCATCTACCAGGCCAGCTACACCGAGGGCACCTGGGAATCCGACGACTCGCTCGGTGACTACAAGGTGGCCCGGTTCTATGAGGAGTGGCGCGACGACGAGTGGTGGCAGGCGTCAGCGACGTTTACCGGCGACCTCGGCTTCGCGGAGTTCACGTCGACAACGTCGTACTTCGACCGCAAAACCGCGTACGCATTCGATAACCAGTACTACAACCAGTGGCAGACGGCCTATTACGGCATTACCTGGGGCCAGAATGTTGTCGACAACTACGCCGTCAACTACCCCAACTATACGCCCTGGAGCGCACTGTTTGCGATGCGTTACCACTGGGAGTACGAATTTGGTCATGTATACAACGAAGCCGAACAAACACGCTTCGCGCAGGAATTCCGCCTGACCTCTACCAGCGACAGCCGTTTCCAGTGGATGCTGGGCGCTTTCTACGACGACGTCTACGACACCTGGGTGTACGGCTCGAAAATTCCGAACGCACCGGATACCGTGGGCTGGTACTGGGCGAACTACTGGTCCTGCTATTACGCGTCAATGCCGAATGCCGAGGCCTGGAATTGCCCGCTTCCTGAAAGCGACACCACCTACGTCAACAACTACAAGAAATGGATCACGCAGACCGCTGTATTCGGTGAATTCGACTACAGCCTCACGGACAACCTGACCGCAAACGTCGGTGTACGCTGGTTCCGTTACGACCGTGATGAGTACCAGCTTTACGAGGCGCCCAAGGGGATGATTCCCGTTGGCACCTACGCGCGGGACTTTTACGCTCCGGATTTCACCGCCGAGGGCACCGACAGCGACACGCTGTTCAAGTTCAGCCTGAAGTACGACCTTACCGACACTGCGATGGTATATATGACTCGCAGCGAGGGCTTCCGGCTGGGCGGCCAGAACTCGCCGAAAGCCGTCGCGACCGGCCTGGTACCGCCTACCTACAGCTCGGACTCGCTCACGAACTACGAGCTGGGCTTGAAGAGCGAGTGGTTCGACAACCGCGTCCAGCTGAACCTGGCACTGTTCAAGATTGATTACGAAGACATACAGATTAATGCGGTTCCGCCGTCCACTGACGCGAGTTCCACACCGTGGTGGCTGCGTGGCACTTTCAATGCGGGCAGCGCGGAGAACAAGGGCCTGGAGCTGAACGGCACGTGGCGCGTAACGGAGAATCTCACGCTTGAGGCAAACCTTTACAGGGCCGATGCCACGTTCACCGAGACCACCTACCTGGATCCGGAAGATGCGGTCAACGACCCGGACAACTGGTGGTTCCTGGCGGGCACCCGGATGCCGCAATCGCCGCGCCTCAAGTACCGCTGGTCCATCGAGTACATGATCCCGCAGGCCTTCGGATATAGTCCCGATGTCTATTTGCGCTACGACTCGGCCCACCAGGGCGAGACATTCCGCCAGCCGCAGGGATGGGACGACGAGAACGTGCCGGACGAGAAGGTGCCGGGCTGGACAACGGCAAATTTCCAGATAGGTATGGATTTCCAGAACGACCTGTCGGCCGCGCTGTTCGTGCGCAACGTCTGGGGTGAGACGGCGTCGAACTACGTGGGCTCGTATCGCACGTGGTTGCAGACCGACATTCCCGGGAACGCCGACCGCGGTCTGCAAGTCCACGAACGCACGCTGCAAAAACCGAGGACGGTCAGCCTGCAGATCACCAAGAAGTTCTGATCGGGAGGCAACGGCTGTGCTGCCGGCGGTAGCACAGAGGCATGACCACCGGCCATGCCTGGTCGCGCCAATCCTTCCCGGTTCCTTCGCGGTGTACGGTTCATGGTAAAGCTCGTTACGACGTCCGTCGTCCGCGGTACGAAGCAGAGCGAAAGCCACGGTGGCGTGTACCTGGTGGATCCGGACAACCGCGTCGTCGAGCAGCGCATCGACTGGAACAAGGAAGACATCGACTGGCAGGGCCGTGGCTGGGACCGTGGCCTGCGCGGCATCGCGTTTGACGGCGATACGATCTACATCGCCGCCAGCGACGAGCTGTTCGCCTACACACCGGATTTCAAGCCAGCGGGCTCCTGGCGCAATGCTTACCTCAAGCATTGCCACGAAATCTGCGTCTACGAACGCAGCCTGTTTCTTACGTCCACGGCCTTCGACAGCATACTTGCGTTCGACCTCGACCAGAAACGCTTCCATTGGGCGATGCGCGTGGTCCGGCATAATTACCGATTCCTGACATCCATCTACGATCCCGGGAAAGGGGACGGACCCCTCATGCTCAACCAACTGCATATAAACAGCGTTTTTTGCACATCCCACGGCATGTACATGTCCGGTCTCAAGACCGGCGGCATGCTGCTGTTCAACGGCAAGAAAGTGCATATGGCGGTCGAGCTGCCAGACGGCACACACAATGCCCGGCCGTTCCGCGATGGCGTGCTGTTCAATGACACCGAGGCCAACGCCCTGCGTTATGCGGGCCGAGGTGACGGTGGGGAGGATCGCGCGATGCCGGTTCCGACATACGACGAGTCCGAGCTGGAATTCCGCGGCGAGGACAAAAGTGGTATCGCGAGACCGTCTTTCGCCCGGGGCCTTTGTGTCTTGTCGGATTCGGTGGTGGCCGCCGGCTCCTCACCGTCAACCGTCACGCTGTACGATCTCGCTGCAAATGAACAGCTGCTGTCGGTCAACCTGAGCCGGGACGTGCGCAACGCCATTCACGGCCTGGAGGTCTGGCCCTACTGACACGGCGGTCACTTGCCGGCGTTTTTTACTGGTTCCGGCAGCTGGTCGATGATCGGGGAGAGCTCCTCGATCCAGGTGCCCAGGTACTTCTCGTACCGCCGCCAACGGCCGATGGCGGCAGTGTAAATCGGTTGGCGAACCTGCTCCGAGCTTGCCGTGCGGATCGCCCGATCCGTCTCGTAGTAGCGCAGGCACTGTTCCTCGAACGGCAGGCCGCAGTGCTCGAGGATACGCCTCACCTGGCCCTCGAAGTCGGTGACCAATTCCTCGTAATGTACGTCCAGCACCTGGCCGGGAAGTACCCGGTGCCAGTGGGTCATGATCTTGTGGTATTCCTTGTAGTATTCGGCCAGCTCGAATACATCGTAGGCAAAGTGCTGACCCTTGCCCCATAGCTGCTTGTAATTCCCGAGGCAGCAGTCGATCGGGTGCCGGCGCGCATTGATAATCGTTGCGTTCGGCAGGATGAGTTTGATAAAGCCGACCAGGGAAAAATTGTTGGGCAGTTTGTCGGTGAACAGCGGGGCATCCGTAAACCGGTGGGGGCGGCTTAGTTCGATATATTGCTGGCCATAGGACCGCCAGTCCTGTTTGCGCAGATCGCGTGCGGCGTAGGGGAACAGCACGTTGTCGGTCCGAAAACGCCCGATGGAGCCGGCAATCTTGCCCAGGTAGGGCAGCTCGGCGGTGCCTTCGACGCTGCTGTGGCTGGCCAGGATCTGTTCGATCAGCGTGCTGCCCGAGCGCGGCAGGCCGACCACGAAGATCGGATCGGGCACCTCGTACCCGAAGCCGGTGCGCTCCTCGAGAAACTCGCCGCTGAAGACTTCCATGATTTGCGCCTGTTGATCCTCCATCTCGACAGGGTCGTGCTTGACCAGCAGGCGCTGCTTCCGGTTGCCGGAGTCGTAGTAATGCCAGGCTTTGTCGTAGTCGGGGCGATCCTCCCAGGCCTTGCCCAGCGCGAATCGAAAATGCACCTCTGCGCTGTCGCCGAGTTCGCCAACGGCCAACTGCTCCTCCATAGCATCGATTTCGGCGTCCTCGAAGTTGAAAATTTTCAGGTTGGCCATGCTCCAGTAAACTTCACCGAAGCTCGGCTTGAGCCGAATCGCCTCGCGGTATGCCCTTAACGCCTCCTCTTGCCTGCCCAGGGTCTTGAGGATGTGGGCCTGGCTCATCAGCACCAGCGGCACGTTGGGATTAAGCTCCACCGCCCGGCCCAGCGCCTGCTCGGCATCTTCGGTCCGGTCGTCACGGGCATAGGCCTGTCCCAATCCGGCCCAGGAAGCGTCATTGTTTGGCTGCAGCCCGACCAGCTGGCCGAAAGCCTTTGCGGCGTCGCTGAATTTGTTGCGCTCCATCAGCACCGACCCGAGCAGCATCAACACTTCCGCGTAGCTCGGGGCAAGCTGGCTGGCACGGCGCAGCAGCGCCTCGGCGTCACCCAGGTGCCTTTTGTCCTTCAGGTAGGCAGCCGCCAGGTATCGCATGGCGTCGACATTGTCCGGATTGGACTTGAGTTCGCCGCGCAGCATCCCGATGGCTTCTTCGGTACGGCCCTCCTGCACCTGTGTGATGGCTTCGGCGACCGCTTTCTTGCCGGGGTCACGGTCCAGGAACATTCTGAAGTAGTCATCGGCCTCGTTGCTGCGTCCAACGGCGATCAGCGCCTGGCCGAGTTTCTTGTAGGGCGTTGGCAGGGCGGGCTCCTGCCGGATGGCCTTTTCAAAATGCGGTATGGCCGCGTCGTACTGGCCTTTCAATGCCAGCACGCTGCCGAGATCCTCCTCCAACTGCGGGAATTCGACGTCCAGTGACAGCGCGAATCGTATCTTCTCTTCGGCCTCGTCCAGTCGGTGCTGTTTCATCAGCGAATGGCCCAGCAACCGCAGGTGGTGACCGCAGCCGGGATTCGTGCTCAGCCACTTGAGGCAAATGGCTTCCGCATCGGTCGGGCGGTTCGCGCGCATGGCCTGAACCGCGGACGCGATGCTATGTGCCATCTCTGGCTGCAGTGCTGGTTCCATAGGTTGCTACACGTTGCCGGCCCCGCGCGGAGCCCTTTCCCGGGCAGTGGCAGTGCTGAATTCCGCGTGTAAGCCACTTTCAAAGTATTCCAGGGCACATAATGATTGGTTACCGGACGAGATGGCAACCTGTGCTTTGGTAGCATGCCATTTTCCCGTTGGTCATTGCCACTTTGCCGTGACGGGTCAGACCCGCAACTGCACCGAGTGCTCGCGCTGATCGTCGACCAAGGCAAGTGCCGTCCCGGCCTGCTCAACACCATTCACCGTCAGACGGCCCGCCCGCCGCTCCGCGCCGTCGCCAGCTTGCAGCACCTCGATGTGGTACACGGTTTGCCGGTAGCGGTAGCGGATGGTCAGGCTCTCCCAGTGGGCGGGGAGGCAGGGGGCAAGGTGCAACTTGTCGACCTCCAGTCGCAGGCCCAGCAGTGACTCCAGGTACAGCCGGTACATCCATCCTGCCGAACCGGTATACCAG
>JBBDSK010000069.1:0-679 GCA_040904985.1 Woeseia sp. | reverse complement strand
GCCGCCACGGCCGGCGTGTGGCTCGACGGCGTACACGTCGGCTGCCATGACGTACGGTTCCACCTTGTAGACGGCGACGTCGTCGGCGGACTTTGCATGATTTCCCGGATTAATCATTGTGGCGAGTTGCCACGCCCGCTCGCAGTCGCCCAACGCGGCGAACGCCATTGTCGTCCAGACGGCAGCGTGCGTGTACTGGCCACCATTCTCGCGCACGCCCGGGACATAGCCCTTGATGTAGCCCGGTTCCAGTTCCGAGGTATCGAACGGCGGGTCGAGCAGCTGGATCAACGCGTGTTCGCGACGCACCAGTAGCTCGTTAACGGCCGACATCGCCAGGCGCACGCGTTCCGCGCCTCCCGCCCCGGAAAGAACGGCCCAGCTCTGCGAGATCGAATCAATGCGGCATTCGGCATTCGCGGCCGAACCGAGCGGCGTACCGTCGTCGAAATAGGCCCGGCGGTACCAGCCCCCATCCCAGCCATGCCGTTCGAGGTTGTCACGCAGCCGCTCCGCCTCGCTCGCGCACAATGTCACGACGGCTTCATCCCCGCGAGCGCGCGCGAGCGCGCCGAACTTTTGCAATACGTCGTAGAGAAAGAATCCGAGCCACACGCTTTCGCCGCGGCCTTCCCGGCCAACCCGGTCCATGCCGTCATTCCAGTCACCGGAACCGATC
>JBBDSK010000068.1:0-9292 GCA_040904985.1 Woeseia sp. | reverse complement strand
TCGCCGCGCCTTGCCTTGCGAAAAAATGGCCTAAGCCGCGGCGACCGGAGAACCGATTGCAGGCCCTGACTCGACATCCCTGTCTCGCACGCTCCTGCAAGGCCTTCCCCGCAACCGAGGCTCCGCCAGTGCGCTGGCTGGCGTTCATGAATAGTGCAGGCTGCTAGCGCTTGTTGTGTTTCATCAGGCGCTTGCGCTTGCGCTCCTGGCGGGGCGTGAGCTTGTTGCGGCGGCCCTTGTAGGGATTTTCGCTGGTCTTGAAGCTCAGGCGTACCGGCGTACCGGCAAGGCGAAACGCCTTGCGGAAGTAGTTGACGAGGTAGCGGCGGTAGGCGTCCGGCAGGCGTTCCGTCTGGTTGCCGTGAATGACGATCACGGGCGGGTTGCGTCCGCCCTGATGCGCATAGCGCAGACGGATGCGACGGCCGCGCACGAGGGGCGGTTCGTGCGCCTTGACGGCCGACTGCAGCGCGCGCGTAAGATCGGCGGTCGGAAGATCGCGCACGGCGGCGCCGTAGGCGCGCTGCGCCGCCGGCAGGAGATCGCCTACACCGGTTCCATGCAGCGCGGAGATCGTCATCCGCTCTGCGAAGTCGAGAAATGGCAGGCGGCGCTCGATCTCTTCTTTCACCATGCGCCGATGATCGGTCTCGAGACCATCCCACTTGTTTGCGACAACCACAAGAGCGCGACCCCGTTCGACGATGAGCCCGGTAAGGCTTACGTCCTGTTCGGTAATGCCCTCTTGCGCGTCCAGCACCATGATGACGACTTCGGCACGCTCCATCGCCTGCAGTGCCTTGATGACGCTGAATTTCTCGACCGTCTCATGCACCTTGCCCCGCCGCCTGACCCCGGCGGTGTCGACCAGCACGAAGCTGCGGCCGTCGCGCTCGAAGGGGACGGCAATGCTGTCCCGTGTCGTGCCGGGCTGGTCGTAGACCACCAGCCGGTCCTCGCCAATGAGACGGTTGATGAGCGTGGACTTGCCGACGTTGGGCCGGCCGATGACGGCAATGCGCAGCGGCTCGTCCGGCTGGGCTTCCGCCACCTCCGCTTCGCCTTTTTCAGGGGCGACGAAGGGCGCCAGCACCTCATCCATGAGGGCTGAAATCCGGTCGCCGTGCGCTGCGGAAATAGCAACGGGCTGGCCGAGCCCGAGGCCATGGAACTCAACCGAGGCCAGGTCGGGGTCGAGACCCTCGGCCTTGTTCGCAACAAGCCAGCGCGCCTGTGCATGCTGGCGCGCCAGTTCCGCCACGCGCTGGTCCGCCGCCGTGAGGCCGCTGCGGCCGTCCACCATGACGATCGCGACGTCGGCTTCCTTCAGGGCGTGAACCGTCTGTTGCACCATCAGCTCGCTAAGCCCTGTCTCACCGCCGGCAACGCCACCCGTATCGATAACGAGGTAGGGCATGGGGCCGACCTTACCGAAGCCGTACTGCCGATCGCGGGTCAGGCCCGGAAAATCCGCGACCAGTGCGTCGCGTGAGCGGGTCAGGCGGTTGAAGAGCGTCGACTTACCGACATTTGGTCGACCAATGAGTGCGATGACTGGAAGCATCTGGATGGGCTGCGATCATGATCCGACGGATAGCCGAATCTCCCCGGCAGCGTCAATTCGCGCCTGTTCGCCATCGTCCCGCGTCGGGACGTCGAACACCGAGAGCTGACCGGATTCGCTCTGCACATAAAGACGTCCCTCGATCACGACCGGCGCCCCCGACAACATCCCCTTCCCCACGCGCATGCGCGCAACAGTATTGCCGTCAGCGCTGTCAAAAAAGTGTACATAGCCCTCGAGGTCCCCGACGACCACGGTATTCAGCCAGACGACCGGCGGAGTGGGCTCCCGGCGCAACAGAGCATCGTGCCGCCACCGTTCCGCCCCGCTCTGCCGGGTCAGCGCCACCAGTTCACCTGTTTCGGTGACGACGTAAACGTTGTCGAGGTCCGCGGCAACTCCGACATGAGTCGAAATTTCCCGTGTCCAGAGAACCTGTCCCGACTCTGCCGCGAGGGCAGCGAGACGGCCCTGGTAGGCGGTTGCGTAGACGTCCTGCCCTACCGCGGCAATCATGCCGTCTATGTCGGACAGGCGCTCGAGGTCGGAGCGTCCCGTCGGCGGAGATAGCACCACTTCCCAGCGCGTTGCGCCGTCACTCAGGCCGGAGGCGATAAGCCTGCCGTTATCGAAACCTGCAATGAGCGTATTGCCGACCACGATCGGCGGCGCTGCCCCTCTCAATGTCAGCGGCGGCAGGCCCTGTTCCAGCGACCATCGTTCCTCGCCATTGAATAGCGACAGCACACGCAATGTGCCGTCGATGGTGTAGGCCACTACATAGTCATCCCTGATCAATGGCCGCGCCAGCGATTCGCCAGCGAGACTGACGCGCCAGACTTCGCTGCCATCATCCGCTCGAAGGCAAATAAGATACCCATTGCTGCTCGCCACCACTACCCGATCCCGACCTGACCCGGGCCCGGCCGACAGGGGTACCTTGAGCTCGTTGCGCCACAGTCTTTTGCCGCTTTCGGGAGCGAATGCGGTGACGGTGCCATCATGGCTCGCGGCATAGACGCGCTCGCCGTCGCCGGCTGGGGACAGGGCGAGGCGCAGGAACTCGGACCCGCCGCCCACCTTGGCGCTCCAGACTCGCTCGACCGGCAGTGTTCGGGTGAAGTCCCGCAGCTCTTGCGGCTGCAACCGCTCGTCCTTGTCGCCGCCAAAGATCCCGCATCCCGACAGCAGGGCAACCACAGCCGCCAATGCCGCAGCGCGCAAGCTCATTCTGCGATCTCCGCCGAAGGCAGTGCCTGCCCGGCAACGTCGGCGAGCGGCTTCGGCAAGTCGTTTATTTTCATCTGCACCAGCGCCCGGTTCACGGTGGGAGCGTTCGGATCATCCGCGAGTGCCGCGGCATAGGCCTCAGCGGCCTCGTCACTACGCCCGAGTGCCACGTAAGCGTCGCCCAATGTTTCGCTGTACCGCGCCGCGAACGCTGTATCCCGGTGTCCTTCCAGCAGGTCGGCCGCTTCCTGCGGCTTCCCCTGGTAAAGAAGAACTTTTGCCAGCCTCAGCCTCGCCAACAGCTGCGTTTCCTCATTCTTTTTACCGCTCATCAGGGCCCGCAGCTCGTCAGCCGCGTCCCCGTCCCTTCCCTGGTCCATGTAAAACCGGGCCATGGCAAGACGCCCCTGCCCCGCATACACGGTAGAGCCGAAATTGTCGTAGAGGTTAGATGCTATCGTGCGCGCGGAATCGCCGTTTCCTTCCGCCACGGCCGCAACAAGAGACTCATAGACCGCCGAGGCATGCACCGAGGACTGATCCCGCTGGCCGGTCCAATAGTTCCACCCGAGCAGCAGCGCAACGCCGACTGCGACCCCGCCGATGATGTAGCGGCCGTTTTCCCTCCACCAGCCGCGGATGGCCTCGATCTGTTCTTTCTCGCTTAGTAGTTCGTCCACCAGTTACTGCCCTTTGTCTGCAATGTTGTCGCCCGTCGCCGGGTCCTGGTTCAGGCGCTCGTCGAGCTCGGCTTTCAGCCGGTCGAACGGCACGCTCACTTGGTCCTCGGCGCTGCGCAATGGTTTCAAGCCGGCGCGATTATGCGCCACTTCGTCTTCTCCGAGTATGAGCGCATACGCCGCACCACTCCTGTCGGCGCGCTTGAGCTGTCCCTTGAACGAGCCATCTCCCAGGTTCATTTCAAAGCGCAGCGCCGGTAATTCATCTCGCAGGCGTTCAGCAAGCTTGAGGCCGCATTTCACCGCGGCCGAACCCACCGCTACGAGGTAAACGTCGCAGTTGCGCGCCGGCGGCCGGTTGCCACAGACCTCGAACAGAGCCACGAGCCGCTCAACGCCCATCGCCCAGCCTTTTGCCGGTACGGCACGACCGCCGAGTTTTTCGACCAGCCCGTCGTAGCGGCCGCCGGAACACACCGCCCCCTGGGACCCCAGTGCGTCCGTTATCCACTCGAACACCGTACGGTTGTAGTAGTCGAGACCTCTTACCAGACGGGGATTGACGCGATAGGCCAGCCCGGCAGCGTCGAGAAGCGCTTTCAAGTCGTCAAAATGCTGCGCCGATTCCGCATCGAGATAATCGAGCATCACGGGCGCGCGTGCAACGACTTCCCGCATCTCCGGATTTTTGCTGTCGAGGATTCTCAGTGGATTCTGCTGCAAGCGCCTGAGGCTGTCCTCATCCAGTGCGTCCTGCTCCGAGGTGAAATACCGGACCAGTTCCTCGCGATAAAGCCGACGCGTCACCGGGTTCCCGAGAGAGTTGATCTCCAGTGTAAGCTGCTCGAGGTTCAACCTGCGCCACATTCGCGCGCACATCAGGATTAATTCAGCGTCGATGTCGGGACCGCTGTAGCCGAAGGCCTCCACATCGAACTGGTGAAACTGCCGGTAGCGGCCCTGCTGCGGTTTTTCATAACGAAACATGGGACCCGCCGTCCACAGCTTCTGCCGCTGATTGTGCAGGAGACCGTTGGTGATTCCCGCCCGCACCATTCCGGCCGTTGCTTCCGGCCTCAACGTCAGGCTTTCATCGTTGCGGTCCCTGAACGTGTACATCTCCTTCTCGACGATGTCGGTTACTTCGCCAATGGAGCGCTTGAACAGGTCGGTGTACTCAAGAATCGGCAGACGCAGCTCGGAATAGCCATAGTCCTCGACCACAGCGCGCACCGTTTCTTCGACGTAGCGCCAGGCCGCCGCAGCCTCCGGCAACACGTCGTTCATGCCTCTGATCGCTTTCGGCTTCACCGGGCTTCAGCGTCCCGTAATCGTCAAGCGGGCAGTATCGCCGCGCCGCGCCGAGGACGGCACGCCGTAGCGTTCGCCATTGACCGTCAAGGCGGCGTTGTCACTGTCCCCGAGCAGCACCTGCAACGGCGGATTGCCCCGTACCGTCACGGTTCGGCCGGCACTGCCGAGCCCGAAGAAAAGCCGCTCGCCCGAAGCATCGGTCACTTCGGTCCAGCAGTCGCCGCTAAAGGTCATCGCCAGTTCCACGGCGGCGCCCGCCTCAGCTCGAGGCTGCGTCCCGGACCTTGGCTCGGCTTGCGCGGGCTCTTCCACCGGCAGGTCCGGCGAACTCGCCACGTCGGACGCCGGCTCGGCGTCGCTTGCCGCCGGTTCGGCAGCCGATGACGGCTCCTGACCTGCCGCTGGCTCTACCCGCCGCGGCGGCTGGTTGACTTCCTCATCAGAGGTCGAGGGTAATAGCGTGGCCGGCACGGTGCCGCGTTCCAGCCAGCCGGCACCACCCGATGACCACCACCATGCGGCGCCGGCCGCAAGCAGCACGACCAGGGTCGCGCCGAGCCACGGTCCGGGCGCCACGTCGCGCGCCGGACGCTCGCGATTGCCGACAATCGGTGGGGCACTTGTGGAGCGGTTGAGCCGATAGTAATCGGCCAGTATCTCGTCGACCGGAATGCCTACGAGTTCGGCGTACTTGCGCAGATATCCCTTGGTGAAAACCGGCGCCCCCAGCGACTCGAATGCGTTCTGCTCCAAAGCGGATACTTTTGGCTCATCGAGGTGCAGCTCTCGAGCGATTTCGCTCAACGAAATGGCACGCGCACGCCGCGCCTCCGCCAGACGGGCGCCGGGGCTGGCGTTTTCGCCTTCAGTCGGCTTCGTCATTTCTTCAGTCATAGTTGAGGCTGCCGCGGACTCTCAGGAGCCCGCCCCTAGCCGGCCTGCAGTACCTGGCGGGCCTGCTCTGATTCAGGAAACTCCCGCAGCAAGCGGTTCGCATAGTCGAGTTGCGCGCGCTCATCTCCCAGCGCCTTCTCAATCTGCACGGCCAGATAGAGCGCTTCGGAGGTTGCCGGCCTCACGGCCAGGAAACGCTGCACGAACGCGCGCGCCTGAAGGTATTCGCTGGTGCGATATTTGAGCAGGGACATCTGCAGCAGCGCTTCGCCGTAGCCCGACCTCTTCTCGAGCGCCTGGCGAAAAAACGCCTCGGCCTGCTCGTAGTCCGGCTTTTTGGACATGCAGACGCCGGCGTTGGTCAGCATGATTTCGGCGTTGTCGTTCTCAGGAACGGCAACAGCATACTTGAACTGCTGCGCCGCTTCATCATAACGCTCGTGCCGGCACAGGAAGACGGCATAAGCATTTCGCACATTGTAATTCCCCGGCTCGAAGCGAACGGCTTTGGCGTGATGCTCGGTCGCAAGCCTTTCGTTGTCGAGCTGCTCGTAGGTCAGCGCCAGGGTCGAGTGCGCGATTGCCATTCGCGGATCAAAGCCGATAGCCCGGTGCAGGCGTTCCCGAGCCAGCTCGTAGTTGCCATTGCGAAAGTAGCGCGCCCCCAGCTGAAAGTACTGTTGAGCGGCATTGTCGTCATTGGACTCCGCCGGGCGAGCACCCGTTGTCGTTTGCACGCAGCCCGTGAGAATCACGAGGGCCGCGGCACCCGGAGCGAGCCATCTGGCCGCGCCGCTTACCATTGTAATCATGCCCTGAGCGTCCCCTTTAATTTGTCGGGGGCTCTTTTGTTGCTATCCCCCCCGCTCTCTCCCGCACCGTCTCTCTGGCCATTGCGCTTCTCACTCAGCCTGGCACGCACCCTGTCGCTTACTTTACCAGCCAACTGGCCGCAGGCGGCGTCGATATCGTCGCCGCGGGTTCTGCGGATGGTCGCAACCAAGCCGCGCTTTCGCAGTCTTTCCTCGAAGCGCTCGATCGCGGTGGTGGAAGATCGCAGGAACTGGCTACCGGGAAACGGATTGAAGGGTATCAAATTCACTTTTCCCGGGCGATTGGCCAAAAGCCCGGCCAGCCTGTCGGCGCAAGCCAGCGAATCGTTCACGCCCTTCAGCATGACGTATTCGAAGGTTACGAAACGGTTGGCTCGCTTTGCCGCGTATCGCCAGCAGGCATCCAGCAACTCATCGATCGGATGCACCCGGTTGATCGGCACCAGGCGGTCCCGGAGATCGTTGTCCGGAGCGTGCAGTGAAACGGCGAGTGAGACGTTGCAGTCATCGCCCAGCTTTTCAATATGAGGCACGATGCCCGATGTGCTGACCGTCACCCGCCGGCGCGAGAGGCCGTAGGCATAATCTGAAATCAGAATGTCGAGTGCGGGCAGCAGGTTGCGATAGTTCGCGAGCGGTTCGCCCATGCCCATGAACACGACGTTGGTCACGGCTGCCAGCCCGCCCGGCCGGCGCGGCAGCACACGATTCGCGTGGTTAACCTGGCCGATAATTTCGGCCGTAGCGAGATTTCGATTGAAGCCCTGGGCGCCTGTGGCGCAGAACGCGCAATCGAGCGCACAACCAACCTGGGACGATATGCAAAGCGTTCCTCTTCCCGGCTCCGGGATGAAGACGGATTCCACGGCCTGTCCCGCGCCGGACTCGAACAGCCACTTTACGGTTCCATCCGAGGAGTTCTGCTCCGAGATAACCCTTGGCCTTGCGAAATCCGCCACTTCGCCGAGGCGAGCGCGAAGCTCGCGCGACAGATCGGTCATCGTCTCGAACCGATCGGCGCCGCGCTGGTGAATCCACTGCATGACCTGGCGCGCGCGGAAAGGTTTTTCACCCAGCGTCGCGAAAAACGCCTCCAAACGGTCTTGCGGCTGTCCAAGCAGGTTGAGGGTTGCGCTCCCGGTTGCCATTGTTTGTCCCGCTATCGTCTACCGTCAGGTCTGCCGTCAGGTCTGCCGTCAGGTCTGCCGTCAGGTCTGCCGTCAGGTCTGCCGTCGTCCGCGCTCGCTAAAGCGCGGACTCCCGGCGGCGCTACGCAGCGCTCGCCTGGCGCGTTCTCGGGCACAGGCCCTCGTCACCGAAGAAAAAAGCGATTTCCTGTGCCGCCGTATCTGCCCCGTCGGAGCCGTGGACGATGTTTTCCTCGATGCTGTCAGCGAAATCGGCGCGGATAGTCCCCGGCTCTGCGTCGGCCGGATTCGTAGCGCCCATAATCCTGCGATTTATGTCGATGGCTCCTTCGCCCTCCAGCACCTGAACCATGACAGGCCCGGAAATCATGTAGTTCACCAGGTCGCGGAAGAAGGGCCGCTCCCTGTGGACGGCGTAGAATTCTTCTGCCTGGGGTTTTGACAGCTGCATCATGCGGGCCGCAACGATGCGCAGTCCGGCCTGTTCGAAGCGGCTGTAGATTTCGCCGATAAGGTTTTTTTGCACACCGTCGGGCTTGATAATGGAGAGCGTTTGCTCTGCGGACATACGGCTATTCCTTTGGTTGTAGTACGAGTTTTGCACGCCGATGGGGCTGCGATTTTTCGCGGGCAACCCGCGATTTTACTTGCGCAAGCCGGATCAGGAAAGGACACCGGCGCTCAGACACTGAAGCTTTCGCCGCACCCGCATTCGCCCGTTACATTCGGGTTGCGGAATCGAAACGCCTCGTTCAGCCCTTCCTTGACGAAATCCACTTCGGTGCCGTCAATCAGTTCCAGGCTTTTCGGGTCGACGATGACTTTGATGCCCCTTTGTTCGAAAACGACGTCAAGGTCGTCTACCTGGTCTGCATAATTGACGACATAGGCAAAGCCATTGCAGCCCGTTTTCTTGATCCCCAGCCGGAGGCCCACGCCCTTGCCACGTTCGTGGAGATAGTTGCGGACCCGCTCCGCTGCCGGTTCTGTAAGTGATATAGCCATATTATTCCGTCACTTCCTTCGATTGCCTGTCACGCTCATTGGTTCCCGTCCGGCCCCGGCCGATCGGCCGTCATTACCTCGCCGATGGCGCTCGACAGGCGCTTCACAGCATCTTCGAGCAGCAGCATGCGCCCCGTTTTCTCGATCGGCACCTCGAGTTCCCGCATCAGCTGAGCCACGGAGAAATCCCGCAGCTTTTCCGCCCGATGCCCCTCAAAGCGGCAGGCCGAACTTTCCGCCGCCGCGATGAGATGCGGACAGCCAAAAACACGGTAGCGTATGCGGCGCAGAATCTGGCCCTCGAGCTCCACCCCCAGCGCCACGCGGCAACCGGCCTGCGACTCCAGAGCCTCTGCAGTGAGCCGGTCAGGATACCGCGCCTGGAGATCTCCCGCATGCCGGGGATTCGCAAAATACCGCCGGACCGCCTCATTGTACGGATTCCTGCTCATCGCGACGATGCCGCGCCGGCTATGCCGCCATGATTCTGCGCAGCCGGGCCACCGCGGCCGCGTAGCGCTCGATCGCGCTATCCACCTCGGAGATGCGGCTGAACCGGCCGAAACTGAAGCGGATCGCACTTTGCGCCGTGCGATCGTCGCGGCCGAGGGCTCGCAGCACGAA
>JBBDSK010000067.1:0-9301 GCA_040904985.1 Woeseia sp. | reverse complement strand
GCCGGCAGCATGCGCTCGGGGGAAATGCGTTCCCGGATACGCTCGACCAGTCCCAGCCGATCAAGGCCGGCACAGGCGAGGACAATGGCATCGTAATCGTTCCGATCCAGACGCTCGAGGCGCGTATTGACGTTGCCGCGCAGCGGGCGCAGGACGATATCCGGCCGCAACGCTTTCAATTGCGCCTGGCGCCGAAGACTGGAGCTGCCCACAACGGCTCCCCGGGGCAGTTCGTCGATGTTGCCATATTTGCCGGACACTAAAGCATCGAAGGGATCCGCTCTTTCGAGCAGCGCCGGAATGCAGAAGCCTGGCGGAATTTCCGCCGGCACGTCCTTCATCGAGTGAACGGCGATGTCGGCCGTACCGGCCTCCATCGCAACCTCGAGTTCCTTTATGAACAGTCCCTTGCCGCCTATTCCGGCAAGGCTTTGATCCCGCGCACGGTCGCCGCTGGTCGTCATCGGCACCAGTTCGACGCGCCTCACCTTTGGCAGTTTCCTCAACGTTTCGGCAACGTGCCGGGCCTGCCAAAGCGCCAGTTCGCTTTTGCGGGTTGCAATGCGTATGTGCAACGTCAACTTCCCCGAATGCGCCGCCGGACGTCCCCAAGATGCCTTCGGCTGACGACGAGCTGAGTATTTTCGCCGGCGCTTGCGTGATCTCCGCGCAGTTCCACCCTTGTTCCACCCTCCGCGGTTTTCCGTAAAGCGCTGATTTTGTCAACGGCAACGAGCGCCTGGCGGTGAATGCGAACGAAGTACTCGGCAAACTCCGTCTCCAGCGCCTTTAGCGACTCATCAATCAGATCCTGTCCGAGCCGATGGTGCACGGCAACGTATTTCTGGTCGGCGTGAAAATAATCGACGTCTGCAATCGGAATGAGTTTCATGTCGCCGCGCACTCGCGCGCACACGTGGTTGCGCCGCTCGTAAATGCCCAGCGGCTTGCCGATCTCCCCGAGAGCAACGGCACTGAGCCGCGCAGCCTGCTGCAGCGCTCGCTGCAGGCGCTCGCGACGCACAGGCTTCAGAACGTAGCCTACGGCATGGGCATCGAAGGCCTCGATCGCGTAACGGTCGTAAGCCGTCGTGAAAATGACACAAGGTGGCTTTTCCAGGACGTTGAGGTGCCAGGCCGTCTCGATACCGTTGAGCCCGGGCATGTTGATATCGAGAAGGACGACGTCGGGTTCGAGTCTGGCGCTCATCTCGAGTGCCGTCTGGCCGTTCTGCGCTTCGCCCACAACGGCATGGTCGCCCGATTCCTCGAGCAACTGCTTGAGGCGAGCCCGCGCGGGCGGCTCATCGTCAACGATCAACACATTCATGGTGAGTCTTTCATGCCGGCACCGGTTCGGCGTCTGCCGGCCTGTCAGCCTCAAATGGAAATTCCAGACGGATCGTAAAGGAGTCTTCTCTTTCCTCGACGTCGACTGCGGCGCGCGCACCGTAAGCCAGCTCGAAGCGTTGACTGATGTTGGACAGGGCCATCCGATTCCCCTCTCGCAGGCGTTTTGCGCCCCGCGTCACGGGATTGCGGATCTCAATGGTCAGGCGGTCGCCCAGTTGCCGGCCCGTGACCACCACCTCGCCGCCGTCCGCTACCGTTTCCACGCCGTGGTAGATGGCGTTCTCGATGAGCGGCTGGATCGTGAGGTTCGGCATCAGGGCGTTCATTGGAAGATCGGCGACGTTCCAGCGCACCTTGAGGCGGTCGCCGAGGCGCAGTTTCTCGATCCGCTGGTAGATTGCGGCAATTTCCAGTTCATCCTTCAGCGTCGCCCGGTCTCTCGGCCCGCCGAGGTTGACGCGAAGAAGGTCGGACAGGTCTTCTACGGCCTCTTCAGCCCGGCGCGGATCGCTGCGGGTCAAGGCCGCGATGGTGTTCATGCTGTTGAACAGGAAATGCGGCCGGATCAGCGCCTGCAGTGCACTGACCCGCGCCTGGGCCTCCAGAACGATGCTCCGCCGCCATTCGCTGGAAATGTACAGGTAGCGCATCGCCAGCGCGATCACGATCGAGCTGATGGCAAAGGTGCGCCACAGAAATCCGGTGTGGCTGTCCGCAATAATGGCTTGGCTGAAACGTCCCGTAATCTGCCAGGCGGCCTCCGCGAGCAGCAGGCAAAGAACTTCCAGTAGCAGGAAGCTGATGACGAACGCCCGCGTGCTGCCGAACGCCTCCACCCAGCCGCGGATGCGGCACAGCACCGCGGCGCTCAGAAGCGCCAGCCAGAGCACGAAAAGCGACCGTTCGGCGAGTTGCACCAGGAATGTGCCGGAAGCCGGATTGCCGGCAAGCGTCAGTACGATCGCGATCAGCGCCGCGACCAGCACCACGACGAGAATCGTGCCGGCGGAGCAGAAATCGGGAAGATACGCCTGCGCTTGTTTGTCGACAGCGGTTGTAACTCTGGCCAATGCTTGTCCCTGGTCGGGGCGAAGGCGGCATTGTACCGTGACTTTGTGTCAGCCCGGGTCCCCTGGAATCGTCAGAGAACGAGGGCGCGGCGAGCAGGCTCAGTTACTGCAGTATTCGATGACCTGTTCCTGGACGCGCGCACGGGCCGCCAGAGTCTCCTCTTCATCGAGGTACACGCGCTCCCCGCTTTCGTCCTCCCGATAAAGGCGTCGGGAGGTGAGGAAGTTTTGCAGTCTCTCTTTATAGGTAGCGCACTTCTCGGCCCTTTCTTTCTCCGCGGCGCGGCGTTCTTCCTTGGAAAGCTCCTCGGCCCTCGCGGCTGCTCGCGCGTCTTCACGCGACGCTCGAGTTTCGTTTCGCGCCTGTACGGCGGCCCGCACCCTGGCGGAATCGGTTCTGCTGCTGTCGATCGACAGGCGCTCCTCGGATGGCCTGCCCGACGGGCGATCCTCGAAATGCACGTTGCCGTTGGCATCCGTCCACTTGTAGATGTCACCGGCCGAGACGCTAACCGGCACCGCAATGACCAGTCCAGCCACCAGCACAGCACAGGTTTGCAGAATTGTTGGCTTCATTACACCCTTCGAAGCGGCACGCCGCGCCCGAAATTGAACGGGGCTTAGCCACATCCATTAAAGCACGCCGGTATCGGTGCTGCTGTGACAGGAATCACAGCCTCTTTCGGCGCTGATACGCGCAGGGCATTGTATCGCGCGCCTCGGGGCTTGTCCGGGCGGCCGTTAGTCCGCCCTCGCAAACTCCGGATAAGCCTCCAGGCCGCATTCGCTGATATCGACGCCTTCGTATTCCTGCTCCTCGCTTACCCTGATTCCGAGAGTCGCTCGGATGCCGAACCAGACGATGAAGCTCGTGGCAAAAACCCACAGCAGAGCCGACCCGAGCCCCAGGAGCTGTGCCGGCAGCGTCGCTTCCTCATTGAAAATCGGCACGGCCAGAAGGCCCCAGATCCCGACCGTTCCGTGGACGGAGATAGCGCCCACCGGATCGTCGATCCGCAGCTTGTCGAGGGACACAATTGAAAGAACTACGATCAACCCGCCGATCGCGCCTATCAGTGTTGCGCCGATCGGCGTCGGTGCAAGCGGTTCGGCCGTGATGGCGACCAGTCCGGCCAGTGCGCCATTGAGGGCCATCGTCAGGTCGGTCTTGCCGAACCACAGGCGCGCCAGGATCAGCGCGAAGAGCAGTCCGCCCGCGGCGGCGAGGTTGGTATTGACGAATACCAGCGCCACCGAGTTCGCGTCGCTTATGCCGGAAATCTTCAGCTGGGAGCCGCCGTTGAAACCGAACCAGCCGAACCACAGTATCAGCATGCCGAGCGTCGCCAGCGGCAAGTTACAGCCCGGCAGGGCGTTGATCTTCCCGCCCGGCCCGTATTTCCCCTTCCGCGGACCCAGCAGGAGCACGCCGGCCAGGGCCGCGGTGGCGCCGCAAAGATGCACCACCCCCGAGCCTGCAAAATCCTGGAACCCTGCAGCATCGAGAAAACCGCCGCCCCATTTCCAGAATCCCTGCACGGGATAGATGAATCCGGTCAGCATGGCCGCGAACAGGAAAAAGGACCAGAGCTTCATTCGCTCGGCGACGGCGCCGGAGACGATCGACATTGCCGTTGCAACGAACACGATCTGGAAAAAGAAATCAGCAAGATTCGAGTAATAGGTATCGCCGCCGCTTGCGATTACGTCGCCGGACCTGTGGTCCGTGGCCCCGACAAGCCCGCTGCCGATGGTCAACAGGCTCTGGAACACCCCGCCCTCGTACTGCCCTGGATACATGATTGTGTAGCCGCACAGCAGATACATCACGCAGGCGATGGAGTAGAGGCCGACGTTTTTCGTCAATATCTCGGCGGTGTTTTTCCCGCGAACAAGGCCGGCCTCGAGCATGGTAAATCCTGCGGCCATCCACATGACTAGCGCGCCCATCACCAGAAAATAAAAAGTATCCAGGGCGTAACTGAGTTCGGTTACCTGCCCGGCCAGCTGTGTCAGGTCTTCCACGGCAATTCCTTGAGCTTGATGTTTGTTAAACCGCATCCGCGCCGGTTTCGCCGGTGCGGATGCGGATGGCCTGTTCCAGATTTACGACGAAAATCTTGCCGTCGCCGATGGACCCGGTCCGTGCAGTACTGGTTATGGCCTCGACGACCTGCTCCACCATGTCGTCATCAACCGCCAGTTCGATCTTCGCCTTGGGCAGAAAATCGACGACGTACTCGGCGCCGCGGTAGAGCTCCGTGTGGCCGCGCTGCCGGCCGAACCCCTTGACTTCCGTCACGGTGATTCCCTGGACGCCGATGTCGGCTACCGCCTGCCGGACGTCGTCCAGCTTGAACGGCTTTACGATCGCTACGATCATTTTCATGGTCTTTCCTTGGAATGGATTTTTTTGTAAGCGCGCCAGCGTCGGCTGCCCCTTGACTCGTTCAGTCGAGGGCGAAGGCTTTGCCGAGGGTGAAGACGAGGGATTCCGTGGACTCACCGACCAGATCGCTGCTGGCAAGAATGGCGGCCACCGACAGGTCGATCCCGGCGACGGCGGTTCCGTAGCCCAACTCGATGTACTCCCCGTCGAAGTCCCGGGAAAAAACACCGTACTTGCCGTAAAGGCCCTGGTGGGCGACGGTCAACGCGTAGTAGCTGTAAATCTGCGTGGGTCCGGCGAAGTTGTCGTACTCGCCTACGGCTACATCCAGCCCCACAGTTTTGAAACCGGCACTGAAGTTGACTTCCTGATAGCTGTCGTCGAAGTCGCTGGTGTAGTAGTAGCCGGTAAAACCGACGCTGTAACTGATGTCGTTTATTTGCTTTCCATAGCCGAAGTAGCCGTCCACTTCGAGGCCGTCGTTCACATCGGCCGCCCAGCTACCGGCGTAGAAGCCGTTCCGCTCGAAGTCGATTCCCGCAGATGCCGAGGACGGCGCTTGCAGGATCCCGCGATAGAAGTAGTCGCTGGCCCAGCCGATGTTGGCGGACAACTCCGCGCTGGCAGGGCCGGTGCAAAAGAACGCGGTTGCTATGGAGATGGCAGGTATTCTGTTTTTCATGTGGGTCCCCGGGTTATGAATGATTTTTCTCAGCGTGTGCTGCCGCTTGCGCCGTATGAACACCGCGCACTTCGCCGTGCACTTCTCGTGGCGGGTTTTGCAACATCCATGCCAGCGTCGAATCCCGCGCAAAACCGCGAATCGCCGTGCGAGGAGCCGCTGCCGCTGCACTGAAAGCGTGCACCTGGCGGGCCTTTTGCCCTGATCGGGGACAGACCGAATCGGCCGCGCTTGTCCAGATTCGCCTCTGGTGTTTTCCATGCCGATGCGGTATCAAACGGGCATGGCAACCGAATCCATCGAAAAACTGGCGAGAAGACTGGCGCAATCACTGCCCGAAGGGCTGAAGGCGGCGCGCGACGATGTGGAGCAGAACTTTCGCTCGGTATTGCGTTCCGGACTCTCGCGCATGGACCTCGTCACGCGCGA
The DNA here is from genome assembly GCA_040904985.1 of Woeseia sp. GTDB lineage: Bacteria > Pseudomonadota > Gammaproteobacteria > Steroidobacterales > Woeseiaceae > IDS-8. The sequence goes on along the minus strand of JBBDSK010000067.1, from coordinate 3,378 downwards.
GGAATTCGACGTGCAAGAGGCCGTTCTGGCGCGGACACGCGAAAAGCTCGACGGCCTGGAGCAGCGTCTGAAACTGCTCGAGGCTGCGCCCGGCAGGAAGAAGGTGAAAAAGAAAAAACGCCCGGCGGGCGAGACGGCGAGCAAGAAGAAAGAGCCGGATAGATAACGTTCACTGGAATGAATGCGGGCATTGCCATGGAGGGGCAATGGACGAAGGGTTGCTCCGCGATGGCGAAGAGCGAGGACAGAGCAACAACAGCCTGGCCATTTTGCACAGCCGGGCCCAGCTAGGGGTGGATGCTCCGCCCGTCACCATCGAGGTTTTTCTCTCCGGCGGCCTGCCGACCTTCTCGGTTGTCGGTCTGGCGGAGACGGCAGTGCGCGAGAGCAAGGACCGGGTGCGCGGCGCCATTCTCAACTCGGGTTTCGCATTTCCCCAGGAACGTATCAGCGTAAGTCTGGGCCCCGCCGACTTGCGTAAAACGGGCGGCCGCTTCGACCTGGCCATAGCGCTGGGCATCCTCGGCGCGCAGCGCCGCATTCCCGTGACGGCCTTCGATCGCTGGGAGTTCTATGGCGAACTGGGGATGAACGGCACGCTGCGGCCGATTCCGGGAGCGCTGCCCGCGGCGCTGAAAGCAGGCGAAGCCGGCAAGTCCATCTTCGTGCCGAAGCATAACGGCGTCGAGGCGGCACTGTCTTCGGCACGCGTGCACGTCGCCGAGACGCTGCTGCAGGTGACGGCGCATCTTTCCGGTAGGGAAAGGGTGGCGCCGTTCGTCACTTCCATTGCTTCCCCGGGCGAGGCCCAGGCACCCGACCTCGCCGAAGTAAAAGGGCAGGCAGTAGCCCGCCGCGCTCTCGAAATCGCCGCCGCTGGCGGGCACAACATCCTGTTCAGTGGCCCGCCGGGCGCCGGCAAGAGCATGCTGGCGCGGCGACTGCCGGGAATTCTGCCGCCAATGAGCGAAGCCGAGGCGCTGGAGACTGCGGCGGTGGATTCAGTGCTGGGCCGTTGCTTCGATCTGTCGGGATGGCGGCGAAGGCCTTTCCGCGCGCCGCACCACACCGCCTCCGCTGCGGCGCTGGTCGGCGGAGGATCCGACCCGCGGCCGGGGGAAATCTCGAGGGCGCATAACGGGGTGTTGTTCCTTGACGAACTGCCGGAGTTCAGCCGGCATGTGCTGGAAGTACTGCGAGAGCCCATGGAAACCGGCACCACCACGATTTCCCGCGCGGGTCGCCAGGCGGATTTTCCGGCGCGTTTTCAGCTTGTCGCGGCCATGAATCCTTGCCCGTGCGGGTACCTGGGCGATCCACGCGGCAACTGTCGCTGCTCGGCAGACCGGGTGCAGAACTACCGCGCGAAAATCTCGGGGCCGCTGCTGGATCGCATCGACATGCAGGTTGCGGTGCAGCGCCTGCCTGCCGAAGCGCTGCGTCCCGGCGCCGCGCCGGCCGAATCGAGCGCCTCCGTTCTCGAGCGGGTTAGCGCGGCGCGGCAACGACAACTGCAGCGTAGCGGCGTTCGCAACTCGGAATTGCAAGGCGGTCTTCTCGAAAGCGACTGCCGCCTTTCGCCCGAAGCCTGGGAACTGCTGGAGAAAGCGACGGAGCGCTTCGCCCTGTCGGCGCGGGCCCATCAGCGCGTGCGCCGCGTCGCAAGGACCATCGCAGATCTCGCCGCTGCGGAAGACATTTCCGTCGGGCATCTTGCCGAATCACTGGCCTTGCGGCAGTTTGACCGCGACTCGGGAGCCTGATGATCTGGGACAGACCGTGCGGAAGGGCGAGCGGCGCCATCAATCCCGCGGATGCCGGCGGCGGTGCCCGTTACTGCCCCTCGACCTCCGAAATCATGTACTCGATGGCGCGGTAGACTTCCTCGTCGGACAGGTCGAGCCGGCCGCCTTTCGGTGGCATGTAGCCCGCGGATCCGGAAAAGCCTTCGATGGCGTGTTGCCGCAGGATGTCCTCGCCTTGCTCGATGCGCGGCTCCCAGTTCGCCGCGTCCGTCAGCAGAGGCGCGCCGCCAATGCCGTTGCCGTGACAGGCGATGCAGGCCTCGTTGTAAACCTGCGGCCCGGTCATCGCCGCTGTGACCGGTTCGGGAGCAGCGGATTCGTTCACCTGCGGCCCGGCTGCCGTCAGATCGTCGCCAGGCATGTATACCGCGCCGAAAGGTTCGAGGCGTTCGGACACCGTTGCCAGATATTCCTCGGACGAGCCTGTGAATATGCTCTCGGTCAGGCTGCCGATTTCCATGGCCAGGACAAAGAAGCCAAGGGTGACCGCCGCGAGCACGCCGATCACAAGTGAATATACGTCGAAGAATTTCTGGTCCCGTTTCAAGTTGTTGCTCCGGATGTCGGGTTGTGTGCGCTGCAGGGCGGAGGACGCGCAATTATATAGCAAGAGGTTCGATCGTCGCGGGGGAACCGCCACGAAATGTAACACTGCCGGTACGGCACGCCACACAGCCGCTTCTTTGCGCATCCATTTACAGCCGTATATGCTGCGCAACACAAGCACGGGAGCGAAGACCGCCTGATGAGGCGCGTGTCGCGGAAGCTTCAGGGGGAAATAAATGCTCACGAAAACCATAACTCTTCTGGCAATCTCGCTTTCACTTACGCTGACCGGCTGCAGCCGGCCGTCTTCCGACAATGCGGACGCGGCAGCCGCCGCTGCCGATCAGCCTGCGATCGACGCGGCGGATCTCGTTTTGCGCGGGGGCAAAATCGCGACAGTCGACCCCTCGCTCGGCACCGCAGAAGCGCTTGCGGTCAAGGGCTTCGAGATTGCGGCGATCGGCAGCAACTCGGCCATATCGGGCTACATCGGCCCCGATACCAGGGTGGTCGAGCTGAACGGCCGCCTTGCCATGCCGGGGTTTATCGAGGGCCACGGGCATTTCATGAGCCTGGGACGTGCGAAGCAGATTCTCGACCTCTCGACTGTGAAGAACTGGAACGAAGTTGTGAGGATGGTTGCCACGGCAGTGGACAAGGCCCAGCCCGGCGAGTGGATTTTTGGCCGCGGCTGGCATCAGGACAAATGGGACACGGTGCCGGAGGACGCGGTTGACGGCGTGCCGCGGAACGACACCCTGAGCGAAATTTCCCCGGACAACCCGGTGCTGCTCGGTCACGCGAGCGGTCATGCGGCATTCGCCAACGACGCCGCTCTGGCAGAAGGCTACATAGACGGCGACACGCCGGACCCGGCAGGCGGCACAATCGTCCGAGCGCCGGATGGCGAAGCAACGGGTCTTTTGCGGGAAACGGCACAACGCTTGCTGAACGACGCTGTCGACCAGTACAACAGCCGACTGACACTCGAAGAACGCCACGAGATCGATCGCCAGCGCGTGCAGCT
>JBBDSK010000066.1:0-9318 GCA_040904985.1 Woeseia sp. | reverse complement strand
CGACCAATCATTCATTCAGGAAATGATGCGGCAGAAAAAGGACATGGGGATCGTCACCTCTACGATTTCCATGGGCCATAAACTCGATTTGACCGTCGTCGCCGAAGGCGTCGAGACGCAGGAAGTGCTCGATGTGCTTCGGCGCCATGGTTGTGACCGCGCGCAGGGCTACTTTATCAGTCGGCCGCTGGCGGAAAACGATTTTGTCGAGTTCATGATGCGGAAAAAAGATGCGTTGCGATCCGTCAGCAAAGCGAAGAACGTCCAGGACATTCACCGCGCTTTCCACAAGTAGCCAGCGCGCCGCCGGTCACCGTTCCTTTGAGACCTCTCGCAGCGTGACGGCACCACGCGGCGATGCGTCTCGCCACGACAGTGCCGCCAAGCTGCCTGGGCGTGCAAAGGTGACAGCCGGTACTTGCAGCCTGCACAACCCTCCTTAGCCGGCCTGGGCGGGTGGACTCGACGGCTGCGACACATCCCGAAGCAATTCTGCGATGTCGTGCTCGGATGCCGCCCTGGCAATGTCCGCCTGGGAAATCATTCCGCAACAAACGCCGTTCTCGTCGACTACGGGCACGCGGCGGATCTGGCTTTGCTCCATCTTCGTGCGGCAATCCTGCAGGCTGTCTTCAGGTCTCACCGTAACCACCGGGCTCGTCATGATGTCGCGAGCGTTCATCTGCTTTGCATCCTTGCCTTCCGCAACCACCCGGCAAACGATGTCCCTGTCAGTCACGACTCCGACAGGGCGGCTTCCTTCGTCCAGCACCGGGATTTCACCGCAATCGTTGCTGGCCATCATTTTCGCGATCTCCACGAGGCCCGCCTCGGGGCTGCAGCATGCGGGGTCAGTGGTCATGATCTGTTGTACTTGCATAGTGACGTCTCCTCCAGTTCGACATTCATTTGCCTCTTGTGGCCAGCAAAATGTGTGCAAGTAGCATGCCATTCGTGCAAGCTGGAGCGGTGGGGATCGCCGCGACGGCAGTGGTGCTGGGGCTTGTCGCGGCGGTGTATTTGTAGCTTTCGTTCTATATTGATTGAATGACCTGTCCGGCTTGCTTGCTGGGCAAGTCCGGTCGTGGTGCGGTCCTCCGTGCCGATGTCAGCGCGCGGCACTCTTCATCGGCGCACCGGCGGACGCCTCGTTCTCCTGCTTGATATGCTTTTTCAGAGTCTGGCGGAAATGCGTCAATGCCACATCGGCTTCGAGTGCCCGCAACCGGAAGTCCGGATCGCGGTCCAGAAGTACCTGCTGTGCTTCAATGATTGCTTTGTCCTCGTAGAATCCTTCAAACAGGCTGTCACGCAGCGAGATCGCAATGTTCGGATTGTCGATGTCGTAATTGTGCAGGTAGTTCCAGAAGAAGTGCGTCGTGCGCCGGGTCTCTGGCGTCATGTACTGGCTGTTTCGGTACTGGCGCACGCCGTCACCCTCTTCCCTGCCGGAACCTGCCGGAGAGAACATCGTTTCCATAAAAAACATGCCCGGAATGATCATGGTGACCCTGTTGCGGCGGTCGAGTCTCGCTTCATGTTCCGGAACGGGGATCACTTTCTTGTGATACGGCGGCGGCTCGCTGTCCTTGTGCCATCGCTCCACACGGAAGCCGTTGTCGAGCCTTTCGATCGCGGTCGGTTTGGATTTGTAGGCATATTCTTCGGAGCCGCCCAGCGTATTCGTGTGCACGAATGCCAGATGAGCGAGATCGCTGAGGTTGTCGACAATGAGTAACCAGTTCGCATCGTAATACAGATACGCCGGCAAACCCCGCCAGGCCGGATCGTGCAGCGGCGGGTAGTCGACGATCAGTGCCGGATCGGCCAGCGCCGGATCACCCATCCAGATCCACAGAAGGTGTCCTCGCTCGACGATCGGATAGCTATGCACACGCAAGGTTTTCGGGATCCGCTCCTGGCCGGGCACCTCGATGCATACGCCGGACGGATCGTATTTCATCCCGTGATACATGCAGCGAAGGCAATCGCCTTCCACGCGTCCCATCGACAGTGGCGCGCCGCGATGGCAACAGCGATCGTCCAGCGCGACGTACTTGCCGCTGGCTCCGCGGAACAGCACCACCGGCTTTTCGAGCAGGGTGCGGGCCAGTTTTTTGCCGTCCAGAAGCTCGTGATCCCACGCAGCGACGTACCAGCAGTTCTTCAAAAAAATCTGTTCATCGTTGTCCATGGTAATCTCCCGTAAGGCGAAAGGGATCTGCCGTCATTGAGCCATAGCTCTTTGGCGAGGATCAAGAATCGCATCCGATCGTGCCGCAATCGGGTGCATCGAATTATGCGCGCGCCGCCGCAGCGGCCGTTCTTCACGGAAGCCGGAAACGGCATGGGCAGGCCCGTTACCGCTCACTGAGGTAATCCCGTGCCAGGCGGCAGCAGGTGTCCACGAGCATGCCCGTCAACTCCCGCGCCGTAGTGGTTTCCGGCCGGGTGTGCACCCAGCTGATGTACGTGAGGCCGCGCGCCAGAAAGAACAGTGGAAGCAGCTCGAGCTGTTCGTCCTCCAGGGTGCGGCGCATGCGGTAGCCGCTGATTACTCCCTTACTGGCCTCATCGAAATACGGCTCGTCCAGCAGGAAAAAAAGCGGTGTCGCGAGTTCGAACAGGTGCCAGCCGAAGCCCGCGTCGTCGAAATCGATCAGGCGGACACGGTCTCCCTGCACGAGCAGATTTTCCGGCGAAAAGTCTGCGTGAATCATGCTGTAGTGGCGGAAATCTTTCGGTAGTGCCGCGAGGTCACGATGAACCCGCTCGCGGGCCGCTGTCAACAGCTGCCGTTGATCCCGCGTCAATGCCGGGAGTTCCCAGAAGCGCCCCCAAAAGGGCTCCGCACCCGCGAGGCCATCCTCGTCCCACGCGTGGCGGACAAACTGCGGCGGTGGTTGCCAGGATTCCGCCTGATTGTGCAGACCGGCGGCGAGTTCACCCAGTTTGCGGTAGAGGTCGTGGATGGACTGAGTGTCGCCGGCCACTCCCGCTTCGACGGAGCCCAGCTGGCCGCCGTCGATCCATTCGAACAGGTCGATCTGCACCGGCGCGGACATGTCGCCGGTCTCTCTTACCGCGAACAGCTGACCCGAAGCGGTTGGGACGATTCGCGGAACATCGATACCGGCCTCGGAGAGCGCCTCCATCCACTGCAGTTCCGAGCTCAAAGCGGCGTTGCTATGGTATCCGGGTCTGTGCACGCGCAGCGCGAACTTATGGTCGCCGGTTGTCACTTTGAAGACCGCATTCTCCCGGTACTTAAGCAAGTCGAGCAGGGCGCTCTCGATGTTCCATAGCGGCAGTGCATCGCGTGCGATGTTTCGCATCCTGTCGAGCGCTTCTTCCCGATTCGGCTGGGCGGAAGCAGTCACGTCAGAGTTCCGCCAGGCATTCATCGAGCACCGAGAGGAGCAGGTCTGCGTGCTCGTTCGCGAACGGCATCGGCGGCCGCATCTTCAATATGTTGTCGTGCTTGCCGATCTTGCTGATCAGTACGCCCCGCTCCCGCATCGCGTTGACCAGCCGGCGAGCTTCAGCGGTTGCGGGTTCCAGACTGTTCCGGTCGCGCACCAGCTCGGCGCCGAAGAACAGCCCGCGGCCTCTGGGGGCGCCTATCAGCGCATGCCGCTCCGCCAGTTCGGACAGACCCCGCTGCACATATTCGCCGACCTCGTGCGCATGCGCCATCAGGCCTTCTTCTTCGACAATGTCGAGCACGGCGAGACCCGCGGCGCAAGAGACGGGATTCCCTCCGAACGTGTTGAAGTACATTTTGGAACGGCCGAATTCCTGCACGAGGTCTTCACGCGCCACGACGGCGGAGACGGGGTGCCCGTTAGCCATCGGTTTGCCCAGGGTAACGATGTCGGGCACGACGCCGTAACGCTGATAGCCCCACATGTGATCACCCATTCGGCCGAAACCCGGCTGCACCTCATCCGCTATGTACAGGCCGCCAGCGGCACGCACATGCTCGATCGCCTTCTGCACGTAGCGCGGCGGGACATCCGGCAGACCTTCGCTGGAGTAGATCGTATCGAAGATGATGCCGGCCACGCCCACGCCCTCGGCGGTAAGCGCGTCGACGGCGTCTTTGACGGTGCGGGCATAGCATTCGCTTGCATCGGCCTCGCCGAATTCGGCCGGCACCCGATACATATCCGGCGCCGGTACCGTACGGACCTCAGGCCCGCGTTGATCCTCGCCGGTGAAGTACGAGCTCACGGTCCAGACGGCGGTGGTGTTTCCATGATAGGCAAAATCGGTAGCAATGAAGCCACGGTTTCCCGTGCAGAGGCGCGCCATCTGCATGGCGACGTCGTTAGCTTCGCTGCCGGTGCAGGCGAACAGCACCATGGCCAGCGGATCATCAAACGTCGCCGTCAGGCGCTCTGCGTATTCAACGATATTCTCATGCAGATAACGGGTATGGATGTTGAGGGTTTCGGCCTGTCGCGAGATTGCCCCCACGACCCGCGGATGGCAATGGCCGACATGCGGCACATTGTTATAGGCATCGAGGAACCGGCGCCCCTCGGCATCGTAGAGCCAGACGCCTTCGCCACGGACAATGTGCAGCGGCTTGTCGTAAAACAGCGGCGACGCCTTGCCCAATACGTGATAGCGGCGCTCCAGTAATTCCTTCGTGTTCATGCGGGACTCCTTGATCACACCGGCTGACCGAGTTCGCTGCGTATCAGTTGCGCGGGATAAGCTGCGCGATCGACCTCGGCGCGCGGGCTGCGATCCATTTTCGAGATTGCGATGGTCACGGCGAACGCCGTCAGCATAGAGAAGAGCGTCGGGTAGGCGTAAGGATAGATAGCTTCCTCGTGTCCCAGTACGCTCACCCAGATCGTCGGGCTCAGGACGGTCAGCACAATGACCACGATGAGTCCGGCCGATCCACCGAGCAGCGCGCCGCGCGTTGTGAGCCCTGGCCAGAACAGCGCCAGTATCAGTACCGGAAAATTGACGCTCGCGGCAATCGCCAGCACCAGCGCCGAAATCACGCCGATGTTGAGATTTCTGAACAGGATGCTGAGGCCGATGGCAATTGCACCGATGGCAACCGTCGCAATGCGTGATACGAACATTTCCTGGCGATCTGAAACATTGCCGCGGCTTATGACCCGGGCATAGAGGTCGTGTGCGACGCTCGCGGACGCGGAGAGCAGAATTCCCGAGACTACAGCGAGGATGGTGGCAAAGGCGACCGCCGAGATGAAACCGAAAAACGCCTCGCCCCCCGTTTGCCGCGCCAGATACACGGCCGTCATATTGGCGCCGCCAGCCATGCGCCCGGTGGCATCCAGATACTGCGTTTCGCCGGCCAGGAGCACGATGGCGGCAAAACCTATGATGACGGTAAGTCCCATGAAATAACCGATAAAAGTGACCGCGTAGCCAATGGATTTGCGCGCCTGGCGCGCGTCCGGGACGGTAAAGAACCGCATCAGGACGTGCGGCAGGCCTGCGGTTCCGCCAATAAAAGCGAGTGCGAGTGAAATGACACTCACCGGATCGCGATACAGGCCGCCGGGAGCCAGGATACTCTCGCCCAGGGGATGGATCTCGGCGGCACGGGCGAACATCTCGCTCAGATCGAAGCCGAACGGGATCAGCGCCATGACTGCCAGCGCGGTTCCGCCACTGAGCAATAATACCGCCTTTATGATCTGCACCCAGGTCGTGGCGAGCATCCCGCCCAGTGCCACGTACACTGTCATCAATGTGCCGACGATGAGCACGGCCAGTCCGTACGGCAGAGCAAACAGGGTCTGAAACAGGCCTCCCGCGCCAACCATTTGCGCAATGAGATAGGGTATGGCCACGATCAGCGTACCCACGCCGGCGAGGATGCGCAACCGCTCCGGGTGGAGACGAAAAGCCACGACATCGGCAAACGTATAGCGGCCGAGATTGCGCAGGCGATCGGCGAAGATGAAGAGGATCACAGCCCAACCGACGGTGCCGCCGATGGCAAACAGCAAGGCATCCGCCCCTCCCATGAACGCAAGCCCGGTGAGTCCCAGAAAGGTCGCCGCCGACATGAAGTCGCCCGCAAGAGCCAGCCCGTTCTGCAGGTCCGTAATCTTGCCGCCCGCGGTGTAGAAGTCGCCGGCGGAGCGGGTCCGCAGGGCCGCCCACCAGGTAACCAGCAAGCTTGCTGTGATAAATGCGGTAAAGACCCAGATCGCCGTCAGGTTCATTTCCGCCGTCAACGCCACTCTCCGGCAATTTTGTTCTGCAGTGGCGCGATGATGCGATTCACCTGCCAGACGTAGCCGATCGAGCAGGCGATGCCGAGGATTATGATGCCGTAGCCGAGGACCAGGCTCCAGGTGATCGCCGAGCCCGGTAGCGTCGTCGCAAGTATGGCCGGGGCAAACAAGCCGGCAAGACCGTAAGAGACATAAGCGGCCGTCAGAAAGCCGGAGAGTCCCCAGCGCAGGCGGCTGCGTCGCTGCAACAGCCGCCTGAAGTCGGCGTCGTTCAGCAAGTCGCCGCGCCTGGTCACCGCAGGTCTGGCCCGGTGTCGAATCTCACGCGGAACATGCAGGGATTCTGTTCACGCGGCTGCGTTGATGACTTTGATGGAAGTATACGCGGCCAGGCCCTCTTCGCCGAACTCTACGCCCAGGCCGGAGCATTTGATCCCGCCAAAGGGCACGTGAGGCGCGATTTCCGCGTGTTTGTTCACGTACACGGTGCCGGCTTCCAGTCTTGCCGCTACGCGGCTGGTCTGTTCCCGGTCGGTGCCCCAGACCGATGCGCCCAGACCGAAGTCGAGGCTGTTCGCTCGTTGCAAAGCATCGTCGACGTCGGTGTAACGCACAATCGGCAGAACCGGCCCGAACTGCTCCTCGTCGACCAGGCGTGTGCCGTCCTCCAAATCACTGACGAAGGTCACAGGATAGAACCAGTTGTTGCCGCCTGCCGCCTTGCCGCCGGAAAGTATTGTTGCGCCGCGTGCCTTCGCATCGTCGACCAGCTCGACGACGCGCTGGAACTGACGCTCATTTTGCAAGGGGCCGAGCAGGTTCGATTCGTCCAGGCCATCGCCCATGGGGATGGCGCGGCTGAAGGCCACCAGTGCTTCGCAGGTCCGGTCGAAGATGCTGTCGTGAACGTACAGCCGCTTGATGGCCCCGCAAGTCTGACCGGAGTTGATCATCGAACCCCAGAACAATCCTTCGGCAAGTCTCTCCGGATCCGCGTCCGGCAGCACGATCGCCGGGTCGTTACCTCCGAGCTCGAGTGTAAGGGGTTTAAGCGTCGCCGCGGCGCTCGACATGATTTTTTTGCCGGTGGCGATCGACCCGGTGAAGACGAGCTTGTTTACGTCCCCGTGCTGGCTCAGTGCCGCACCGAGCTCGTCATCGCCCGAGATGACGTTGATCAGGCCCGGCGGCAACGCCTGCGAGACGAGTTCGACCAGGCGTAATGTGCCGAGCGAAGTGAACGGAGAGGGCTTGATCACGACGGTATTGCCGGTGCGGATGGCGGGCACCACGTGCCAGATGGCGATCAGCAACGGCCAGTTCCAGGGCGTGATCGAGCCGACGACACCGAGCGGCTCCCGATGCATCACGATGCGGCTTTTCTCGCTCTCCTCCAGCAGCTTCGCCGGCAGGCTCAAGGAGGCGGTGTAGGAGGCCCAGGCCGCGCAACCGCCCAGCTCGAATTCAGCGCCAAGCCCCTTCAGCGGCTTTCCCTGTTCCTTGCTCAGGAGGACTGCGAGCTCCCCGGCGTTGTCGCTGACCACTTTGGCTATTGTGTGGCACGCTTCCTCGCGTTCCTTGTCGCTCGAATAACGCCAGTCCTTGAACGCGCTCCGAGCCGCTTCGATCGCCTGTTCCAGGTGCTCATGCGTGCCGCGAGGTGCGAGCCCGACGATCTCGTCGTGGTTGGCAGGATTCCGGATTTCGCGATACTCGCGGGCCGGCATGGTCTTGCCGTTGATGGTCATGTCGTATTTTTTGCTCATCGTCGTCTCTCAAAGTTGGTTGGCGGCACCGGTTACTGGCTCATGACGAGCCGGCCAGCTCCTTGATACCCTCCAGCTCATCCAGAAATACCGGGCTCTCCGGCAGTGTCGATCCGCCGTCGACACAAATGGTCTGGCCAGTGATGTAGCGCGCTTCGTCGCTGGCGAGGTAAAGCATGGCGTGCGCGATGTCCTCGGGGGCGCCCATGTAACCGGCAGGGATGTAGCGCGTCATCTGCTGCAGACCTTCGGCATCGGCCAGCAGTTCCATGGCGGCGGTGCGGATGAAGCCTGGCTCTACACCGTTTACGGTAATGTTCTCGCTGGCGAGTTCGAGGGCCGCCGTTCGTATGAATGCGTTGATGCCGCCCTTCGAGGCGGCGTAATAGGATGTGCCGGGCATCGCTACGCGCGGGCCGGTAACCGACGAGGTAAACAGCAGGCGCCCGCCGCCGCGCTTGCGGAATTGCGGAATGCACGCGGCGGAGAAGCGAAAACAGGCCTTCAGATTGACCGATAGCACCGTTTCGAGGTCGGTTTCCGAGTAGCGCTCGACAGGCGCGCCCAGAAACGACGCCGCGTTGTGCACCACGATGTCGATGCCGCCCCAGGTTTCCGCCGTCTCCCGCACTACGCTGTTGACGTTCTCCGCCGTGCCGATGTCGAGCGCAAGCAAGCGAGCGGTGCCGCCGGCTTTGTTGATTCGCTCAACGGTGGCTTGGCCATGGCTCGCGGTGCGCGTCGCCACCATTACCTTGGCGCCGGCACCGGCGAACACTTCCGCAATGGCGCGGCCGATGCCCTGTCCGGCACCGGTGACGATGGCAACTTTTCCGCTGAGGTTCGCAAACATGGGAGTTCTCCGGTTACTGTTACTGGCCTCGCGCGCGGGCGATCACCGGCGGCAGCACGAAGGCAAGGCTTAAAACGAAAAGGGCGGCGCCCAGAACGTTGACCCTCACATAATGGCCGCTCTCGATCACGAAGGCGGCAAGGCTCGGGCCTATGGCGAGGCCGACCATCTGCATCGCCACCGCGTATACGACGACGCGGCCCCGGCGGTCGAAGCTGGCCATTGCCGCCAGCAGGTAAGGGTGCGTCAGATTCCACGCGAAGTTATAGAGCGAGACCGCGAGCGCGAAGATCAGGAACTCGAGTTCGCCAACGAGAAAGTACAGGCACAGGGCGCCGCCCAGGATGCCCACGGTGAGCGGCAATGAACGCCCGTAACGTTTGCCGATGACAGCGGCCAGGAAAGCCCCCGCGATACCGGCGAACTGCGACATCGTGAGGCCGTTCGCCACCTGTTGCTCGCCGAG
>JBBDSK010000065.1:0-9321 GCA_040904985.1 Woeseia sp. | reverse complement strand
GTCATCGTGAAGCACGCGAACCCCTGCGGCGTGGCGCTCGGCGAGACCATTCTGGAAGCCTACCAGCGTGCCTACTCGACCGATCCCACCTCGGCGTTCGGCGGCATCATCGCCTTCAACCGTCCGCTCAATGGCGAAACGGCGAGAGCGATCATCGATCGGCAGTTCGTCGAGGTCGTCGTCGCACCGGCCTTCGAGGACAGCGCCCTCGAAAATCTTCGCAGCCGGAAAAATGTTCGCGCGCTGCAAACGGGTGAGCCCGGCGTGCAAAAGGAAGAATTCGACTTCAAAAAGGTCTCGGGCGGTCTGCTCGTCCAAAGCACCGACCACGGCCGCGTGGCAGCGGAAGATCTCAAGATTGTCACCGACAGGCGTCCGGATGAGGATCAGCTGCAGGACTTGCTGTTCGCCTGGCAGGTTGCCAGGTTCGTCAAGTCGAACGCGATAGTGTTCTGCAAGGACAAAACGACCGTAGGCGTCGGCGCCGGACAAATGAGCCGCGTATACAGCACCAGGATTGCCGCGTTGAAAGCTTCAGACGAAGGCCTCGCGATCAGCGGGTCGGTGATGGCATCGGATGCTTTTTTCCCGTTTCGCGACGGCATCGACACAGCGGTCGAGTACGGGATATCGGCGATCATTCAGCCCGGTGGCTCGATGCGGGACGATGAAGTGATCGCGGCGGCGAACGAACATCAAATTGCCATGGTATTCACTGGAATGCGGCACTTTCGACATTGAAGACCGCGACTATTACTGTTGATGCCTGCAGCAGCTTCTGTTGCGCGGCCCTGTGGTTTTCGAACAAGCGTCCTGCGAATACTGGAATAGCAAATCGATGAAGGTGCTGATTGTAGGCGGCGGTGGCCGCGAACACGCCCTGGCCTGGAAATGTGCCCAGTCGCCCAGGGTCACGGAGGTGCTGGTGGCGCCCGGCAACGCCGGGACCGGCCTGGAGCCGCGGCTGCGCAACATTGCCGTTGCGGCAGACGATATCGAGTCGCTGCTGGATATCGCGCGATCCGAGGCGGTTGCGCTGACCATTGTCGGCCCCGAAGTGCCACTGGTCGCCGGCATCGTCGACCGTTTTGCGGAGCAAGGGCTCGCCTGTTTCGGACCGACCGCGGAAGCTGCGCAGCTGGAAGGGTCGAAGGCTTTCAGCAAGGCTTTTCTCGAGCGGCACGGAATCCCCACGGCGGCGTACCGCAGCTTTACCCGCCTCGATGAAGCGCTCGCCTTCATCCGCGCCCACGGCGCGCCGGTGGTCGTCAAGGCAGACGGGCTTGCGGCCGGCAAGGGGGTCGTCGTGGCCCGAACGGTCGACGAGGCGGAAAAGGCGGCCACGGACATGCTCTCGAGCGGCGTCTTTGGCAAGGCTGGACAAAGAATCGTCGTGGAGGATTTTCTCGAGGGTGAGGAAGTCAGCTTCATCGTGGTGACCGACGGAAAAACCGCCGTTCCGCTGGCGACGTCCCAGGACCACAAAGCCAGAGACGACGGGGACCAGGGCCCCAACACCGGAGGCATGGGCGCCTGCACGCCGGTACCGCTGGTCACGCCGCGTCTCGAAAAGCGCATCATGGACCAAGTCCTCCTGCCTGCCCTGGCAGGGCTTCGCGCCGACGGCATCCCCTACCTCGGATTTCTTTATGCCGGTCTTATCATTTCCGCCGACGGAGCGCCCAGAGTGCTCGAGTTCAACTGCCGTTTCGGGGATCCGGAAACGCAGCCGATAATGGCGAGGCTCGAAACGGATCTTGTCGATATCTGCGAAGCGGCCCTTGGCGGAAGGCTGGACCAGGTGAGCGTGGACTGGGACCCTCGCGCCGCCCTCGGCGTGGTAATGGCAGCCGAAGGATATCCTTTTGACTATCGCGAAGGCGATGCGATAACGGGCCTTACTACCTCGAAGACAGACGCCGTCAAGGTGTTTCACGCGGCCACCGTTCGCAACGGTGATGACGTGGTCACGAGCGGCGGGCGGGTTCTCTGTGTCGTCGGCCTCGGGGATAGCCTGGCCGAGGCGCAGGAGACCGCCTACACCACGGTCCGGCGCATCCGCTGGCAAGGCGCCTGGTATCGCAGTGATATTGGTTACAGAGCCATTGCCCACGAGCGAGGCTGACATGCTGACAACCGCCGAAGCCAGGGAAGCAATCCTGCTCGCCATGCCGAAACTCGGCAGCACGCCGATTGAAACCGCCGCCGCAAGCGGCCGCGTTCTGCGCCAGGCGGTTCATGCGGAGCGCGACCAACCGCCCTTCGACCGCGTCACCATGGACGGCATTGCCGTCAGCTACGAGAGCCTGACGCAGGGCGTCACCCGATTCCGCATCGTCGCCACCCAGCATGCCGGCGATCCCGCGACAGCCCTGACGGACAGCGACGACATGCCCGGATGCATCGAAGTCATGACGGGAGGGGTGCTGCCGAGCGGCAGCGACTGCGTCATTCCCGTCGAGCGCATCGCCGTCTCGGAGGGTTGGGCGGAAGTCGAGGCCGGCTACCGCGCGGAGCGGCAGCAATTCGTCCATGCGCGGGGCTCGGATCACCGGCAAGGCAGCGCTCTACTGCAAGCCGGTTCCACGATCGGCCCGGCCGAAGTTGCCATTATCGCCTCCTGCGGCCTGGCATCGGTGGAAGTGAGCCAGCAGCCGGTCATACGGGTGATATCGACCGGAAACGAGCTGGTGCCTGCGGGCGCGCCGGTTGCAGCGCACCAGATCCGCTCATCGAACGGACCGGCACTGATCGCCATGCTGCTGCAACAGGGCTTCAGCAACTGCCGCCACCAGCATCTGGTGGACGATCAGGAGAGCTTGCGCACGAGAATCGGCGATGAGCTACGGGAAGCGCAGATCATCATTCTGAGCGGCGGCGTTTCAATGGGTAAAGCGGATTTCGTCCCGCAGGTTCTAGTGGAACTCGGCGTTAAAAAGGTTTTTCACAAGATCAGCCAGCGGCCCGGAAAGCCCATGTGGTTCGGCCTCGGGCCGGATGACCAGGCAGTGTTCGCGTTACCGGGCAACCCGGTATCGACACTTGTTTGTTGTCGCCAGTATGTTTTGCCGGCTCTGCTCGCGGCCAGTGGCCGGGCGGCTCCTGCAAACGAGTGGGCGATCCTGACAGAAGACGTGACATTCGAGCCGCAACTGACCTCGTTCCTGCCGGTCCGCCTGCGCAGCGACATCGACGGCATTACCAGGGCGCGTCCGGTCGCAGTGAACACCTCCGGCGATTTCACGGCGCTCGGCGGTACCGACGGTTACGTCGAACTGGAACGGGAGCGAAATCATTTTGCTCAGGGCAGCCCGGTTCCGCTTCACCGCTGGGACCGTCCCTGATTCCCGATTCCTGCGCCGGGCGAGAATCGGGTTCAGGCCGACATTCAGGCGGAGCCCCGATTGCGGGGAAGGCGCGTCGTTTAGCGTTTCATCGCCTCGAAGAACTCGGTGTTCGTCTTCGTATCCTGCAATTTGTTGAGCAGGAATTCGACCGCGGCAAGCTCGTCCATAGGATGCAGAACTTTTCGCAGAACCCACATCTTCTGCAGTTCGTCCGGTTCAGTGAGGTATTCTTCCTTACGTGTGCCGGAACGGTTGATGTTGATTGCCGGGAAGACTCGTTTCTCTGAAATGCGGCGATCCAGGTGAATCTCCATATTGCCGGTCCCCTTGAACTCCTCGTAGATCACCTCGTCCATCTTGGAGCCGGTATCAACGAGCGCCGTCGCCAGGATCGTCAGGCTGCCGCCCTCTTCGATGTTCCGCGCCGCGCCGAAGAACCGCTTCGGCCTGTGCAGGGCATTCGCGTCCACGCCGCCGGTCAGCACCTTGCCCGACGAAGGCACGACGGTGTTATACGCTCTCGCCAGGCGGGTAATCGAATCGAGCAGGATCACCACGTCGCGCTTGTGCTCGGTCAGCCGTTTCGCCTTTTCGATGACCATTTCGGCCACTTGCACGTGCCGGCTTGCGGGCTCGTCGAAGGTCGAGGAGACGACTTCGCCGCGCACGGTGCGCGCCATTTCCGTCACTTCTTCAGGGCGCTCGTCGATCAGCAGCACGATCAGATCGCACTCGGGACGGTTTGCTGCGATTGCCGAGGCAATATTCTGCAGCAGCATGGTCTTACCGGCCTTGGGAGGCGATACGATAAGGCCTCGCTGGCCCTTGCCGATCGGAGCCACCATGTCGATGATACGCGCCGTCAGGTCTTCGGTGCTGCCGTTGCCCTGCTCCAGCTTCAGCCGCTCGCGCGGGAATAGCGGAGTCAGGTTTTCGAACAGAACCTTGGATTTGGCGTTCTCCGGGCCGTCGTGGTTGATCTGTCCGACTTTCAGCAACGCAAAATAGCGCTCACCGTCCTTCGGCGGGCGAATGAGCCCGGAAACGGTGTCGCCGGTCCGCAAATTGAAGCGGCGAATCTGACTTGGACTGACGTAGATGTCGTCCGGTCCGGCCAGATAGGAGCTGTCTGCCGAGCGCAG
Organism: Woeseia sp.; assembly: GCA_040904985.1. Classification (GTDB taxonomy): domain Bacteria; phylum Pseudomonadota; class Gammaproteobacteria; order Steroidobacterales; family Woeseiaceae; genus IDS-8. Next base: position 4,832 of record JBBDSK010000065.1, on the reverse strand, counting down.
GAAACCGAAGCCGTCCTGCAATATCTCGAGAACCCCGTCGCCGTAGATATCTTCGCCATTCTTGGCATGCGCCTTGAGAATGGAAAAAATAATGTCCTGCTTGCGGGAGCGGGCAAGACTGTCGAGACCAAGACTTTCGCCAAGCTCGACCAGGCTCGATGCCGGTCGCGTCTTCAGCTCCGTCAGGTTCATCACGTTCTTGCTTAGCGCAAGCTGATCGGCAGGGATCACTTCCAGGCTTGCATCATCATCCGGATATTCTTCGGATGGGCCACGTCTCCTGCGGCGGCGGTTGCCCCCCTGCCCGTTGGAGTTCTTTGTTTTGGTCGACTGCTTTGGCCGACTGCGTGTCTGATTACCCAAGTACCCTCTCACAGATTAGTTTCCAAAAACTCGGTTAACTGAGATTTTGACATTGCGCCCAGTTTTTGTGCCTGCACTGAGCCGTTTTTAAATAGCATCAGTGTCGGGATGCTGCGAATGCCAAACTTTGGCGGTGTATTCGGATTCTCGTCGATGTTCAACTTTGCGACGGTGAGGCGGTCCGAATACTCTTTTGCGGTCTCTTCCAGGAGCGGTGCGATCATTTTGCAGGGACCGCACCACTCAGCCCAGAAATCCAACAATACGGGTTTCTCCGCCTTCAAGACGTCGGCTTCGAAACTATTGTCATTGGTGTGCACGATGTTGTCGCTCACCGCTACTTACCTCCAAGTCCTACTGGTATGAATATGAATCAGATTTTTGCGCCTCGGCCCCCCGAAACCGACCGGCCACTGCAAAGTGGATGACGCTGCCTGTTTATTCAGGCAATATGTCGCAGCTTTATTGCCGGTACAATCGCGGCTTCAAACGCGGCTTCTATTGCGGTGTCTCTTGGATTTCGTTGATGGCGAAGCTGGCAGGTGCGACGATTGTCGCGTCGATCAGCCAATTTGACCCCTTCGCGAAGCATTTTGCAAGCCCTTGATCCACTTTTTCCTGAACAGGCCCCATGACTGATAACCACCTGAGTAATCTCGGTTTCGAGACGTTAGAGCTCGATGAATCGCTTCGGCGCGGCATCCGCGACGCCGGATTCGAATACTGCACCCCGATCCAGGCGCGCACCCTGCCGCTGGCACTCGCTGACCGCGACGTCGCCGGGCAAGCGCAGACCGGAACGGGCAAAACCGCCGCTTTCCTGATCGCCGCCTATCAGCGAATTCTGCGCAATCCGCCGTCCGAAGACGGCCAGAGACAGCCCAGGGTGTTCATTCTGGCGCCAACCCGTGAGCTTGCGGTACAGATCGCGAGCGACGCCGACCTGCTCGGCAAACACACGGGACTTAAGGTCGGACTCGCTTACGGCGGTACCGACTACGAGAAGCAGCGCAGCGAAATCAAGGCTGGCGTCGACCTGCTGATCGGCACACCCGGTCGTATTATTGACTACTACAAGCAGGGAGTGTTCAACCTGGACAGTGTCGAAGTAGCGATCCTCGATGAGGCAGACCGGATGTTCGACCTGGGTTTCATCAAGGATATCCGCTACCTGCTTCGCCGCCTGCCGTCGCACGAAAGGCGGCTGAACATGCTGTTTTCCGCCACCCTGTCGCACAAGGTTCTCGAGCTCGCTTACGAGCACATGAACGACCCGGAACTCATCCGCATAGAGCCGGACAAGATTACGGCAGACCGCGTGCGTCAGGCCGTCTTCTTTCCGTCGAACCGCGAAAAGCTGCCGCTTCTCGTGGGGCTTATCCGCGAAATGGGCACCGGGCGCATCATGGTGTTCGTGAATACCAAGCGAGAAGCCGAGCGGGTAGAAGCCAGCCTGATCGCCAACGGCATCGATGCCAAGGCAATTTCGGGCGACGTGCCGCAGAACAAGCGCTCCAGCATGATGCGCAAATTCGTGAGCGGCGAATTGCCGGTGCTCATAGGCACTGACGTCGCCTCGCGCGGGCTGCACGTACCGGACGTGCAGTACGTCATCAACTACGACCTGCCGCAGGATCCGGAGGATTACGTGCACCGCATCGGGCGCACCGCAAGGGCAGGCGCCGCGGGCGACGCGATCAGCTTCGGCTGCGAAACCTATGCCGTTTCGCTGCCGGAGATCGAGGAGTACATCGGCCACAAGGTCCCCGTCGCGCAGTTCGACCCGAAACTGCTGCCGGAGTTGAAACGATCAAGCGTGCCGCGGAAAGAACGCCGGCCGGGTGGAAGATCGGGCGGCGACAGAGGGCGCAGCGGAGGCAATCGCAGTTCCAGCGGTAGCCGGTCCCGCCGGGCCTAGGGTGAATCTCGCCAGCCTTATCGATCCCGTTGCCGGCATCGCGGCCAGGGCGGGTGCTGCTATTCTGCAGGTCTATGCCACGGATTTCGATGTCGAGGCCAAAGCAGACGATTCGCCATTAACGCGGGCAGACATGGCAGCGCAGCGCTGCATACTGAAGGGCCTTCAGGAGCTGACACCCGGGCTGCCGGTGATTTCAGAAGAAAGCGGCCTGCCCGATTTCGCCGAACGAAGCTCCTGGCCGCGCTACTGGCTCGTGGACCCTCTGGACGGCACACGAGAGTTCGTGAAACGGAACGGCGAGTTCACGGTCAACATCGCCCTTATCGATCATCACCGACCGTTACTCGGAATCGTTTACGTGCCGGTCACGGGAAAAACCTACATCGGCTGTGAAGGCAGCGGTGCCGAAGTCCGCGGCGCGGACGATACGCCCAGGACGATCAGGGTCGCGAGTGAAAGCGCGAGCCCTGTTCGCGTTGTCGGCAGCCGCTCCCACCGGGCCACCAGCCTCGACGCCTTTCTCGACAAGCTCGGCGAGTACGAGATGGTCCCGGTGGGCAGCTCTCTCAAATTATGCCTCGTTGCAGAGGGCGCGGCCGACCTCTATCCGCGCCTCGGGCCCACCTCGGAATGGGACACTGCAGCGGCGCAGGCCGTGGTGGAGCAAGCCGGTGGTGCTGTCCTGCAGCTGGACGGGAAGCCCCTGTCTTACAACCGGAAAGCCGACATCCTGAACCCGCATTTTATGGTTTTGGGGCCGCAGGATCGCGACTGGCTCGGGATCCTGTCGTCGTAACTCCGGGCTCACTTGGGCTAATATTGCGGCTCATGAGTTCCCCGGTGCGGCATGGTTTGCCGTTGTCTATGACTGACGAGAACATCGATACAGAATCCTTCAAGGAGTTCGCGAGACTCCGGGAGCTTCGCATCAGCCATCGTGATCTCGACTATCTCATCGACCGGCTTTCCAATGACCCCCTGGTCGACCAGTTGCGTATCCGGCGCCTCAAGAAACGCCGCCTTGTTTTGAAGGACATGATTGCTCAGCTCGAAAGTGAGCTGATCCCGGATCTCGATGCCTGACTGGGGGCGGCGGGTCTGCAGACTGGCTGCAACTCTCCGCGAGCGGGACACTCCTAAGATCCTCCTTTGTTATCCGCATCCGGACCGAACGAGGTCAGAACGAGCACATGCCGCGTAATCCGGAAATCTCACGTCGCCAGTTCACCCGCCTGGCCGGCGCTGCCGTCGCAACGCTCATGCTGCCGACGCCGGGCTGGGCGCGAAGCAACCGGGCGGCCGATGGGGATGGGCGCTGGCCCGGCCACTACGACCTGACTATCGGCACCACCAGCGTGTCGTTCGGCGGCCGCAGAGCCACAGCGACCGGTATCAACGGCACGGTACCAGGACCGCTTCTGCGCTTCCGTGAAGGTGAACGGGTCACGCTCGACGTGCTTAATACCTTGAGTGAAGACAGCTCACTGCACTGGCACGGCTTACTGCTCCCGGCCGGCATGGATGGCGTTCCCGGGATCAGTTTTGCCGGGATCCCTCCGGGGGAACGGTTTCGCTACGAATACGATGTCGTCCAGAACGGTACCTACTGGTACCACAGCCATTCGGGCCTGCAGGAACAGAGCGGGGTTTACGGTCCAATCATTATCGACCCGGCCGGGCGTGACCCGGTCGAGTACGACAGCGAGTTCGTGGTACTGCTCTCCGACTGGACGTTCGAAGATCCCTGGACGGTCTTCGCTAACCTGAAAAAAGCAGGCGATCACTACAATCGCCAGAAGCGCACGGTGTTCGACTTCTTCAGGGACGCCGCGCAGTCAGGATTTTCTGAAGCGCGAGCGGAGCGCGCCATGTGGGGCCGCATGCGTATGGAGCCGACGGACATCGCTGACGTCACCGGCGCGACCTATACCTACCTTATGAACGGCAGCGACCCTGCAGCTAACTGGACCGCCTGCTTCCGCCCCGGCGAACGGGTCCGTCTGCGCGTCATCAACGGATCGGCCATGTCTTTTTTCAACGTACGGATTCCGGGCCTTGAAATGGAGGTCGTGCAGGCCGACGGACAGAATGTAAAGCCCCTCACCGTGGATGAATTCCAGATCGCCGTTGCGGAAACCTACGATGTGGTCGTGCAGCCGAAAGACGACCGTGCCTACACTATTTTTGCCGAGTCGATGGACCGCAGCGGTTTCGCAAGAGGCACGCTGGCACCGCGGCCCGGCATGACAGCAGAGCTGCCCCGGCTGCGTGAGCCGCCACGCCTCACGATGGAGGATATGGGCATGGCTCATGCGGCCGCAGGAGCCGGCGATGCAGTGGCCGAACACTCGCACATGCATCAATCGGCCCCGGGCCATTCGCCGCATACCGCAGCGGTGCAGGATCAGCGCAGCGCGGCGATAACTCGTCACGAGCATGTCATGGGCCCGGGAGTCGCCGGCGTATCCGCTACGGCCGTGAGCCGGCTCGACCATCCCGGTACCGGCCTCGAAAACGCCGGGCACCGTGTGCTGCGCTACCGGGATCT
>JBBDSK010000064.1:0-9405 GCA_040904985.1 Woeseia sp. | reverse complement strand
AATGGGAGAGGCTGCGCCCGCCGCTCATGCCATTGCCGGAAGAGCGCAAGGCCGCCATTATCTCGGCCCTTCGCCAACGGCAGTTCGAAATGCCGGGACTGCCGCTCAGGTAAATTCGGTGCCCGAGGAGTACTCCTCAGGCGGCCGCTTTGCGGGCCAGCGCCGCACATTCCTTGTGGCGAAAGCAGCTTGTCAGATGGTCGTTCACCATCCCTGTCGCCTGCATGTGAGCGTACAGAATCGTGCTGCCGACGAAGCGGAAGCCCCGCGCTTTCATATCCTTGCTCAGGGCATCCGATTCGGGAGAAGTAGCCGGGATATCCGCTTGCTTCCTGAGGCGGTTTTGCCTGGGCCGCCCATCGACAAAACGCCAGATGTAGTCGCAGAACGTGCTGAACTCTTCCTGCACCTCGAGAAACGCTTTCGCGTTACTTACCGCCGCGTGGACTTTCAACCTGTTTCTGACGACGTTCGGGTTCAGCAGGATTTTGTCGATGCGCTTCTTTGTGAAGCGTGCAACCTTTTCCGGATCGAAACCCGCAAACGCTTTACGGTAACCGTCGCGCTTGTTAAGAATCGTAGACCAGCTCAATCCGGCCTGTGCACCTTCGAGAATCAGGAACTCGAATTGCCGTCGGTCGTCCCATACCGGCACGCCCCACTCCTTGTCGTGGTACTCGACGTACTGGAGGCTGGAATCGCCCGCCCAGTCGCAGCGTTTCACTTTTCCCGCCATGGATTGCGTCTGCATACGCCCGGCCTCGCCTTGAAATCCCATACTGCAATTTCGAAGAATACCAGCGCCGGGACGACCACGAGCGGGACAAATGTCCAGTGAAGAGCCAGTATTGCTACAGGGCCAGGCCGGCTTGCGGCTCGCTGTTGTTCGCCCCTGCTGCAAGAGGCGCCCCCGGACCTCGTGGTGCCGGGAGCGCATCATTACCTGGAGACCGCGCCGGACTGGCGGCCGAGGCTGCCAGGAATCCGCACAAGTCCATCCTGGACTTCTGCAGAGTCGAAAGGGCAAAGCAAAGCTTCGCTCTTTCTCCCGCGTTATCAATTGCTAACGCAATTGTCGCGGCGGGGCATCCTTAGCCCCGCAGGCAAACTCCGCACACGTGTGCAGAGCTTCCCTAGGCATTCCCTAGGCATTCCCTAGGCAGCGCCTCCGCACTTCCCTTCGCCGCATTTTCCTTCGCCACACTTCCCTTCGGCGCCCTTGTCTTCCCTGGCCTCACCACAGCTTCCTTCGCCGCCCTTGTCGCCGCCACAACTGCCTTCGCCTTCCTTGTCCGCGCCGCAGCTTCCTTCACCTTCCTTGTCACCACCGCAGTTGCCCTCGGCGGTCTTGTCGTCCTTTTTGCTGCCGCAGGTGCCTTCTCCGGCGCCGAGCATGTAACCGGTGCTGAGGGTTGTCATCGCAAAGGGACTTGCAGCCGTATCTGCACTCGCAACATTGGCTATGGCAAAGCTGCCGGCGAGCGCGGCGCCGACAGCGATGGCTACCGGTCTTGCTCTGGATTTCTCGGACATGTCGATCTCCTTCATTCTTTCTTGGTTTTGGATAAAGGCATCGAACAACGGTGATGCCCGGAAACAGGAAAAGGACCGCAGCGAAATTTCGCATCCTTTGCCCGGTGCTCAGCAGAGACGAATCCTTGCTGTTTCAAGCTGTGTGCGGCGTGACGGTGACCTGCGTGTGCAAGCAACATCCTCGGCACTAGTTTCTCCACCCTGGATTCTCCACCTCAGGTTCTCCACCTGACGCTGGCGGCCAGCTGACTGCCAATGCGGTCGACTTCCCGCATTTGCTCTTCGCGCTCGCCGATGATGGCGACACTGCCGCTGCCAACCGGCAGTATCACGCCGTGCACACTTTCTCCGGCGAGCGGGATCGCGTCGCTGATCGACTCGTCCGGCATCAGTATGAGCGTGACCGGCCCACTGCGGCCCTGGACCACCAGGTGAGGCACGCGGCGTCCGTTTATCACGCAACTCATGGCGTAGGTAATGAGGCCTATGCTGTTGTCCATGGCCGCAACGTCAGAATTGACCACGTCGCCCAGCCGTTGCTCGGGTACAGCCACCGAGGTCACCTGGCGTGACGCCTGTTCGTGGTCCATGTGCGCGACAACCTGGCGGGCGAGTGAGTCGGACTTCACCGCCTCTCCGCCTAAAAAGGCTATGCCCAGCGCCACGACAAAAAACACGGCAGCGATCCCGGCCCACAATGGCGGGGAGAGAGCGGCGAACCTGCGGGAGCGGCTGGCAGGCCCGGGGACGGCGTCGCTACTGCCAGCGGACGCGACGGGTGGCAGCGCCGGCAGTTTTAGCGGCGGTACGTCAATGCGCAGCGCGCGCTCGAGCCGGTTGTCAAAAGCGCGCAGCCTCTCGCGGTATGCCTGACAGGCAGCACAATCCGCCACATGGCGGGCGCCTCCGGCAAAAGACTCCGCCGGATCCGCCGTAAAGGCGCGCTGATAATCTTCGCAGTTCATCCGCTGTCTCGCAGCAGGGTGGCGCAGTCCGCTCCGTCCACCGTTTGCAGCAGTTTCTTTCGCGCCCTGAACAAGCGCGTCAGGACGGCGCCCGGGTTGATGCCGAGGATCGCCGCAATTTCTTTTGTGCTGTAGCCCATCATTACCTGCAACACCAGCGGTTCGCGATAGTCGTCGTCGAGGGTGTAGATAGCTTCGCGCAGTTCCTCGAGCTGCGGGTCGCCGCTGTCTGCAATCATTGCTGCCTGCGCGGGCGGCAAGGCGTCTATGTCCACCATCTCGGGTCTCTTTCTCTCGAAGTAACGGGCGTTCTCCCGCCGTACAATCGTCAGAAGCCATTGCTTCGCCGCGCCGTCGTCGCGCAACGCGTCGAGCGATTTCCAGGCCCGGAGAAGGGCTTCCTGCAGGACCACCTCCGCAACGCCCGGATCCCGGGAAAGCCAGGCGGCATAGCGAAAAAGATCGGCATGAACCGCACCCACCACCCGCTCGAAACGCCGTCTGCGCTCAAGGTCTGCCCTGCTGTTCATTACGAGATGACCCGATCCATAGCTTGTTTATTACCCCGATTTTCCTGTTTTTTGTCGTTGCGGCGTAGAAACCTGGCCGGAATGCGGCGAAAATCCGGGCACACAGCCGAGCAAGATATCGATTATGAGCCAATACAGTGGCAGCAGGTTCCCTTTTACCCGCCTTCGCCGTACGCGCCGCAGTGGCGCCTTGCGCGGCCTCGTGGCCGAAAACCGGCTCGCCGTGACCGATTTCGTCTGCCCGGTCTTTGTGCTCGACGGCAGGAACCGGGTGGAGGACATCGCGTCGATGCCCGGCATCAAGCGTTTCAGCATCGACCGCCTGCTGGAGCATCTGAACGTCGTGGTGTCGCTGGGAATACCAGCTATTGCCCTGTTCCCCGTCGTGGAGCCGGATCACAAGACCGCGAACGGCCGTGAAAGCGCGAACCCGGCCGGGCTCGTGCAGCGAGCCGTCAAGGCCGTAAAAACCGAGTATCCGGACCTCGCCGTCATTACCGACGTCGCCCTCGATCCTTACACCACGCACGGACAGGACGGCATCATCGATGCTAATGGCTACGTGCTGAACGACGAGACGGTGGATAGGCTCGTACGCCAGGCGGCGTCCCACGCCGAGGCCGGCGCGGACATCGTCGCGCCGTCGGACATGATGGACGGACGGGTTGGCGCCATTCGCCGGCAGCTCGAAGCAGACGGACATTGCAACACGCTCATTCTGTCCTACTCGGCCAAATACGCCTCATCTTTCTACGGCCCTTTCCGCGACGCCGTCGGCTCCGCGAAGAGCCTCGGAGACAGCGACAAGCGCAACTACCAGATGGACCCGTCGCAGAGCGATGAAGCGCTGCGCGAAGTTCGTCTGGATCTGGACGAGGGCGCCGACATTGTCATGGTCAAGCCAGCCTTGCCGTACCTTGACGTAATACGCCGCGTTAAAAGCGAGTTCGGGGCGCCGACCTTCGCCTACCAGGTGAGCGGCGAGTACGCCATGATCAAGGCCGCGGCACAACTCGGCTGGCTGGACGAGAGGTCGGCGGCGCTCGAGGCGCTACTGTCGATAAAACGCTCAGGCGCCGATGCGATCCTGACCTACTTCGCCATTCCGGCGGCGCGCTGGCTGTCGGAGGGCCGTGGGGGCCGGTCCGATGGCGGCTGAAACCGCCGCCCGATATGGCGTCATCGGCTACCCGGTCTCGCATAGCCGCTCGCCCTTCATTCACCGGCTGTTCGCCCTGCAAACTCGCCAGAACATGAGCTACGAACTTCTGGAAGCGCACCCGGAACGGCTGGAGGCCGCGATCGCGGAATTCCGGGAGAGCGGCGGCAAGGGTCTAAACGTCACGGTGCCGCACAAGACGGCGGTAACGACGCTGGTAGACCGCTTCAGCGGGCGCGCCACAATCGCCGGGGCCGTCAATACGCTTTCGTTCCAGGACGGGGAGGTGTTCGGGGACAACACGGACGGGGCCGGTCTGCTGCGCGATCTTCGCGGCAACCTGAAGGTCGAGGTTTGCGACCAGGCTATCCTGATACTCGGTGCCGGCGGCGCAACCCGCGGCATCCTGGGCCCCCTGCTGGAGGGGAAGCCGCGCTCCATCACGGTCGCCAACCGTACGCTCTCCCGGGCCAACGCGCTTGCCGAGCGGTTTTCCTCACGCGGAAAAGTCGATGCCCGTGCCTTCTCCGACGTCGGGGCGCAGGACTATGACCTGGTAATCAACGCGACATCGGCCGGGCTCAGGGGCGAAACGCCACCCTGGCCCGCGGCAGCCATCAGGCAGGACACGGTCTGCTACGACCTGTCCTACGGCATCGCAACGCCGTTTACACGGTGGGCACAAGAGCAGGGTGCAAAACGTTGCGTCGCCGGCTGGGGCATGCTCGTCGAGCAGGCGGCCGAGTCGTTCTGCCTCTGGCGCAATGTGCGGCCGGACACCGCTCCGGTACTGCGGCAGATCTCCTCGACATCTGCCGCCACTCCGCCTAACGCATCGTGACGAGTTCTTCAGCGCTGGTCGGATGGATGGCCACGGTATCGTCGAAGTCCCTCTTGGTGGCACCCATTCGTATCGCAACCGCAAAGCCCTGCAACATTTCGTCGGCGCCGTCGCCGATAAGATGGCAGCCGACGACGCGCTCATCACTGCCTGCGGTGATCAGTTTCATCATGCTGCGCTGCTTTACCTCACCGAGCGCGTAGTACATGGGTGTAAAGCGCGACTCGTAGATACTGATGTCATTGCCGTATTCCCGTCGCGCGTCCTCCTCGGTCATGCCGACCGTGCCGATCGGCGGGTGGGAAAAAATGACGGTCGGGATGCAGCGATAATCGAGATGCCGTTCCGGCATACCGCCGTAATGACGGTCCGCCAGGCGTCGCCCGGCGGCGATCGCAACGGGAGTCAGTGCGGCCCGGCCGGTGACATCGCCGATCGCCGAAATATGCTCGACGTTCGTTCTCTGGAAGTCGTCGACGGGCACGAAGCCTTCGCTGTCCTGCACCACACCCGCCGCCTTCAGGTCGAGCGTTTGCGTGTTCGGCGCCCGACCCACCGCCCACAGCACAGCATCGTAAGGGCCATGGCGGCGGCCACCGCTGGCCGTCAGAACGAGACCGTCCGGAGTTTGCTCCAGCGACTGCGGCTGCACGCCGGTGGCCACTGAGATCCCGGATTCTTCCATTGCCAGGCGCAGCTCGTGGCCCAGCATCCTGTCGAATGAGCGCAGGATCCCCTCCTTCCGCACCAGCACCGTGACCTCCGACGACAGGCCGCGGAAAACTCCTGCCAACTCTACCGAGACGTAGCCGCTGCCCACGACCGCCGCCCTTTGTGGCCTTTGCTCGAGTTCGAAAAAGTCGTCGGATGTGATGCCAAACTCTGCGCCCGGCAGTTGCGGCACAACCGGGTAACCGCCGGTTGCAATCGCAATACGATCTGCACTGTAGTGCCGGCCGTCGACATCGATCGTTCCGGCGTCGAGGAAGCGGCCCCTGCCCCGGATCAGCTCTACGCCGCGCCGGTCGAGATTGCCGGCATAAATGTTGTTGAGCCGCGCGATGTACTGATCCCGGCGCTCTTTCAATTTCGGCCAGTCATGCCCTTTCTGCGCGACGTCAAACCCGTAGTCGGGGGCGTGTTCGATAAACTGGGCGTGCTGTGCGGCATACCACATCACTTTCTTCGGCACGCAGCCGACGTTCACGCAGGTACCGCCGAGGGGGCCTTCCTCGATCACGGCCGCCTTGACTCCGTATTCGGCGGCCCGCTGCGCGTGCGCCAGGCCGCCGCTGCCGCCGCCCAGTACGATCAGATCAAACCTGACTGTCACTGTACATCCCGTAGTTGAAGCCGCACCGGCGGCTTTTTTCTCTGTGATAACATCTGCCGGTTTACAGATGACTAACGGACGCCAAAAGCATTCATGTCGAATCCCCTTCTTGACACATCCTCGTTGCCCCGATTCGCCGATATCCGGCCCGAACATGCCGTGCCCGCGGTCACGCAGCTTATCGCACAGCACAAACGAAAGCTTGGGCAGCTTCTCGAAGCGCCCGACGCCGGCTTCGACGCGCTGGTAAACCCGCTCGAGGAAATGAACCACGAGCTGGGCCGTGTCTGGTCGCCGGTCGGACACCTGCAGGCCGTACTCGACGACCCGGCGTGGCGGGAAGCCTACAACGCGTCCTTACCCCTCCTCACTGAACATGGCAGCGAAATCGCTCAAAACAAGGCGTTGCAGGAGGCCTTCGAGCGGGTCGAGAAGTCGCTCCCACCCGATACCGCCGAAGTGCGGCGCACGCTGGTCAACCACGCGCTACGCGATTTTCGTCTCGGGGGCGTGGCATTGCCGGAGCAGGAAAAGGCGGAATTCCGCGGCATCATGCAGGAACTCGCCGCCGTGCAGGCGAAATTCGAGCAGAACCTGCAGGATGCTACCGATAGCTGGCATTTCCTCGCCACCGAAGCCTCCACCGTCGCAGGACTTCCGCCGCAAACGCTGGAACGGGCGCGGCAGGCTGCCCTCGACCAGGGGGAGGATGGCTGGCGGCTCGCGCTCGATCACCCGACCTACCACGCGGTCATGACGCATGCGGACGATCGCCAGCTTCGCGAGCGGTTCTACAGGGCATGGTCCACCCGCGCATCGGACCAGGGAGAGTCCACGCAGTGGGACAACAGCGACAATATCGAGAAAATCCTCGAACTGCGGCACCGCGCCGCGAGGCTTGTCGGCTTTGCCAGCTTCGCCGAATACTCGCTCGCCACGAAGATGGCGGCAAAAACCGCGGACGTTCTCGATTTTCTGAAGGAACTTGCCGCCCGCACGCGTGCGTCCGCGGCAAAGGAACTGGAGGCCGTGCAGGACTTCGCCGGGCAGCCGCTCCGGCCGTGGGATGCCGCCTACTACCTGGAGAAGCTAAAGCAGCAGAAGTATTCCGTCTCGGACGAGGAGCTGCGGCAATATTTCCCGGCCTCGAAGGCGCTGGCGGGATTGTTCGAAACGGCCGCGAGGCTCTACGGCGTAACGCTCGCCAGGGCCAAAAACGTCGAGACCTGGCATGCAGACGCCGAATATTACGAGCTGCGCGACGCCGACGGCAGGATTATGGGCGGCTTCTATACCGATCTGTACGCGCGCAACGGTAAGCGCGGCGGCGCATGGATCGACGAATGCATCGTCAGGATGAACCTGCCGGGCGGGCAGGTTTCGCCGGTGGGCTACCTGGTCTGCAACTTCTCGCCGCCGGACAGTGATGGACAGTCCCTGCTGACTCACAACGACGTGGTAACGCTGTTCCACGAGTTCGGACACATGCTGCATCATCTTCTTACGCGCGTCGATTATCCCAGCCTGGCAGGAATCAACGGCGTGCCCTGGGACGCGGTCGAGCTGCCGAGCCAGTTCATGGAAAACTTCGCCTGGTCTTATGAGGTTCTGGGGCGCGCTTCCGGACATGTCCAGACGGGCGAGGCGCTGCCGCGGGAAATTTTCGAGCGTCTCGAGCGGAGTCGCAAGTTCGGTGCCGCCCTCGCAATGCTGCGGCAAGTTGAATTTGCGCTGTTCGATTTCCGCCTGCACTCGGAATTCGCTTCGCCCGGGCGCAATGCGGCACGGTGCTCGCGGGTTCTGGAAATACTGGACGAAGTGCGCAAGGAGGTTTCGCTGATCCAGCACCCTGATTACAACCGGCTTCCGCACAGTTTTTCGCATATCTTCGCGGGCGGTTACGCCGCAGGCTATTACAGTTACAAGTGGGCGGAGGTGCTCGCCGCCGATGCGTTTGGCGCGTTTGAAGAGGCCGGGATTTTCGACCGCCAGACGGCCGCGCGTTTTCGCAGCGGCATACTGGAGAGCGGCGGCAGCCGCGACATCATGGATGCCTACGTGGCGTTCCGTGGCCGGGAGCCGACGCTCGAAGCCTTGCTGCGCCAGAGTGGTATTGGCAAGGCCGCATGAAGATTGCAACCTGGAACGTCAACTCGTTGACGGTCCGCCTGCCTCACGTGCTCGAGTGGATGAAGTCGGCCTGCCCGGACATTCTTGCATTACAGGAGATAAAACTGCTGACCGAGGCCTTCCCGACGGACCGGTTTCGCGAGGAGGGCTTTCACGCTGCCGCCAGCGGCCAGAAAACCTATAACGGCGTAGCGACGGTCAGCCGGGAGCCGGCAAGGGATCCGCTGACCGACGTTCCCGGCTTCGAAGACCCGCAGCGGCGTGTTCTGGTAACGACTATCGATGGCGTGAGGGTAATTAATCTCTACGTGCCGAACGGGCAGAAGGTGGGCTCGCTGAAATACGAATACAAGCTTGGCTGGCTGGCCGCCCTGCAGAGCTACCTCGCCGCGGAAATGGCTTTGCACGACAGGCTCGTGGTGCTGGGGGATTTCAACATTGCGCCGGCCGACGCCGATGTCTACGACCCGGTGGCCTGGGGCGAGGACATTCATTGCAGCCCCGGGGAGCGTGCTGCGCTGCAGGAGATTTTCAAGCTGGGCCTGGTCGACATCTTTCGCAAGTTCGAGCAGCCGGAAAAGTCCTTCAGCTGGTGGGACTACCGTGCCGGCAGGTTCCGCCGCAACGCCGGGCTGCGCATTGATCTTATTCTAGCCAGTCCGGCGCTGGCCGACCGATGCACCACGAGTTATGTCGATCGCGAACCGCGTACCTGGGAGCGGCCGTCCGACCACGCGCCGGTGGTAGCGGAATTCTCCCTCTAGCTCGCATAACCGCACTGGCGGCGCCTCGGTTGTGGGGAAGGCCTTGCAGGAGCGTGCGAGACAGGGATGTCGAGCCAGGGCCTGCAAACGGTTCCCCGGTCGCCGCGGCTTAGGCCATTTTTTCGCAAGGCAAGGCGCGGCGAGCGCAGT
>JBBDSK010000063.1:38295-49182 GCA_040904985.1 Woeseia sp. | reverse complement strand
GGTTTCTAGGCATCCTGATGTTCGTCGACGACTACCTGAATTCCCTGGCGGTGGGATCGGCCATGCGGGAGTTGACGGACCGGTTCCGGATCTCGCGCGAAATGCTGGCGTATGTCGTCGACTCCACGGCGGCGCCCATCAGCGTCATCATCCCGTTCTCAACATGGGGCGCGTTTTTCGGCGGCCTGCTCGTGACAAACGGCGTGGCCGCCGAGGGCGAGGGACTTTCGACCTACATAAGTGCGGTGCCTTACATGCTGTATGCCTGGGCCGCGATTTTCCTTGTTCCTATCGTCATCGCGGGCTGGGTGCCGGCACTCGGTGGCATGAAGCGTGCGGAGCGTCGGGCGCAGACGACCGGCGCCACGGTCCCGCCGGGCGCAGAGCACATCGAGGAAGCCAACCGGGCAATTCGCCCGCGCGATGACGCCAGGCCCCGCGCCATGCTGTTCGTCTTGCCCATGGTCGCACTGGTCCTGCTCACGCTCTACTTCGACAAGGACTTTCTGCGCGGCGTGTACGTCACGCTTGGCGGAACCGTGCTCGTCATGCTGGCGCTCCGTGCACTCGACTTCAACGAGACATTCGACACCATCCTCGCCGGATTCAAGACGATGATCGAGCCGCTGGCCGTGCTCATTGCGGCGTTCATGCTGAAAGAGGTCAACGACGACCTGGGCCTTCCTGCCTACGTCGTCGCGTCGATGGAGCCGCTGCTGACGCCGGAGTCGTTGCCGGCCGTCGTCTTCGCCACAATGGGGCTTGTGTCGTTCGCAACCGGGTCGAACTGGGGTGTGTTCGTGATTATCCTGCCAATCGTAGCGACGCTCGCCAATAATCTCGGCGCGGACATGACGCTCGTGATCGGCGCGACGCTGTCCGCCAGCACGTTCGGCAGCCACGCCTGTTTCTATTCCGATGCAACCGTGCTGACGGCGCAGGCGACCGGCTGTACGGCGATGCAACACGCGCTGACGCAGATACCCTATGCGTTGATCGCCGCGGCCGTCGCACTGGCCGGCTACCTTGTTCTCGGCTATGCCTGAATTTGACCGGAACGAGATCGACGTAAGGCAACCGGCGTAGCCACACGAATCTCAACTCGACCCGGTCCGCGAGCTACGCGCGCGGCGCGAGCGTGTACTACCATTAATGTCGGAACGAATCCTGCGACGCGCCCGCGATCCGGGCGACCCGTCCGATGTGCCATACTTCGCCGATGAAGGGACTATTTCGATGCGCCGGCCTGCTGCTGTCGGCGGCCGTGCTCACCGGCTGCGGCGACCGTGAATGGCCGGGCTCGATTGAGGCGTTGCTCGAATCCCAGCCAGGGCGCTTCGGTGTCGTGACGGAGGACCCGGCTCGCTACCGCGTGCAGGTCATCTACACGCAGATCGACCGCGACGAGGCCAACCGCCCGAGCTTCCGCACATTCCGGTACCGCATTGACCCGGACGAGTACTTTTATCCGGCGAGCACGGTGAAGCTGCCGACCGCGATCCTCGCGCTCGAGAAGCTGAACCACCTCGGGCTGCACCGCGATCTGACGATGCTGACCGGTGAGGCCACGGACTTCCAGACTTCCGTCACGCGCGACGACTCGGCGTCCGGCGGTTTGCCGAGCGTCGGTCACTACATACGCAAGATATTTCTCGTGAGCGACAACGACGCCTACAACCGGCTCTACGAGTTCATCGGGCAGCAGGAGCTCAACGAGTCGCTGTACCGCCGCGGCTTCACCGGCACGCGGATCATTCACCGGCTCGAATTGATGCTGGACCCGCTGCAGGACCAGCAGACAAACCCGGTACGCTTCGTCGACGGCGACGTGACATTGTACGAGCAGGATGCCATCCACAGCGCGCGGAGCTTTATCGGCGTGCAACCCGAACTCCTCGGCACGGGCGAGATTGTCGACGGGGAATATATGGAGCGCCCCAAGGACTTCGCCGTCAAGAATGCAGTGCCGCTCGAGGAGCTCCACGACATGCTGCTCCGGCTGATGTTCCCGGAAGCCATCGCCGAAGAACACCGCTTTCGCCTGCGCGACGAGGATTACCGCTTCCTGTACCGCGCAATGTCGTCGTATCCGACCGAGGGTGGCATCGACGCGTACGAGGACACGGCGCAGTACCCGGATGGATACGTGAAATTTTTGTTGTTTGGTGGCAAGGCGCGCTCGATTCCGGACAACATTCGCATATTCAACAAGGTCGGCGATGCGTACGGGTTCCTGACCGACGCCGCCTACGTGGTCGATTTCGAGAACGGGGTGGAGTTCCTGCTCGCCGCGACCGTGTACACGAACGCGAACGGCGTGTTCAACGATGGCAATTACGAGTACGACGAGATCGGCATGCCGTTTCTCGAGAACCTGGGGCGGGCGATCTACGAGATCGAGCTCGCCCGCGAGCGCCCGCACGAGCCGGACCTGTCCCGGTTTCGCTTCGCTCGGGGAGATCGGAGATAGCCAACTGTCGTCGGTTACGTCGTAAGATCTATTTTCTGCGAAACCGAAATTCGTAGTCTTTACACCGCTCGGTAACCAGGGAAGCGACAGACTCTGAAGCCGGGTCCAGCCTCTCGATGCCGGGAATCTCTTCAAGAAGCCTGCTTGCCAACGTCGGAATACGTGCACGCGTTTGCGCCGCACCGAGCCCTGCGTCTGCGGCAAAGCGGTCAATGTCTTTTGGATAGACCAGCGCGGATTTGGACTGCTTACCGATCTTCATCGCCATCCTGTCGGTCAGTTCCGGATAAAAAACAGTCGAGACAAGATCGTAGAGTGGTGCCAGGCGCACTGATCCGTCCGGCATGTAAAGCAGCGAAAAATTCTTCGCATGAGCATCGTGATTACCGATCAGAAAATTGAATATAACCGCGTCCAACAAGGCGATCAGATCAAGTGCCGGAGCAGTTGAAGCGTCCCGGATCAGGGCGAAACAGGTCGCGAGCGACGGCCCTCCTTCAGATTGGTATTTGATTTCCGATGGAACGCCGAGCGCTTGACAAAAATCTTCCTGGTGAAGACGCCGGATACTTCCGTCTTCCCCACTGATGCGGTCGTACCGTCTGGCGAGCAGGTAGTCGATGTCCTCGACTTTGCCGATTTCAACGGGGGCCGCGTTCAGACCGCATGCTCGCGCCAATGCCATGCAGAAGGCCTCGTTGAAGACGACTCCCTCATAGGTATCGATCGCCGGTTTTAGGACGTGGGAGCTCGGCGCGCTGCCGCGCGGTATGGAAATTTTTCCATCAACAAGGCGAACGGCTATCTTGTCCTGCGCACCAGCAAGCGACAGCCGAATGCCGTCCTCACCGGCCATGAGTGGCCGGCGCGGTAGCTCGCGCAGAATCCCGGCGATCTCGTCGTCAGCCAGTTCGCGGTAGCGATTATTGTCTTCGGGGATTTTCTCGCCACTGGGCAGAAAAGTGATTGCACCGGCGCACTCACCACCGATTTGTTCAAGCATCGCGAAATCGTTCTTGTCACTGATGCCAAGTATGCGAGCGATCACCTTGCGATTGTTTTCCTCTGGCAATATCCCGCCGAAGAATCCCCGGCATTCCTTTTGCGTGAACGGCTCTGCCCGCAACGGCAGTGACTGGGACAGCGTGAGCGGCTCAGGTCTGCCAAGCCAGGACGCAGCATACTGAAAGGCCATCTGCCCGCCGTCGTCCTGAATCAGCTGGCCGACGGATTCGCCGTCATAATAGACATCAAGCGTGCGGGCCATGTGTACTCTGCGCGGGACTGTGGGGCGAGGACATGGTCAGGCGGATACCCAGCGTCTTGAGAACCGTCAGGGTCTTACCGATCTGACAGGTAGGCTTGCCGTTTTCGAGGTCGCTTAGGAATCGCATCCCGGTGCCGGACGTCAGGGCGAGCTCGGCCTGCGTGAGACCCATCGCCTTGCGCTCTTTTTTGATCAAGCTGCCTAAATCTTCTGGTGTTAGTGACATGGTGACGCCTTCGTTATTCCCGCTCGGTAATATTATCGGAGTTCCGGCCGCCTATCAATGAAATATTCCCGTTCGGGAACATTTCTCCTCAACCGGCCACTACCTTGCTTATTATTCCCGAGCGGGAATAGGCCTGCTGGCTCTCCCGCGTCCGCAGCTATCGGCATTGTTTCACACCGCGCCTGGCGGAGCCGCGCAGACTTCTATCCAGCTGTATTTCCGCCATCGATCGGAATCGCCGCTCCGGTGATCTGGCGGGCGTCGTCAGACGCCAGGAAGGCGATCAATGCGGCGACTTCCTCGGCGGTCGTGACCCGCCCGGTGGGGCTCTCGCCGTTGCAGGCCGCGAGGGCCGCCTGGCCGTCGAGGCCCGCGTCCTCGCCGGCGCGGTACAGCATCGGCGTTTCCACGTCGCCCGGACACACTGCGTTGACGCGCACGCCTTCAGCCGCGTGATCCAGTGCCATCGCCCTGGTCATCAGCACGATGCCGCCCTTGCTGGCGCAGTAAGCAACTGCATCCCGCCCACCCACGAGTCCCCAGTCCGATGCCACGTTGACGATGGCGCCGCGCGTCTTTCGCAGCTGTGGCATGGCGGCACGACTCAGATAGAACGGTGCGTCGAGATTGACGCGCAGGGTACTCGACCACAGTTCGTCGGAGGTTCCTTCCGCGGTACCGAGACCGTAAATGCCGGCATTGTTGACCAGCACGTTCAGCTGGCCGAATCGCTCGATGCAGGCCGACACCAGCTCGTTGCAGGCCGCGCTCGTCGTGATATCGCCCGTCCATGTCGCGATGCCGGTGTGCGCGTCGCACAGCGCCGCGGTGCGCGCGGGATCGCGGCCGGCAGCCATGATGGCGTAGCCCTGTTTTGCGAGCGCGCTGAGCGTGGCCGTGCCGATGCCGGAGCTGGCGCCGGTAACCAGTGCAACCCTGTAATTTTTCATGCGTACCTCACTTCCAATGGTGCTGTGACCGGTATTTCCTGCGCCGGTTAATCCGGTTTTCAGACCGTACCCTCGTGAGGATTACAATGCTTGTCCCGATCTGGTCAAAGCAAAACAAAAAGACTTAGCTGGATCGTCCGAGGGGTATCTTGTCCACGTGAGCCTCAATGGCTTCGATCACCGGCTGTGACAGCGGCAGGTGCTTCTTCTCCGCGCGCCAGTGCTCGTTAAACAGCGCAACCGTTTCACGGGCCGTTTCCAGCACGAGACCTTCCGGCAGCATCGCGCGCGCCGCAAGGTGCCGGAGTTCGTCTTCGGTAAAGCCGTCAAATCGCCTGGTCCGGCTGAATGTCAGCGCCGCGTTTTCATCTTCCATGTAAGCGATTGTCGCCACAAAGTCATACGCGGGCGAAAGCACGGCGTTGCGCCGGTCCGGATAGAACATCGACCAATTCTTCATATGCATGTCGGCATTGCCAATCAGCGTATTGAAAGTCAGGCGACGCACAAACTCGGCGATGTCCGCGTTGCCGCTTTCAGCGCCAATGACGCGGGCGATGTTCATGTAACTTGCCTTCTTGTACTTGTCGCGCGGATAGACGCCAAAAATCTGTGCAAAGTCCTCAATATGCACTTGTGTGCCATCGGGAAGGCGGTCGAAGCGTTCGATCGCGAGCGCCTGTCCCTTGAGGTTCCCGATGCCCTTCGGGAGGTTCCCGATGGCGCGCACAGCAGTGAGCTCAATGGGCGGCACGTCGATGCCGACAAGGCGTGCCAGCGTCATCATTGAATATTCATTCTCGGGAACACCGTCAAACTCCCGAGACGGGAATTTGACAATCCATGAGCCACCGATCCCCCTGGCTGGGATGGTCAACCCGCCGCGCGCTTCGTTGACAGCGGAAAATTTGAGCTGAACGCCGGCAAGGGAGAACCGGAGCGCGTTCTCCCGGGGGCTTTCGTCGGCCGCGACGTTGTCCTTCGTATCAGGTGGCCATGCCTCGCCGTCAGCGGGCTCTACGGTAATGGCCCCCGGCAGGTCCTTGCCGAGCATCCAGAGCAGGAAGAACTCACGGTCCGGATTGACGCCCGCGCGCTCCGCGAGATAGGTGCGCAGGTGCCCTTCCGGCAGCAGGTTGGAAAAGAAGGGCATCACTTTCGTTTGCACGGGCTTGAACGTTGTAATCAGGTGGCCAAGCGTGTCCTTAAACCCAAGGCTGAGCGTCGGGCGTTCCGGGTTATCAATATAGTCCTCATCAAAGGCAAACAGCGTTCTGTCGCCTGCAACACGCGTCAGCGTCCCGATCGGGTCACCGTAAAGCAGGACCTTGAGAACGGAGACGTTACTCGCCATCGCCGCCCGCCTGCAGCGAGTAGACCGGGCGCACAGTATCCGTTCGCATGGCGGAGCCTGGCTGAGGCGGTTCGCCTGCCGTGCTTCGCACAATGGAATTCACTGCAGAGACGCTCTTGCGCGGGACGAGGATAAGCTCCAGATCAAGAACGCGGGCGAGCTCGACCAGGCTGGATGCCCGGAGGTCGACAACACCGCGCTCGATCCTTGATATATGACTTTGCGGCACACCCGCCAGGTCGCCCAGGGCACGCTGGCTCAGGCCCCTGGCTTCCCTCGCGGTCTTCAAGGTTGTTGCGATGTATTCGGTTGCGTAGCGCATGATCTGTTTTTATAGATCAAATAGCCTGATTAATATATAATACTATATCAATCAATATCGAACCGCCAATCCTAGATCTACTTGGCTATATCGGACCTTGAAGATTATATATAACTCTATATCAAATATCGACGGCCTGTCGGGGACTGGCCGGACGGCTCGCGATCTCTCCGGTTGAATTGCTGCTCCCGGATAACTGCCGCCGAGCCTGGTGGTGGAGACTACGGGCGACGTTTACCCGATAATCAGCCCCCCGCCGCCTGCTTTCTCAGTTCGACGTACGCGATGAACAGGTTCAGGTGACACGTCTCGTACTCGTCGATCCTGGCATGCGCCCGGCTCAGCTTTTCGCGGACTATCGCCATGACCGTGTCAACCTGCATGGCGCGGCTGTCACCGGCATCGCCCATGGCCGCCCGTAGCACGTCCGCCAGGTTCAAGGCCTCATCGATGCAACGTTCGGCTTCGTGCAGGTCCCTGGCGTGCTCTTCCGCTGCATCGAACAATGCCGGCCCGATGTCGAAATCGTCGTCGAACAGAAAGTCCGGCACGTAGAATTCGCCGTCCTCTTCGAGCCGCATTACCGTCGTCGGTAGCCGCGAGGCGTTTTCCGCAACAGGGCTCACACAATGGACGTGGTGGACCGTGGAAAGGCCCGGGTGTCTGCACGCACGAACGGCGGCAATGGCCTGCTGATTCATCGTTGCTGACCTCCGGCCGGGCTCTGCACTCGATGCCGCCATGCCCGTGCAATCTGCATTTCAGCGAATTGTCCGTATTTAGGACAGATTGAATTGTTAATACAATAAGATACGGTAAGTGCTCGCATGGGTCAATACAAGGGGCCATTGTGTCCTAAATTAGGACACGTGGCATCGTGCGTGTAGAATACGCTCCCGAACACAGGGGCAACGAATGCACATCAACGCCAAATTGCTTAACGACAGGGTACGGCAGCAAATCAAGAGTGTACGCACGGCCGAGACCGAGCGCCGGCTCTCTCAAGCCGGACTCGGCGAGGTCCTCGGCCTGAATCGCTCCACGATTGCCAACATCGAATCAGGATTGCAACGCGCGTCCCTGCACAACATTTACGAGCTGTGCGCGCACTACAACCTGGAACTCTCGGACCTCCTGCCGAGCGTTGCCGAGATGCGCAGACGTTCGGCCGGTATCCGCTACACCGGTGTGGACCCGAGTCTTACGCCCGTGCTCGAAAAACTGCGGCGCACGAGGTAGGGGCCGGCATGTCGCAAGGATTCGAACGGCGCGCGACGAAGCTGCTACGCGACCATGACGAGTTTTCGCCACCGGTCGACGTAGACGCCCTCGCCCGCGCGCTCGGTATATCAGTTAACTTCGAGGAACTCGACAGCGGCGTGTCGGGCGTAATGCTGATCGAAGATGGTAGTGTGAAAGTGGCCATCAACGCGGCGCACCACCGGCATCGCCAACGATTTACGCTGGCGCACGAGATCGGCCACGTGCTCCTGCACGCGAAAGGCGACCGAGTCTTCGTTGACCGGCGTTTTTTCAGGAACGAGTGGTCGAGCAGGGGCGAGTTGCGCGAGGAAATCGAAGCGAACGCCTTTGCGGCGGCGTTGCTGATGCCGAAATTGCTTATCCGCGAGCACATCGATGCAAAGACCGGCATCACGGATATCGACGTCTTTCGCCTGGCGACCCAGTTTGCCGTCAGTGAGCAGGCCATGACGCTGCGCCTGGTCAAATTGAATTACATTGAACCCGACTGACGAGTGACGCACGACGGCGCATCTCGGCCAGCACCCCTGGCGACACCGTCAGGTACGACGCGGCCGCCGGCCGGTTGCCGAGGATGCGTTCCGGTCCGAGCACGGTGACCTCGCAACCTGCTTTCACGACAACGCGCTTCAGCAGCGGCAGGGGCATCACGACGAGATAACGGTTGATATTGCGCCGCATGCCGAACTCCTGCATTGCGCACAGCAAGTCGGCCACCGCGATGCGGCGCCGCCTCGCGTCGAGAGAGCGGTCGCAGCCGAAGCGCGTCGCCTCCCACACCGCGTCGGATTCGGGCGGCGCGCCACTGATCAATTCCGGCCAAAGTCGCTGCAACATGTAGGGCCGCATGGTAGGCAGCAGGCGCACGGCGCCGCGTGTTTCGCCCCGCTCATCGAGCCACAACAGGTACTGGGCGGCGGGCGTATCGAACTCGTCGTATTCCATGCCCCGGTAAGTTGGTACGTCCCAGCCCTGGCGCTCGACGAACAGGCGGTACCGCAGGCGATGATGTGAAATCCACGTCTCGCCATGCAGACTGGCGGTTTCCCAGTTGAGGCACACCACGGTCAATTCCGGACTCCGGCAGGTCACTGGCACGAAGCCAATAAATCACGGCCGGTGCGTGCGCACACCTGTCAAAACTGACAGGAACCTTCACTAAAGGCTGATGAGTCCGTAGCGGATCGCTTTAACGACCGCCATGGTGCGGGTGTTTGCATCGAGTTTGCCGAGCGCGTTCGTGACGTGAAAATTGACCGTTCTTTCGCTAATACTAAGGATCACGCCGATGTCCCACGACGACTTGCCAGCTGCGACCCACTGCAGGCATTCGCGTTCCCGTTTTGACAGGACGACGGTGCGCCGAGTGGTCTCGGCTCGGCCGACGGCGCTATAGGCTGCATGAAACTGCGTAGCGAAGAGTTCCAGTTTTGGCAATTCGGCACCGGGGCGCGGGTGACCATCGCCGGCGGCAAACGTCACCAGGCAGACATTACCGCGCGGGCCGTGCAGCGGAACGCCCACGCCGTCCTTTAGTCCGGCTTCGTCCGCCTCCAGCATGAGGGTCTGCTGCGCCCGGTCCAACCGGTACGCATCGTCGAGCGAGTCCCAGAGAAACGGCCGTTCGATTTGCGGGGCCAGGAGCACGACGGGGTCCCGGTTCTGGTAGTCGTGTTCGAAATAGTAGTCGATCCAGGAGGCAGGAAAATTATGCGCGACGGCCGGCGCCAAATTCTCCCCGGCATCGTAGCGATCGTGCCGCGTCAACGCGCAGTACGCGTAGCGATCGAAACCCAGATCACCCGCGGCGTGCTCCATCAAGGCGAGAATCGACTGTGTCGAGTCAGCCTGGTTGGACTCGTCGATGAAATCGGATAGCCGCATTACGTCCTCGAAGGTGGCGGTCTGGCAACCGCGGCGCCGGACGTTCTGACCATCCCTGTCTGTACTGTCAGGTTCGATCATCATGCCGGTTCCCTAGAATTAGTCCATCGTCAATAGTCTGTGGGCCGCGAATGGACACACGGATACGAAGCCTTGCACACTCTGACCGCGTGTATCGTGCCGTCAAGGCGCGCGTCATCGCCTGTGAGTTTCCGCAGGGCCGAAGAATCTTTCTTGAGCCTGTTGCAAAGAGTCTCGGCGTCAGCACGACGCCGGTGCGCGAGGCGCTGAACCGCCTGGCGGCCGAGGACCTCGTGATCAAGGCACCGCGCAAGGGTTTCACCACGCTGCGGCTGACACGGCAACGGCTCATCGGGCATTACGACATCACGCGGCTGCTGCTGACGCACGAACTCGCGCGGCTCGATGCTCAAACTCGCCGTGCGTTGCCCGAGTACGAGCCGATCGCCACGGTACTTCACAAGGTGACGCGGCGCGACATCGCCGATGCCGGTGTGCTGGCGGTCTACACCGGCGAGATCTTTACCGCCATCGCATCGCTGGGTGAGAACGCCGACATCGTCGGCGCCATCGGCCGCGCCAATGACCGGCTGCATTATGTGCGCATGCTCGAGTGCCAGTTGCTGCCGCAAGTGCAGAAGGATCTTGTGTTGCTGTGCGAGTTGCTGCTGGCGCGCCGGTGTAAGGATCTGATGACGGCGATTCATGACTACCACGATACGCGCACAGCGCTGCTGCCTGAGTTGCTTGAGCTTGCGCGGAAGCGGAGCAGGCCGTGAGTTGGGGCTTGGCTCGCTATCGTTGGGAAACAGCAGTTTGCACATCGAATAAATCTGTTTCCGCTTTCGTAATAGATATTTTTGACGGCATCGAACGTGCGGCCCTAGCTTGGATGCGCCACATCGGGTTGTGGCGATTCAACCACCCATGAAAGCGTAAGGAGAACGACATGAACGAAGATGTATTGATTGATCTGGGAGCAATCTCGGAAGAGACGAATGGCATTCCCGGTCCCGCTACCGAGGACGATGCCCCTTTTCTCGAGCAGTAAGGGCAATTCTCGACTGGACTGGCGCTCACAATGATGGTCCAGCCTGGTCGGGTGATTGGACGTGGGGGGGGGGGGGGGG
>JBBDSK010000063.1:0-38285 GCA_040904985.1 Woeseia sp. | reverse complement strand
CCCCCCCCCCCCCCAACGTCTCGACCTGCACAGACCCAAATGATCGACTCTGCCTACAAGCTGGCGAATAACGCCTATATCTGTCTCGTTGACGACCGTCTCGTGTTCTCGGACATTCGTCACGACAGGTACTGCTGTCTTGACCGGCGCGATACCCAAACTGCTCTGCAACTGTTTCACAGCTTCCCCGGCTCAGACATCCCTCGAAGCTCAGAGTCATCACTCACTTCATCCAAGCAGACCAAACTCATCATACGGGCACTCAATCAGGCCGGCCTCCTTGCTGACGGAAAGACCGGCGGAAAGGCACTTGCTCCTGTTCGCGTGCCCCCTCCAATGGAAAATCTCGATACGAGTAGAATCACCGCGAGTCCTCGACCGGGTCACTGGGCGTCGTTCCTGCAAGCCACGATTTCAGCATCGGCCAAATTGCGCTTCCAATCGTTGCAGCGAATCTTGCGCGGCGTCGAGAGGCGAAAACGCCGGCACAGCCAGGCACAAGAACGGGACCGCGAAACCATGCTCAGCTTAGCGGCGATATTCCACCAGCTTCGTCTCTACTACGTCAGGGAATACCTGTGCCGCTTCGATTCCCTGGCACTCATTGAGTTTCTAGCGTACTACCGGCATTTTCCGGACTGGGTATTCGGCGTCACTGGAGAACCATTTACTGCGCACTGCTGGGTCCAGGATGGGAAATACGTTCTGAATGATTCTGTCGACTTTGTCAGGCGCTTCACGCCGATTATGGCGTTCTGAGCAGGTGGGGCTGGCAATGCTCCGATACATCGCGTTAGTGTGGAATCCGGAAGTTGCCGAAGATAACGCTGTCGCCAGTCGGGTCAGTAAGCGCGTCGAGGAAAATCTCTCAGGCTGGACCAGTACGTTGGATACATCGGGCTTGCGTGTATATCACGCGGGCACCAATGGCGGTGCGCAACAGGTTTATCCACTGCATCATAAAGGTGGGGTTGTACTCGGTAGACTTTTTCGCCGTGACAGGACGATAAGTAGTTTGGCTTATGAAAATGGCTTTTCGAAATCAGAGTCCGAGGCCCTATTTCGAAGCCGTGGCGGCCTACTGATCGAGCGGTATTGGGGCAGTTACGTCGCTATCCTGAGAGAGAGCGGGAGGTCCAATACCTTGATCCTTCGCGACCCGACTGGTGCGGTACCTTGCTTCATCACGCAATTTGGCGGCATTCACGTGGTCTATTCTCACGTTGACGACTGCGACGCGCTTCAGCTCATTGAAGGCTCTGTCAATTGGGATCACATCGCTGCGTACTTGTGGTTTGATCATCTCGTCACATCGGAGACCGGCCTGGATGACGTGCGGCAAGTCAATGCCGGCGAACGAACCGAAATCAGTTCCCGCGGAGTTACCGGAGACTACTGCTGGTTTCCCGACCGATTTTGCCGCGCGCCGGTCTCCGAAGACCGTCAGCAGGCGGGAAGGGCTCTGCGCAGCACTATCGAGAGTTGTGTAAGCGCCTGGGCGTCGCCTTTCAGAAGCATACTTCTTGAGCTATCGGGCGGGTTGGACTCCTCTATCGTCCTTTCCTGCCTGTCGCGCGCGGATAGCTCGCCTGGCATCGTCTGCGAGAATCATCTTTCGCAAAACGCGGAAAGCGACGAACGGGTTTTTGCACGGGAAGCGGCAAATGCATCGTGCGTAGAACTAATCGAAGCGTTGATCCCATCGATTGATCAGTCGTTCGATTGCCTGTTCAATCCGATGCGATTGGCGACCCCAGCCCACACAGTCTTTGTACCGGAAACTCACTCAGCCAAGGTACGACTCGTCAAGAGCCGTGGGATTGAAGCAATATTCTCAGGCCAGGGCGGAGACCACTTTTTTCAACGCAGCAAGAATCCGCATATTGCCGCGGAATTTGCCCGGCGTCATGGACTTGGAGGCGAACTCCTGCACGTGATCGAAGACACATCCCGCTTCACGGCAAAACCGATTTGGTCAGTGATGGCCACCGCCGTTTTATTCGGCCTGTTTCGCAGGCCAGCGGATCCCTATGACTTCGTCCGACCACCAACTCTTGCAAGTGAGCGAACCCGTGATGCAACGAACCGCAAGAAGATCCGGCACCCCTGGGTTGATTGCGCATCGGACCTGCCCGGCAGCAAGCGGCAGCAGATCTTTCATATCATCGACAGTCAGGTGTTCCGTCACATGCCCGAGCACAACAACGCCGAAGTTGTGCACCCGTTGATCTCTCAGCCCATTATCGAACTCTGCCTGCGGATTCCTTCGTACGTACTGACCTACAACGGCATAGATAGGGCGCTTGTCCGGGATGCTTTTGCTGGAGTCGTCCCAGCCAATATTCTGGCCCGCACAACCAAAGGCGCAACGACCGGATACTTCATCAATCTGTTGATACGTCACGTCACCGTGCTACGGGAGTACCTGCTCGGCGGCCTCCTTGTCTCCGAAGGAGTGCTCGACAAATGCAAGACGGACGACGCACTTTCTGAGCGCTCGCTGGTCCGTGATGGAAGTCTGTTATTTCCGGTGCTCAACGCCTTCCGGGCCGAGATCTGGCTGAGATCCTGGGTCAGTAGCGACCGACGCACAGGGCCATGACGTCTTCTGCAGGCGATTTATCCTCGCCGCAAGACCGTCCAACGACAATCCTTCGCGGCGTCCTTCAGCAAATCTGGTCGATCTCAGATGGGGCTGCGAAGAAGCTCGTCGCCGCTGCCCTGGTGTTTATGCTCGGCTCCTCAATCGCAGCCGCACTCTCGCCGCTTCTTCTCAAAGTACTGGTCGATACGCTCGATTCCGAACGCAGCCGCGACATTGGCGTCAATCCCCTGTACCTTGTGCTCGCCTATGCACTGATGCATCTCTTGTCGAGGTCATTGGCCGAGTTGCGGGGGAAGGCACTTGGTACAGCCGATCAGCGAGTAAACAGGCAGCTCAGTGACGAGTACTTCCGACATATCATGTCGCTACCGCTTCGCTTTCACCTCAAACGACAAACTGGCGCGCTAGGACAGACCCTGACCAATGGGTTGATCGGCTACCGGATCGTCATGCTGCACCTGGTAAACAGCGTCCTCCCGATACTTGTCGAGCTGGCAGGCATGGGAACCGTATTGATTTTTCTTGATCACGGCGCATTTCTCGTCATCATCGGCGTGTCAGTCCTGCTATACGCGCTTGCTTTCTGGACTGGGGCAGTACGTGTCCGAGAGCCGTCACGAAATGCCTCGGCGGCGCATATCAGTGCGGGCGCGGTATTTACCGATTCGCTCCTCAACTACGAGACCGTGAAGTGTTTCAATGGCGAAGCACAGATGCGCCGGCGGTTCGTCACCGCCCTGAAAAATCTGGAGGGTTTCTGGAAAGAAATATACGAAAGAAAAATGCAGAACGGCTTCGCAGTCGCTGTCATTTTCACTCTATCGTTGGGATCATCAGTATTCGTCGCGGCTGGTGCCGTTAAGCGAGGGACAATGAGCATTGGCGACTTTATACTCGTGAACGCTTATGTCATTCAACTGGTTATTCCCATAGAAAGGATCGGGTTCGCATTCAGGGACATCGCGCAGGGTGTTTCATTTATCGAGAAAATGACAGAGCTCGCTCGGGAACAGCCGGAGCCACGCGGGCCTGTCAATGAAACAGCGACTCCCGCAGGTGCCAGAGAACTGGAATTTAAACATGTCTCGTTCGGCTATGAAAATGGCCGGGACGTCTTACGTGACGTTTGTTTCGTCGTTCCACCCGGGCACACGCTCGGCGTCGTCGGCACGAGCGGTTCCGGGAAGTCGTCCCTAATCCGGCTACTTTTAAGGCTGCTCAAACCTGATTGTGGACAAATTTATCTCGGCGGCAGAGACCTGTTCGACATACCAATTCCCAAACTCCGTAGCTCCATTGCGGTGGTTCCACAGGATCCTGTCCTGTTCGATGAATCAATTGCGTTCAACATTTCGTTTGCCCGGCCGGGCAGCGGTCCGGACGGAATCGTCGCAGCTGCGAGGATCGCTGGCATACACGATTTTATTCTCCGGCTGCCGGAAGGTTACGACACCAAAGTGGGGGAACGTGGAATCCGGCTATCCGGCGGCGAGAAACAGCGTCTTGCAATTGCACGGGCTGTCGTCCGGAATCCGGATATATACATTTTCGACGAAGCCACATCGGCACTGGACTCGACGACCGAGCGACAGGTACTTGGCCAGGTTTTCGACTCCACAAAGAACGCGACGAGCATAATAATGGCGCATCGCTTGTCAGCCATCGTAAACGCAGACGAAATAGTGGTACTTGATGAAGGCCAGATAATCGAACGAGGAACGCACGAACTTCTGCTGCAATCCAGAGGTTCGTATGCCGCCATGTGGCTCGACCAACAGGCAGGCGGAGTTGGGGCTCGCTTCAACCCGGTAGTCGCGAAGTCACCTATTGGTTGAAATTTGTCGACCGTCGCCATACGACTTGATAGCCGGATACAGGAAGACACGGGCCGCATTGAATGCGCTATATTGCCGGTCCCAAACTTATACATAAAGTTGGGCGAGAATTGCCAATCGCATTCGACCACGCTCGAAACTCCCGAACGCCATTCGAGGATAGAATGTCCCAAGCAAACGCTAGCAACGTTCTTGCCGGTGGAACCCTGTAAATTGAGATTAGTTAGGCATATGCTGTTCACGCATACGACGCCAGCGCGCATACTGATCGGCCTTGGCCGGGCTCGAGTCCTCAAGATCCTGTAGCCAGAAATTCAGCCAATCGATGTTTCGCTCGTATACGGAGAATCGATGCGCCGGGTGCCATTTGACATGTCCTTCGTCGGGGTACACGACCATCTCAACGGGCTTGCCGTGTCTCGAAAGTGCGGCTATTTCCTCCAGGGCCCAGGTATGCTCAGTGTCGCTAACGTTTACGAGCAATGGTTCATCTATACGTTCAGCGTTGAGTTGCAGCGATACATGCGGAGGCAGGAACCCATGCGGACCCGGGTATCGACCGGCACCGATCGCTCTCCGGTATTTCCTGAACTCCGCCGAGACACCTGCCAACACGCCGTTGTTTGGCCCCAGATTGGCACTGCTCGCGATTGCCGTGACGAACAGGTCTGAATGGATTAGCGAATAGTTGACATGACTTACACCCGCACTCAAGCCCGTCAGTGCTACACGATCAGGATCAATCAACCCCTCTTCATCGAGCATCTGAATAGCGGTCTTGAACGATGCCAGCGGCATCCGGACATCGAACAGGTCTGGACCCCACCTGGCTCGGCCGATATCCAGCGGGTTACTGTGAACCTGCTGCGCGTCATAAGGTGTCGGTTTGTCGTATACGAGGACTACGAAGCCGTTTGCGGCGAGTACATGCACCGGATACTCGTCGCCGACACCACCGCGCAACGCATGTTGGGCCCGATAACCTACGAACGCCAGTGGATAGCGGCGTCCGGGTACGTAGTCAGGAGGCTTAACCAGGAATCCGAATGTTCCGTATCCGAGGTCGTTCTCCCACTCAAACAACTCGACATCGCCTAGCACGACATTTCGAAACTCGGGGTTCGGGTCGAAAAGCGTCTGTATCTCGGCGTCGCGGAGGTCGATCGCCACGACGGTACGCGGATACGTCGGGGTTTCACGAAAACAGATGGCTCTGCCATGGGCTATTGAGCAGTCAGAAATCCACTCGTGCGTCGTGAAAATCTTTCGCACACGATCCTCCCCGACATTCCAGCCATAAAGGCTGTGCTTTGAATAACCCATTCCTTCCTTTCGGACAAAGTAGACCTCATCGGAAACCGAATCCCAATGAAGCCCGTGACGCAGGAACTTTGAAAGCTCTAACAAGCCTGTACACGCGTCCGCCGAGCAACGCGTTGGCTTTTCGGCTTCGCCCGGAATAGTCGCGTACACAGTTAGCGGTGGGTTCATGCCCTGTTTGTCCGGGTCGTCCGGCTGCACCCAGGCAGCTCCGTGTTTCCCTTCGATCCACGCTATTTTCCTGGCCTTCGGCGCAATTTCCGGCATGGAAGCACCTAGCCTGAGCCGCTCGTACTCCGGCTGTTCATCGTCCGTTGCCAGATGCTCGTCCCGTGACGCCACGTCCAGTATCCAGACACGCGAAGTTCCATCCGCCAAGTGGTAGCGTGGGTAATACGGCCGGCCGTCGATTGTTGACCACTCCTTATCGTAGTTATAGATGTGGCCATTCCTGAAACGTGATTCATTCACTCTCTCGAGAGCGGCACGATCGACATCGGTTTCAAAGTAGATTCGCGATCCATCGTCGCTCCAGTAGAACGCTTCGACGTCGGCCGCGTTGTGCGAAAGCTGCTTCGTTTCCCGACCGTCGAGAGTGCTCCACCAGATCTGAGTCTCATCGCCGACCCGCTTACGGTACGCGATGCCGCGTCCGTCGGGTGACCATTTCGCGTAATCGGAAATCCAGGCGCCATTGGGACGTCCGCCGGGTTGGAAGTACTTGAACAGCGTAGGATCGCCTCCGTCGCCAACCCGGACCGGCACATTCGCGCGATCCGTCGAGGTGACGAACCACGCCGCCTGGTAGTCGTTCGCTGCAACATTCGCCCGGCGCATCATAAACGCCACGTGACTACCGTCAGGTGACATGCTCAGCCCCCCTCCCCTCATGTCGCCGATTTCTCTTAGTTCGATGAGGTCCGTCGGTGTAACATAGCGAGGGCTTTCGTCAATCGCGTCCTGAATCTCCAAACCAGCACGCTGTGACTGCGCGTCGCAACTCAATACGGCCCCTGCCGCACCCACGGCGGCCAGCAATTTCAGATATCTCATTGCCTTACCAACGCTTTGACAGTCGCAGGGAGACGAAACGCCCGACCGGGCTTGCATTCACGCCATCGTATGCCAGGCCGAAGAGATTGTTGAGAAAGACCGGTGGGTCCTCGTCCAGCGCATTGCTGACTCTGAGCGTCGCTACGAAACCATCCAGGAACCCGTTGTCGAATGCCTGCGATGCGTCGTATCGAAGCGAGAGATCGACCGTCGTCCATGAGTCAATCTTTGTCGGAGTTTCGGCGATGTTGTCGTTGTAGCTGTTCGTGTAGTTCACGTAAGCATTGATGTTCCACGCCTGCCGGGCCAACCCCAACTGTGCACGAACCTTGAGATCGACCGGCCGGCCCGGCGTATTGAGATTCTCTACTTTGGGTGATAGCTCCGTTACATTGCGTGTGAAATCGAAATAGTAGGCGCCGTTTAGCCCGAACGACCAGTCGCCGGACGCCGTCTTGAACGCCGTCCTGGCCTGAAAGTCCAGTCCTGTGATTTCCTCCAACCCGATATTATTGGTGCGCCCATCAAATGTGACGATGTTTGAAAACGTAGCGTAGGGATCGTCGACAGCCGGATCAAACGGAATGTTGGTCGAATTCTGGAATATATCTGAGTTATTCAGCAATGCATCCAGGTTCTCCGGAGTGGGGTTCCTGTCGACCAACGCTCCCAGAATCGATTCCTCCTGGAGTGCTTGAAGAAAGATCGCCAATGGCCGATCGATGCGTCCTTCGTACTCGATGGAGAACCATGACAGTGAAAGTCGGCTCCGATCCATGAGTTCCCAGTCGAGACCGATCGTGTAGGTATCTGCCTCTTCTGGCTGCAAGTCACGGTTACCGCCTGTTTCACTGAACAGCGTAACGGTCGTGCCGGGGGCAAGCGGGTCATCAATGAGGTTCGCTCGAGCAATGACCGCGCCGGCCATGTTGAACAGGCTGGGCGCCCTGAAGGCCGTGGAGTAGGAGCCCCGGAACACGAGGCCTTCGGCAGGTTTCCATTCGACACCGATCTGCGGATTGAAGGTGTCGCCGAAATCGCTATAGTCGTCGTAGCGTGCCGCCAGCGATACGTCCAAACGTTGTCTGTCACCTCCGACGATCGGTAGCAACACCTCCCCGAACAGTGACACGACGTCGCGATCGCCGCTTTCCTGCAGCTCCGTCGTCCCATTCGAAAGATCGGTTCGGGCGCTGTCATAACTCTCATGGCGGAAATCCACGCCGATCGCGGCCGAAACGGGTTCTCCTCGTAATCGGCCGAGCGACCCGTCCGCAATCACCGTGAAGGAGTTCAGGCGACTGTCTTTGACAAGTTTATGAGTCGGGTCCAGGTCCAAGCTTGTGTACGTGCCGACCGGGCCATTGACGCTATTCGTGTCAATCGTGTTGTCGACGCCACCGTAAAGGCCCGATACGTCGAGCTGCCAGTCATTGGCGATTTCGATTCGCGAACCCAGAACAGCGCTATATTGGTCGGACTCCGTGATGAAGATCCCTCCGAATTCGCGCACGTCCAGAAGGTTGAAAAGCTGTCCTCCTTCATTCCTGTCATCGGAATAGTGAACGTCGGCATACAGCTCCGCCTTGTCATTGATTTCGTACCGGGCGGCAAACAGACTGACGTGTTGTTCCGACGGCACCCGAATCCGATAGAGGCCGGGGAGCGGTGTAATCCCAAACGGGGAAGGTGCGTGGATCAGGCCCGTTGCGGTGGCATCGAGTTCGCCTTCATTACGATAGTCGTAGCCGATGACGAAACCGCCTCTGTCGAAGTCGCGCCCGAACGTCTGGCTGAAGTTGAATTGTTCGGCGCCATCCGACGCTTCCCCGTACGAGACCTGAGTTTCGGCGCCATCGAAACTTGTGCGTGTAATGATGTTGGCCACGCCCGCCACGGCGTCTGAGCCGTAGACGGCGGACCGGCCGCCGGTCACGACTTCGATTCGCTCCACCATTGAAAACGGGATGGATGCCACATCGACGGCGCGTCCGTGGATGCTTGCGGGCCGGCGCTTGCCGTTGAGCAACACGAGCGTAGAGCCGGGGCCCAGCCCGCGAAGACTTATGCCTGAAGCTAGTGGCGTATTGGACGCTGCGACGACCGAAACGCCGGTGGCTGCGGTACCGTCGACATTAATTTCATCCAAATTCTGCGGCAGGCTCTCAAACACCTCACCGACGGTCGAATACCCGGTAGCGTCCAGCTCCTCGCGCGTAAACGTTATAGACGACGCACCCACGTTATCCACTCCACGTATATGCGTCCCCGTAACGACGATCTCTTCTAGCGCACGGCGCTGCTTACCACTCTCGGCATCGGCGGATTCCGCGCCGTCACCGTCGAGGCCCACATCCGAGCCTTGTGCTTCCTCTTCCTCAGCGGACAACTTCGCCGCAGCCAGCAAGCTTTCGTCGCCCGTCTCCGCACTCATGGATGAGGACACGGGCCTCACTTCGAGCTCCGAGTCCGGCGACAAGCTCGCCCGCAAGCCGGTACCGGCCAGCAGCAGGTTCAGTGCATGCTGGCGGGTATAGGCGCCGAACACGGCGTTGGCCCGCACATTTTCGAAGCCGTCGGAGATGAAAAAGAGCTGCACTTGCGCCTGCCGGGCAAACTCGCCGAGTGCGGCGGGAACGGTCTGGGCCGGAATTCTGAACTCGACGGTGCTGGTATCCAGGCCGGTGTCGTCGGCAAGGACCGGTGTCAAGGCAAACAACAACATCACAGACAATAGTCCTGATGGCGGTCGTACGAACCGTGTCGGGCGCATGGCCCGGCGTTGATTGCTCATCGTTGTCTCCCCCGATAGACAACCCCGAGGGGGGCTGTCGGCGCAAGCGTCATTACTTGCGGTTTTGTGCAGAAAGTCTGCGCGTGGAAACGCCATGTTCGGGCTTCCTTATCGGGAAAGACGCAACAGCCTCGATAGATGACTAGTCGATAACGGGTCCGCACCGGGAGATTCGGCGAATTTGGTCTGCAAACGAGCACCCCGGATGATACGTCGCCGGATCAGGTTAGCGTAGCGGCCGGGGGTCTCTTGCTATTCCGGGAAAAGATATCGTGAGCGATCAGAACCAACGACGACGATCAATCCGCCCTTGCATCGATACGCACAAGATCCGGCGTCACCCGGCGGATCGTAACCTGCTCGTTCGACTCGATCAGCCGTAGCAGCGTCTCTACATCGCCGGCCCTGAAATACCCGGTCACGTGCAGGTCCTCGAGCTTGGCATCGTCGATCACGATACGCGTCGTGGTATATCGGCTCGCCTCGGCGATGACCTCGGCCAGCGTCTCGCCCTGGAAATCGAGCATGCCGTCCTGCCAGGCGAGCTGGCGGGCGAGCTCCCGTGGTTCGACCCGCGAGACGGCGGCCTGCGTTTCGCCGTAGGCAAGCTTGTCGCCCTGCGCCAGCGTTTTTGGCGCCGGTGTGGCGGGCGGGGCTTCGGCCGCCACCGCCGCAACGCTCGTTGCGGGCACTACCTCGACGACGCCCTCGGTGACGGTGACCTCGACGACTTCGCCCTTCAGGTACACATTGAACGCCGTGCCGACGGCACGTACCGTGCCGGTGCCGGCAATGACGCTGAACGGCCGGCCGGGCTGCGTCGCGATGTCGAAATGCGCCTCACCCCGCAGCAGGTGCACGCGCCGTTCCGTGTCGCTGTAATCGACCCTCGCCTGCGAGTTCGTGTTCAGCCTGACGACCGAATCGTCCGGAAGGCGATGCACCTGGTATTCGCCGAGGGCGGTTTGGAAATTCGCCTCGTAGTTCCGGGACGGAGCCTGCAGCAATGCGATTGCCATCACGGCAATGGCCGCTATGCCCGCGGCGGCCGCGAGCGGCACGGCGCGGCGGCGCCAGCGGCGGCGGTGCAGCCATTTGTCGACGACGTCAGGATCCGGGGTGCTGGTCTCGAGCTGCCGCAGGACGTCGAGCCGTCCCCAATCCTGCTCCAGCTTCTCGAATGCCGGTCGATTCTCGGGTCGTTCGTTCAGCCATACATCGAATTGTCGGCGCTCATCTTCCGAGAGGTTTTCAAAGTCGACCAGCCAGTTGAGCGCCTCGTCCTCGGCGCGGTTCGCCTGCATATCCGCCCGATCGGTCACGACGACTCGCGAGTCGGAACGGGTGTGATGTTAATCCGGCGCATACCATCTTTCTCTTGCCGCGTCGGTTGCCGGCGCCGGTTTCCGGAGCGGGCATCGCCCTGCTCGTCTTGCAGCGCCTGCAGCCTCTTGAAACTCTGTGCAACCTGTTCGCGGACCGTATTGGTCGATCGCCCGAGCTGTTCGGCGATTTCACTGCAACTGTAACCGTATACCTTTCTCAACACGAAAGCATAGCGCATTCGTTCCGGCAGATGCGTGATCGCCACGCACAGGCTTTCGAACGCGCGCTCCGACATGACCTGGCGCTCCACGGACGGTGCCTCGTCACTAACCACGATTTCATCCATGTCGAGCGCCGCCCTGAGGTCCACTACCCGTGTCCCGCGATGCGCGTCGTTGACGAGATTGCGCATGGTGACGATCAGGAAACTGAGCGGCGTATGGATGGCCTTACCGGCGCACAAGTGGCGGTGCGCTTTCAGGAATGTGTCCTGGACCAGGTCGTCGGCGTCGGCGCCTGTGCCGACCAGGTGTATCGCGAACCGCGTCATTTGCTCGCGGTACTCACGAAACAGGGCTTCTGACTGGTCGGGGACGGCGGACATCGCAAAAATCGTATCAGTCCGAACCATGGAATGCTACTTATAGTCTGTGGACTTATAGTCATCATCGCGGATTATTCGCGGGGATGGCTTACTCCCGCGAACAGCGAAAAGTACTTTGTGAATTTGGCAGGCGCGTGTGCGTGGCGCGCAAGGCGCTAGGCTGGTCGCAAGAGGATCTTGCCAGTGAGGTGGGCGTGCACCGGACCTATATCGGCGGCGTGGAACGCGGCGAGAGGAACGTTGGTCTGCTGAACATCAACAGGATTGCGCTGGCGCTGGATGAGACCTTTGATGGCATGCTGCCCTGCCGCGCAAGGCCAAGACGTTCGAGATAACCAGCCCGGATGTCTCCGATTGCCGAGTTTCTCGAATCGGTGACGCATCCGGGCTAGAGCGCCGCGCGCAGCATGCGGAATCCATCAATGACTCGCGTTCTCGCGGTTTCGACGGACACGCTGCAGTGGCTCGCTATCTGCGCGCAGGAGCGTCGATAGACCTTCCTGAAAACGAGTGCATCGCGGCACTCGTCCGGCAGCCGGGCAATCGCCTGGCACAGGTCTTCGAAATCAGCCGCGGACAGCGGCGCGCAGCGTTCTCTTGCCCTTGCCGACGCCCGTTGAATCAGGTCGCCGACATCGGACAGGCCCGCCGTATCGGCCTCGTCGCGCAAAAAGTCCAGCGCGGCCGCAATCGACTCCGCCGCCTTTTCGGGCGTCTCGTCAACAACGACGGTCTCGGTCTCCATCATGCGGTTCTCGATGCCGAAGCGGTGCTCCCCGGCGGCGCGCCATACCAGGCCGCCGGACCAACCGGGTGTCGCACAGTATACAGGCAAGCGAATGACGACTATTGTCTGTTCAGACAATAGTCGTCATCGCCTACGGTTGCGCTGTGAACACGCGTACCGCAGCACAGCATTTCGGGCGTATTGTCCGTCAGCGACGGCTCAAGGCGAGCATGTCGCAGGAAACGCTGGCAGCGGAAGCGATGTGCCACCCGACCTACATCAGCCTGGTCGAACGCGGCAAGCGCAATCCCAGCCTGGACACGATATTGAAACTCGCCGGCGCCCTGGACTGTCCGGCCTGGATGCTGGTGCAGGAAACCGAAGCGCGACTGTAGGTCGCTACGAGCCTCGTTGAATCACGAGCGCATGGAAAGGCAATAATCCGAGCCGTTCGTGCCGGTAATTCCGGTCTGGATTTTATTCTCTTACCCGTTGTCAGGAATTTCCGGTTCTACGAGCCTGGCAAGCTGGTCAAGTGACTCTTGCCATCCCAGGTAGCACATTTCGACAGGAATGACTGACGGAATGCCTTCCTGGACAATACTGACGTCCGTTCCGCAGAGCACGGTTTCAAGCGTGATTGTAACCACCATTTCACCGGGCAGGTTTTCGTCATCGAAACGATCGGTGTGCCGAATACGTTCATTCTTCGCAAGCTCTGTATATTTGACCGTAAACGAATGACTGCTTCCCGTACCGAAGTTCGTAAATGACATTTTATAGCCACCGCCAACGCGGACATCGATTTCGTGAACCGTACCTGTAAATCCGTAGGGAGGGAGCCAGCGTTCCAGAGCACTTTTATCCGTGAACGCCTTGTAAATTCGCTCCGCTGGTGCACGCAGCACCCGGTGTAATCGAACGGTGCCTAATTCTTTTGCCATGGCAGTCTCCTGAATTCGAGAGTAGTGAGAGAATAAAATCAATCCATTGGTACGGGCAGCGTAGAGTTGTGCCAGCAAGGATCGCTGGTTGAGCCCTGCTCCTTGTTGAATGGTCGCACGGGGTAAACCGAAATCGACATCGAGCGGAGTAGTGTCCGAACGGGATGGTGACGCGCCGTCCGGCGAACACCATCCACGCCCGCACCAATGTCACCGGCAAGAATCACCGCTTCGGCATCCGTTTCAGGCGGCACGAAATTCGCGAATTCGGCGTGCCGGAAACAGATGCCGGAGAATTCGGCTGAGGGCGGCTGTCAATGTGGACAGCGTGCTTCGCAAATAAAATCGCGACACAGTTCCACCGTCTTTGACTGCTGTTCAATGCGGGATACCTTGGCCTTGCCATCACGGTCGACCTGATCATGTGGCCCCTGATGCTCGGTCCAGCCAAAGTGCGTTCCACCCTCCATCACCTGGTACCTGGCTGGGGGCGAGTAGCGCACCGCCGTTGCCTTGACTGCCGGAGGGGGGACGAGCCCATCGCACGAAGCGGTAATCATCAGCAGCCTGACTTCAGCGGGCCGGTAAAGCGGCCGTGTCGCATGGCGCCATGGCCGGTCCAGACCAAGGATCCCCGGTTGCAATGATGTTCCCATCGTTATGCCGCCCGCAATCCCCGTAAGGCCGGCGAACGAATCGTCTATTTCATGCATCGGGTTACGCTTCGCCTCGGCAGCATCCAATGCGTCGAGGAGGACGGTACCACCATAGGAGTGACCGATAACGAAAGTAGCCCTGGCTCCCGCTTCTCCCAAGACGTTCAGGCCTAGCATTAGCTCAGAAATAGTGACCATACGGCTTGGAGCCGCATGCGTCACTTCTTGTCGTTGCAGGAGTGGAGGGTCGATGATCAAGCCGGCTATACCACTTTCCACCAATCCACGGAGCAACCACCGGTACCGATGCGCTTCACACTGGGCGCCTGGAAGGATAACCACCGCCCTCTCAGAGCTTTCAAACAACCCCTCGCTTCTAATGAAGGAAAGTCCAGAACAACGATCTACCACGTCACGGTATTCCTTCATGACACAATTGCGTTGCTTAACTTAACCGTCAAGGTCTCACCCTTATCAGCCAAATACTCACGCAATGCGATGTTCAGCCCCACCGGATTTCCATACGATTTACGTAGCCCGAAAAAGTCACCGGTGCATTGACCGAAGGCGCTCTTCCGTCAAGGTGTAATTCATCATAAAGCCGATGGCAATCGCTACCAATACGAATGGTATAACCGACGCGCAAAGGTAGATCGCATTGATAGCACTCTCTCCTTGACTCTGTCCGGGCGGCAAATTCCCATCATAGCCAGAATAACTGAGAAACAGGCCGACAAGTACCGGTCCAAAAGCGAACGCAAATTTTTCGAACATTGTATAAAGCCCGGCGAAAACGCCCTCTCTTCGTAGGCCATTTTTCAGGTAATCATATTCCATTACATCGGGTAACATTGCTTGCCCCGCCAAGAGAATTCCTGCTGCGCCGAAGCCGAGGACTAAACTGCGCAAGAGGAAAAGGCTCATCGGTTCCGTGGCTGTAACCAGTAGCCAGGACATGCCGGCTATCGCAAGTATGGTTGCTGACAAGATAAAACCAGCCCGTTTTCCTATACCGACCACAATTCGTACCCATATCGGCTGAGCGACCAATATAACCAGTGCATAGATGAGAAAGAACTGCGACAAAAGCTTGTAGTCAGCGCCCATAACACGCACAACCACATAGGGAAGTATTGCCAATTGGACGGCCAGTCCCATGAGTTGAAAAAGCTTAACCGCAAGCAATATGATAAATGGTCGATTGCTCCAGATAAGCTTTACTTGTCCTATCAGTCCTACGGTTGCAGAAGATTGTCGACGCGCTGCCACTGGTGCTTTGCCAGTCATTACGAAAGTAATTACTGACAACGTCAGGATCAATCCTGCGACGAGATACGACATGACCGCGTGACCGACAATACCGCCACCGAAGTAGAAGATAATGAGCGGACCAATAACGGTCGAAATGATCTGTCCGCTCGCAATTCCCGCGATACGAAATGACATGAGAACCGATCGAGCCTGGTTATCGTCCGTCATCTCTGCCGGCATAGTTAGATAAGGAACATTAAAAATTGTGTACCCGGTTGCATACAGGATCAAAGAGAGGCCAGTAACCCAAATACGTAATGTCTCATCCTGAATTTGCCCCACGCTGAATAGCATCACGAATGCAAGTGCCGAGACGACCCCCCCTGCGATAAGGTACGGTCGTCGTCGTCCCCAGCGGGATCGGGTGCGGTCACTAATGACTCCCATTAATGGATCTGTAACGGCATCATAAATCTTCGATAAACCGATTAGCGCGCCTGCGAGACCGGCTGAGATGCCAGCATGGTCGGTCAGATATACCAGCAAAAGAATGCTGATTGACTGAAACATAAGTGCCATGGCCACGCTGCCCGACCCCCATCCAAGTCGCACGCTGAGCGGGATCGCTTGTCCGCTCGTCGGTTCGAAAATGTACTGTTGATCCGCCATGGCGTGGGTCCTTTTTTTTGTGTGCCAACAGGAAACCCGGTTCGGGGAATCGCTGGCCAAGAGGGGCCGGGCTGGTGCGCTAACACTCTTTTCAAGAATAATGCATCGGCAGAAAGAGTAGACGTATGGAGGCTGATAGCCTTCATTAGATTTTGTGATTTGTCACGGGCTGCGGATGATGTAAGCCTTTGAGAGCGCATGGTCGGGGGTCTAACCAAGGAATGTGAATGCTCGACTGAATCGCACCAGGCAAGTAAATATCCTGCTATTTAATTTTCGGCGGTAATTTTTCTGTTGGCAGCCAGCGCAAGCTGCGCTGAGGGTGTAGCATTGGCGGATTCGAGGGCTGTCGAAGACATTATTTGGTCGCATGAAATTGCCATTTACGAGGGACGTGGTGAAGGCAGCCTTGAGAACTATCTGCGTGTAGCTCACGAGGATTTTGCGGGCTGGCCACCACATTGGTCGACGCCTAGTGACTACAATTCGATGGAAGCGCAGAACGATGCCGCGCAATCGTTAAGGGGTGAAAAGGTTGATCTGCTCAAAAAGCAGATTGTCGTCACCGGAGACATCGCGCTTGCGTACTACAGCACCCATCGGACGCGATTGGGTGGTGGAGAAGTGGTTGATCAGCATTTTGATGTACTGCACGTATGGGGCGTGTATGACGGCGAATGGAAACTGATCGGCGGCATGGCGCGCGAGGTCTCCGGCGAGCCTCGGCCGCTACCACCGCGATAGAGCACCGTGCACGCGCACTCAATCGACAGTGATCGGCCGATGACATCATCGGACTTTCTAGGTCAATCGGTTGTTGTCACCGGCGCTGCAAGTGGAATAGGCGCGGCCGCCGCGCGCGAGTTTGCCCGAATGGGGGCAGCCGTTACCATCGGAGATATCAACTTAAAAAATGCCGAGAAGGTCGCGGAATCAATCTCCGCACGCGCGCGCCCGCTGGACGTGACGAGTCGACAGGATGTGGTCCGCTTTTTCGATTCATTGGAGACGTCGCCAGGTATTCTTGTAACAGCTGCCGGTGGCGCGCAACGTTGCCACGCACTCGATGTTGACGATGCGCTTCTTTTCGACACAATGCAGCTTAATCTGGGCGGATTCTGGCGGTGTACCCAAGAGGCGGCACG
This sequence comes from Woeseia sp., assembly GCA_040904985.1. GTDB lineage: Bacteria > Pseudomonadota > Gammaproteobacteria > Steroidobacterales > Woeseiaceae > IDS-8. The sequence goes on along the minus strand of JBBDSK010000063.1, from coordinate 21,356 downwards.
CAGGGCCATCAGCGAGAATAGGTCGCTCGCAGTCGTGCACGTTGCTTCAAGTCTGTACAGGGGCCCGGCGCCTCAGCTTTCGCATTTCGCAGCAGCAAAAGCAGCTAGCGTGGCAATGTTGCGCTGTTTGGCCCAAGAGCTCGCTCGCTATCACATCCGCGTAAACGGCGTGGTCCCTGGCCCGGTGGAAACGCCTGCAACGAACGCGGTGTGGGAGTCCGCGCCCGAGATCCGGGAGAGTACAAGGGCGCGGATCCCAATGGGAAGAATCGGCGACACCGGAGATATTGTCCCGGGAATCGTGTGGCTAGCGTCTCCACAGGCCAACTGGGTTACAGGTTCAATCCTGACTATTGATGGTGGTCTGGACGTTTGTCCATGATTCGTTGGATCATCATCGGTACCGGTAATGCCGGACGTTGCCATATCGCCGCCATTGAGCGTACTCCAGCTGCCTGCGTTGCCGGGCTCGTCACTGCGGACGATCCTAGCCGAACCGATTATCCAGTATTCGCTACCCTGGCGGCCGCGCTTAAAGTCATCGAAGCAGATGCGGTAGTTATCGCGACACCAACGAATACACATCTCGCCCTGGCCTCCGAGGCACTATATGCGAAATTGCCGGTACTCTGTGAAAAGCCTGTTGGCCGAAATGCTCAGGAGGCGGAGTTACTCTATAAGCTGTCACTCCAACAAAATATCCCGGTCGGGGTGGTCCTTAATCAGCGTGCATGCGTCCACACCAGGTGGATTCACGAGCAGATTCACGAAGGATCCATGGAACCTCAGGCAGTAACTATGACCGGTGGCATCCCGCGATTTCAAGGCTGGATGAACGACCCGGAGAAAAGCGGTGGCGGATTGTTACGCTCGGTAGGCATACATTTCGTTGATCTGCTGGTCTGGTGGCTCGGCCTTCCCGTCTGGTTGGCCGCGACAAAAGCCGGTCGTCCTATTGAAAACAATGTCTCTCTATTGGCTACGTTTAAGAACGGATGCCAGGCCTGTATACATCTCACCTCCATCAATTCAAGCGGGCGAGGACCGATCAGCATCTGCATTGAAGCAGACGGCTCAAGGCTGAAACTGGATGGTCATGAAATTGTCCTGTTTGAGGGATGTGCGCCACCGCCAGAATGCGAGATACGCGATGAGGCTCTGACGTTCGGCCCTGGACATTTGTGCGTAATTCAAGAGGCGAGTCAGATGCTTTTGGAGAGAAAGGAGTTCCCGATTTCTCTCGCGATGGCTTTGCCTAGCCTGTACCTGCTCGATCAAATTTACGAAGCCACGGGTAGTTGTTGATGCCTAACAATCTCTTAATGCGCCGAAGGGAGTTCATCGTGGGCTCGCTTGCATGCGCCTTGTCAAATGCTCTTCACGGGCAAGTCCTGGAGAAGGATGGTGACATTTTCCGAGCCGGGCTGATACTCCAGCCGGGGCCACCGGGGCGATGTGACGACTATCGTATTGGAGGGCCGGTAGTTCGTTGGGATGCCGCGCAGCAACAATGGCGTATGTGGTACTACTGTCGGGATTCGGGGTTTCCGGCTGATATGGCGCCGGCTTTCGGATCCGGAAGGATCGCGACTGCACTATCCCGGGATGGCTTTTCCTGGGAACGCGTCGATGGCCCCCTCGCCGGGGGTGCTGTATTTACCCCAAGTGATGATCCGCTGGCATTTGACGCCAGCCACGTGGCGACGGGTGACGTTATCCACGATGGCAACGAGTGGGTCATGGCGTACTTTGGCGGCAATGACGAAATCCCGACCGGGGTGAATCGCATGTTCAAAGAAAAGGGCTACGTCTTGCGTCCCGGCATTGCACGAAGCAACGATGGCGTGAATTGGCGGCGCGTCCCCGGTCAAGCATCCGGTGGCGCTGCGCTCGATGTGCATCCCGGGGATGTCTATTCCGCCTTTCCGGGCCTCGTAAGAACGGAAGAGCGATACCTCCTTTATTACACCACGGTCGACAAGGAAGCACGTTACTGGCGGCAAAGAATTGCGATATCTACAGACGGTTCAAATTGGACACCGTACGGCGACTTGCGGTGGGATAATGAATCCAGACTATATGACGCTGGCGGCATCATAAGTCGGGATATTCTACGAAACCCGTTTTCTGACGATCCCCCCTGGCTCATGGTTTATACCGCAAAAGACGGGCGTGACGAAACCGGGGGCCGGAGGTCTATAGGCGTAGCTGTGTCGGAGGACGCGTTAACCTGGCGACGACTCCTGCAGCACCCCGTGTTCGTGACAGGTCCTAAAGGCGCATGGGATCATGCCGGCGTGGCTGTACCTCGCCTCGTCGCCACTGATCAGGACGTCCGGCTTTATTATTATGGCTGGTCCGATGATTCGTTCGAAGATCACCCGTATCGGGGTATTGGCTGCGCGGTTGCCCCCTTCGATTCGCCATGGACCTTCAAACGCTATCAACCCACTTCTTGATTCCTAACAGGGTCGAGCCAATGTATAAGATCGCCGCCGCCAGATCCGCAAACGGGGAAACGGCCGGTCCATATCCGCGATGGGATGCGAATTGGGTTACTGGTTCGGTGCAGCATCGCTTGGCACAGATCGAGGCAGGTCATTCGCTTTTGGCATTTTGGTCCAGCGCGTTCGGAATATACTGCATAAATACCTCATCCACCGGCACCTCAATAAGATGACCGATGTAGTTGGTCAGTGTTTTGAGTGCAACCGCGGAAAGCACATCAAGGACCTGTTTCTCCTCATACCCGGCAGCCAGAAGGTCGTCAAGCTCCTCTGACGTCAGTTGGCCCCGCTTCACTACCAGTCGTTTGACGAAGCGCCGTAATGTCTCAAGTCGCTCATCCTCCACAATTTCTCGATCCACGCGCAGAGCTTGCAGCACACCCGGACTGACTTTGGCTCCGGCACTATGTGCTGCCACACAGTAATCGCAACCGTTCGCCATACTGGCGGCCATGAATACGACGGTTCTTTCACTCGCGGTTAGACTTGATCCAGACAGTAGCTCATTTCCAAACGCGTAAAGTCTGAGTGCCGCCGGCGAGTTCGCCATTATTCCTTGCATGTTCGGAATGAAGCCTACTCGACGCTGTGTCGCACAGAGCAAAGCATTGGTTTCACTATCTGTCGCCTCATTGGCGGAGAGTGGTTTCAGCTTCAACATTTCAATCCCTCACCTGCTTACCTGCACCTGATCGATCCAACCCCTAACACACGCTATTGGAGAATCAGTTGAATCCGCTTAGAAGCGAGCTCTGACGAGAGCAGCTCTGGTCGAATGACATGTTTGCAAGGGACCTATTGCTGGGCTTGAACATAGCCAGTGAGCCACTCGTTGAACTCTGTTGGGCGGTCGAGATTCGCGAGATGTCCGGCGCCGACCAATTCCGCGAACCGCGAGCCGGGAACACGTTCGTGCAAATCCCGTAAAACGGAAGGCGGTATCGCGAGGTCGCTTGCGCCGGCGAGGAAAAAGGTCGGTATCGTCAGCTCGTGCAGGCGCGGACGGCTATTGAGACGAGACAGCACACCAGCGCAGCCAGCATATCCTTGGGGGTCGGTACCCTGGATCATCGAACGAGCAAGGTCCACCCGATTGGCCGACGGTTCTTGCCCATGCGGTGCAAACCACCGCTCCAACGTCTCTCCTTCAATGCTCGCCATGCCGTTAGCCACAGCCTTCGTGCTTCGACCTTTCCAGAGTTGCACGTAATTATCCGGCGAATCTGCCCGCGCACAACAGCACGCCAGCCAAGTAACACGATGAGGGAAATCGAGCGCGAGCTGAATCCCCACGCTGCCCCCGAGTGACAATCCGAGAAAGGCCGCCTCTCCGATCGACAAGGCATCCATCAACGCGATAACGCCGTCCACCAGGTCGCGCATTTGCCACGGCTTTGATGAGCTGCGAACAGAACTATCGCCGTGACCAGGATGCTCGTACACCAACACTCGATGAGTGTCGGCCAAAACATCAACCTGCGCATCCCAGAGCCTTCTATCTGTCGCAAGGGCGGTGGAGAGAATCAACCACGGGCGCCTGCCGGAACCGTGCACTTCATAAGCCAAGGAGCCTATATCGGTGGGTACACGGTCCATCGCTTGCATTCTACGGCAACCGCGGCGCGACGGACTCCGCCAAGAGAACCATCGAACGCTTGGCAAGCGCCGGGTCTGCCCAATCCTTGCCGGCGTATAAAAGAGTTCCAAACTCGCCGGTCTGCTCCTGGAACGCGGCGAGATCATCCGCGACCTTGTCCGGCGTCCCCCAGATGACGAGCTTGTCCAGGACGTCGTCAATCGAAATATCCGTATCAGCTGAAGCGGACGGGTCCTCCAAAAACAAATTCGCTCTGCCGCTATGCTTCATCTTGGTAACAATCTGGGTGTAGTAATACCGGTACGGACTGGCTGGCCCGAGGGCATACTCGCGCGCAGTGCGCAATGTATCGGCCACAAACACGCTTTTCGCGATCCGCCAGGTGGACGGGTCCGGAGCTTTACCGGCCGCTTCGCAGCCCTTCTTGTATTGCGGCCAGTGGGTCGCAACCCACTTCGGCAGGAGAAAGTTAGCCGAAATCATCTCCCACCCACGTTCGGCTGCCGCGATGACCCCTTTAGAGTACGGCGCGACGGCTGTTACGACAATAGGTGGATGAGGCTGCTGCAATGGCCTTGGCAGAATTCCCTGGCCTATCTCGGGCATCATTGTTCGGCTGGTCGAAACCTGCCAGTGCCTGCCGCTTAGGTCGTAGGGCGGATCCGAACGCCATATCTCGAGAATCATGTCTATAGCTTCAACGAACATCGCTGTACGATCACGGTCAAGATTACCAAACGCCTCTGCATCGGATAACAAGCCACCTGGCGATATGCCGAAGATCAGGCGACCGTCCAGCATGTGGTCCAGCATCGCAATCTGACCTGCGACAGCCGCCGGATGCGCGTTTGGCAGATTCACCGTTCCAGTGCCTAATCGTAGCTTTCGGATATCCGTCGACAGCGCAGCAAGAAACAGCATGCACGACGTTATATTCTCAGCCTTATCCGTCAGATGCTCTCCTACGTAGCCTTCGCTGAAGCCCAATTGATCGGCTAACAGGAAGGCCTCGCGGTCCTCCGCAAGAGACTGCCGCCAGTCCTTGTCCAGCGGGTGTATGGGCATTGTGAAGAAACCGAGTTTCATGCAACCCTCGTTGCCGGGAACGAAGTGTGCATGCTAAGTAACGGCTTCAGAGGGTTGAAATTAGCAGATGCAATGGTAGTGATCAGGATTGCTGATTCACGCGTCAGCCGACCTCTTTACCTGCCAGTACTTAGCGGCGTTGTCTCCCAAGACTTGCAGGTATCGCGAATTTGTTGCACCAATTGGTCGGCGAAGCTTCGGGCAACGGACGACATAATGGTCGCTGCGGGAGAGATCAGTATGTAGTCAACGCTCAGCTCAGGGCCTTCCAGCGGGTGCAGCTTCCGCACATCGCCCCGAATGTCCGCATGACAAAGGGTTGCTGGCAATATTGCGCACCAGTCGCTGTGCTCAATCAAGCTCAAAGTGGCCATCATTGCATCCATCTCGATCCGCGCATCTACCGTTACACCGAGGGTACTAAAGTACCGTTCGAGCTTGCGGCGACGAGTATTGCCTTCACCAGGCACAATCAGCTTCAGTGGCTGCACCTCTCGAAGAGCAACCGGTTCGAGGTGCGCACGATCTGTATTGGCGGTCGTTACAAATAACTCCCGATCACGCGCAATATACTCGGTGACAAGGCCATCAGTGTCGGCAGTTGGCGGAACGATCGCAAAATCCAGTTGTTCCCGCCGAACCATATCACTGAGCACTGCGCTGTATGCTTCGAAGATTTTGAAATTTACGTATGGAGACGCGGCCGCGAAGTCAGCAATAACCGGCGCAATTGCGGATCTCGTAAAAGTCGGCATTAGTCCAACGCTTACAGTACCCGCCACCTCATCGCGGATATTTCGTAATTCCTCACGTAGGCCCTCCACTTGTCGTACAACTTCAAGCGCCCGGGCGTAAAGCTTCTGGCCTGCAACAGTTGGGTCAACGCCTTTTGGTGAACGCTCAAACAGCTTTGTGCCAATGCGCTCCTCGAGCTCCTTGATCTGCATGCTAAGCCCCGACTGTGTCGCGTGGATGCGCTCCGCGGCAGCCGTAAAGGATCGCTCTTGGTAAACGGCGACGAACGTCAGGATTTGCTGGAGTTTCATGAGCTAACCGGGATCAGCGAAACTTTAACCTCGAGCATCCGGTCAGCATACCATTGCTGCAGTCCCGGCGTGGAAGCGCTGTGCGCATGCTATCAGCATACCATCGGTGCAGTCCCGGCGGGACGGTGGTACACGCGCATGATCAGCAGAATTGATTGCTGCAATCAGAGCCTGAGGTTTTGCCGAAGAGATCCAAACGCTAGTATCTGTTAACCACCAGCCCATAGTCTGGTCGGGCGAAAGCAACAGCGAATTATTCTGTGGCGGCGTGTAACGATTTATCGACAAGTTGGTGATTATGCCCAAAGAGAGCTCCAAATCCAGTGCAAGAGCGGCCCGAGTAGAGCCTGTCTGGCCGGGACTCGCGGCAGGAGTACCGAAACCGTTAATGCCATACAGTCCTGCGATTCGCGCCGGCGACTGGCTATTTGTCTCCGGCCAGCTCGCAAGCGACTTCAAGACCGGCCTGGCCCCTGAAATCCGTAACGCGAACGCAAATCTGGAGGGTGACCTTTACCTTCAAAGCAGGTTCGTGCTGCGCAACCTTGTTAACACGATGCGGGAGGCGGGCTGCGACCCTGCCCGGGACATGGTCCGTATCTCGGAGTGGTTTCAGTCTGACCGGCCGACGCTCGACGACATGGCTCGTGGAGACCTGTGGCCGGAAATGGACATTCGCGCCTACCTCGACGCCCGTACAGAGCTTATTGGGAGACCAACGGCAGCGACATCGGCATTGGGTATCAAAGATCTCCTGTGCGCCGGTACGCGGGTCGAAGTCGACATGATCTGCCGAACCGACGAAAGCGAGCCGCAGCCGATTGCGCTAGAGCCTGCAGGCGGAGGAAAACGGGATCCCGAGCATCTCCGTGGACTACGTCGGGGCGATTGGATATTCCTCGCAGCCCACGATGCAGCCGATGTCGATGGGGGCGTACTTACGACCACGAACGACTGGAGCACGAGCCCGGTCGAGGCACAAGTCGAGCGCGTGCTGGCGGGACTCGGCGCCCTGGCGAAATCGGCGGGAAGTAGCCTGAGCCGCGCGATCAAGGCCGAAGTGTACATTGGCCACCCACAGGATTTTGCCGCAATGGACCGGGAGTGGCGCCGCTGGTTCGGCGATGCGCCGCCCGCTCGGGTAGTCGTTCCGTGGGTGGGGATGGGTCGACGTGGCGCGCGGGTCCAGGTGGCTCTGACCCTGCTCGCTGAAGACAGCGTGCTCCCGGTTCAGGTCATTGAAACGGATGATGCTCCGCCGGGATTGGGCTGTGAGCCGCAAGCGATAAGGGCGGGAGATTTGCTGTTCCTCAGCACGCAAATGGCTTTCGACCGAAACGGATGCCTCGCCGATGGCATGGCGCGGAAACCGGAGTTTCCCTGGTACGGCTCCCCATCGAAGTGGCAGATGCACTACATGATGGACAACGTACAGAAGATCTGTGAGGCAGGCGGCACCAGTCTGGATAACATTGCCAGGCGAGTCTGCTTTCATTCGAATTTCCACGGCTTCGCCGAATCGATAGAAGCTTGGGCAAGTTACTTTCCAGGCAGCAAACCGGCTTCCACAACCTTACGTCTGGGCGATCCCCTGGTCGTGCCTGGAGCGAATACCCTACTGGACCTGATCGCATACGTTCCGGAATGATTGGGCGATGAGCGCTTCGGACGAGACAACTGGGGTGGCAGGGCTCGGGCGAATGGGAAGCGCGATGGCGCTGCGCCTGCTTGAATGCGACATGGACGTTATGGTCTGGAATCGCAGTCGCGCTGCGACCGAGCCACTCCGGGCCGCGGGTGCCAAGGTGGCAGATACGCCCCGGCACCTGGCCGCGTCTTGCGGGCGGATTGTAACCATGCTGCGCGACGACGCGGCCGCAGAAGCTGTTTACGGTGGCATTGACGGCCTTTTCGGCCCTCACGCGAAAGACTGCCTGTTCCTCGAGATGAGTACTTTGCGGCCGGCGACGGTTCGCGAGCTACACCAGCAAGCCCGCAATTGCGGCGCAACGATGCTGGATGCGCCGGTTTCCGGAACTGTCGCGCCGGCACGTCAGGGGCAGCTCGTCGCTCTAGTAGGTGGCGCGAGCGAGGATCTCGACCGCGCCAAGCCTATTTTAGACCGATTGGCTCGTCGCATTATCCACGCGGGGCCTGCCGGCCAGGGGGCGCTGTTGAAGCTCGTTGTCAACCTCCCGCTTGCAGTGTACTGGCATGCGCTCGGCGAAGCGCTGGCCCTCGGCGAGGCAGGTGGACTCGACCGGTCATTGATGATCGACACCATCGCAGACAGCGCGGCGGCACTCGCCGTTCTGGAGTTAAAAAAGCCGATACTGCTGGGCAAATCGTCCGAAGTCGCCTTCGACCTGGCTTCGATGCGCAAGGACCTGCTGATGATTGTCGAGACGGCCGTTGGACTGGGCACGAACAAGAGCGCGGCTTCGGCCGCGCTCCAGGCATATGGTGCGGCTATAGAAGCGGGACTGGGGGCTGAGGACGTCGTCGCCGTTGCTTGTCCGCACAGCACGAAAAGGATACCGCCACAATGAGCAACGGTAACTCCGAAGCCGGCGACAGCATGCTTATCGAGTGGGACGTACCTGTCGAAATGGACGATGGAGTCGTCTTGCGGGCCGACGTTTTCCGGCCGAAGGATTTAAAACGCTGCCCGGTACTGTTGACCTACGGCCCCTATGCAAAAGGACTGTCATTTCAGGACGGTTACCCGAGCGCCTGGGACCGAATGGCGGCAGAACATCCCGACGTTACAGCCGGCTCGACGAACAGATACCAATGCTGGGAAGTTGTCGACCCAGAGAAGTGGGTCCCGGACGGCTACGCCTGCGTACGGGTAGATTCGCGAGGCTGCGGAAGATCCCCGGGCTACGTGCAACCATTCTCACCTCGCGAAACGCAAGACTTCAAACAGTGCATTGAATGGGCAGGCAGCCAACGCTGGAGCAACGGCCGGGTCGGATTGAATGGGGTCTCTTACTTCGGCATAAACCAATGGCAAGTGGCAAGCCTGCAACCCCGCCACCTCGCTGCGATGTGCGTCTGGGAGGGCGCCGCCGATTGGTATCGCGACATGACGCACCACGGGGGAATTCTAAGCACCTTCTGGTCCAACTGGTACGACATGCAGGTCAAGACGGTGCAGCATGGCCTGGGTGAGCGCGGCCGGCGCAGCAGTGTAACCGGGGAGCTGATATGCGGCCCCCCGACTCTCACGGAAGCGCAGCTTGCGGCCAACCGTTGTGATTTCGGCGCGGAAATCCTCGCGCACCCGCTCGACGGTGAATACTACAGGGAGCGTTCGCCCCGCTGGGATCGCATCCGTGTTCCGCTATTGACGGCTGCGAATTGGGGCGGCCAGGGTCTTCACCTGCGCGGTAACTTCGAGGGCTATCTGCGCGCGGCCACCACGGACAAATGGCTTGAAGTACACGGACTGGAGCATTGGACGGAGTTCTACACGGATTACGGCGTTGCGATACAGAAGCGATTTTTCGGCCACTTTCTCAAGGGGGAGGATACCGGCTGGGCGCGGGAGCCGCGAGTTCGCCTGCAGATAAGGCATTACGACCGTTATGTTGAGCGCACTGAGGAGGATTGGCCGTTGCCACGCACCTCTTGGGAGCGGCTGTATCTCACCGCCGACGGCACGCTTACGGATAGTCCCCCATCCGCCAATGCAACTCTGGCCTTCGAAGCGCCAGGAGAGGGCCTTGCCTTCCGGACTCCGCCAATGGCGAAGGAAACGGAATTTACCGGGCCTTCATCGCTGCATCTAACGATCGCATCGTCAACCCCCGATGCCGACATATTCGCGGTGCTCCAGCTCATCGATCCCGATGGAAATGATCGCGGCTTTCAGGGCGCCATAGATCCGAACACTCCCGTCGCTCAGGGCTGGCTACGTGCTTCGCAGCGCGCACTCGACCCGGAGCTGTCGAGGCCGTGGCGCCCGTATCATCGGCATGATCGACGGGAACCGCTCAAACCGGACGTACCGGTACCGCTGGACATCGAAATATGGCCGACTTCGATCGTCGTGCCCGCGGGCTGGCGCCTCGGACTCCTAATCCTGGGCCGTGACTACGAATCAGCAAACGCAACAGGGCAGCGTCTCTCTAACTTCAAGAACGATTTGAAGGGTTGCGGCCCGTTCTTGCACAACGACGAAGACGACCGGCCACCAGAGGTCTTCGGTGGCCGCACCGAGCTACAATTGGGCACAGTGGACCCGGCTTACTTGTTGATGCCGTTTATCCCAGCAAGGAACGACCGGTGACCAATGCCGCAACACCACCCTCGCTCGTCGCCGTCGAGACGGAACCAAGCGGTTCGACCCGCGGACGACCAGTCATTTCTACTGGCGACAATGCCGTGCTGGCGCTGCGGCCACCGTTCAAAGCGCCGAAATAATGACCGCCGGCCACCTGCAGCGCCCGCGTAAAGTCTCGGTCGTCGGACTCGGCGTTATGGGCGCGGGTTTCGCGCGCCATCTGCGTGCCGCTGGCCACGACGTGCGTGGTTACGACCCCGATCCGGCGCGCAGGGAGCTTTGCCGTGACTTCGACATTAGCGTGACAGACGACGCCGCCAGCGCGATCACAGGTGCGGAATTCGTCCTGTGCAGTCTTCCTTCGGCCAGTGCGCTCAGGCAGACCGTTGAGCTGGCTACAGCAGTGGCAAGTATGACGGCACGTGAAGCCCGCGCGTTGTTCATCGAACTCAGCACGCTTGACCTTCCCTGCAAACTGGACGCGCGGCTCGCTCTGTCCGCTCAGGGCTACGAAATGCTGGACTGCCCGGTGAGCGGCACTGGTGCACAGGCAGCAGCGGGCGAAGTAGTCGTGTACGCGAGCGGTGAAACCACGGAATTCGACAGTGCGAAGACCGTCCTCGAAAGCTTCAGCGCAGCCGTATTCCACCTTGGCGCATTCGGCAACGGGACCCGCATGAAGCTCATCGCGAACCTGCTGGTGGCGGTGCACAATGCTGCTGCCGCCGAGGCCATTACCATGGCCGAATGTGCCGGCATCGATTCGCAACTCTTCGTAGACATCATCACTGCAGGCGGTGCTGCGGGGTCCCGTGTGCTTGAGTTGCGCGGCCCTATGATGGCCGCACGCCAATACACGCCCGCAACGATGCGATTGGACCTGTGGCAGAAGGATCTCGGGTTCATCACGAACTACGCGAAGGAAGTCGCTGCCCCCACGCCACTTTTCGATGCAGCTCTACCACTTTACACAGCTGCTCTGAAGAGTGGGCTGGCCGAGGCTGATACAGCTGCCATCTGCGAGGTTTTGCGCGGGATGCGGGCAGATAGCGACAGGTAAGCCAAGCTGCGAGCACATGATTACTGTCATCGCACGCTTCCCCGCATGGAACCAGTGGCCGCCGGCGCGCTCGCGGGAAGCCTAAACCTTGGCGGAGTTGCTGGAGGAAAGAGGCCCGCACCTGACTCCTAACCGAAGTGCTGAAGTTACTCGAAGTTGCTGATGCGTATTACCGCAAAGGCTGAGGCAGCCACTTTCATCCAATTACTGGCTGCACACGGCGAAATGCATTCAGCCTGCGTGTTGCACTGACGGCGCAGCCGATACCTCGTGCGGGATGCCCTGAATGAGAAGCATTCGACCAACCGTAGTAATAGAGGCGGAAATCCTCAGGCGTAATGACGAGCTTCGGCGAGGCCACTCCCGCGGAATCCCAAGCTCCATGCGTGCCAACGGTGAAAAAGGGCAGCGGCGAGTGGCGTCGCCAGGCGATGAGATCGTCTGAATAAGCGGCACATATCGACCGTCGTTCTGCCGTCTCCGGGCGACCGTCACGGGCAGTGTAGACCATAAGCCAGCGGCCGCGCTCACTGAACGGGCTCTCGACGATGTCGAGGTTCACTATTCCGGCACTTTCGTGCGGCAAAACATCGCTTTCGAAGATGAAACCGGTGGCAGCATGCCAGGATTCGAGGTTGCGACTTCGCAGCATATGAGTGCTGTGGTATCTGCCCAGCTTGTCGACCGATGTGTAGTGGATCATCAGGCCGTCGTCGACAACAACGAGGGACGGGAAAGCCGCATAGACTGAGGACTCGTCGACCTCGACGATGGCGCCGCCAGCGGCCGGGCCCGGCAGCCGGGTCCAATTGATTCCGTCACTGCTTTCCGCCAATCCCAGCCGGCAAGAATATCCAGGGTGTGTGTACATCTCCTTCGCGCCGGCAGGAACCTCGTCATTGCCGCCAAAGTATGCCATCAGCCAGCGATCGCGATATCTGATCACGTCGCCCGTCCCGACGTGGGTCGAGTCGAAAGCCCGCGGATCCGCCGCGGGAAGAAACACCGCCCCACCCGCCAGCGGACCGTCCTCGCGACACCAGTGAACACCATCCTCGGACACCGCTGTCGCAATTGCTCCGGTTCCGAACGCCGGCGCAACTTCACCGGGAAAGGCGCTGGAGCGACAGTAGTACCACATCCTCCAGCAGGAAGCAGCTTCATCGCGGCGCACGACAGCACCGCCAATCCTGAAGTCATCGCAGCGCGGTGCTTGCGACGGGCTAATGATCAATCCGCGGTCGAACATGTACTTCCAATTGTAAGTGCCGCGTCGTTAGTGAGGCTGCGGCGGTGGTCTCGGACGCATGTCTATAGAGCGCATAAGCAGGTTCGGTAAGTGGGTGTTATCCCACTCAGGGTCCGTTCGGGGCGGCGAGATGCCTGTTCGAAGTATCACCAGTTCGTAGTCCGGAATTACGTACACGACCTGACTTGCATAACCGTCAAAGAGAAAAAGGTCCTTACTCAAATAGGGCTCAGAGTGCCAACTCTGACCGCGCTTCAGGCGAGGGTGAAAGGAACCGCGGCGCTCAACGTATTGTCCAGCCACGAATACGCCCAGCCCGGCATGTACGTTTTCCCCGGTACCTGTCGATATTTCCCGGATAAATGCTTCGTCGAGTAGACGCTCGCCGTTCCATATGCCGCGCTGCAGCAGCAGGATACCCATTCGCAGCCAAGCCTCGGCCGGCAGCAGCATGCAGCAGCCGGCATGCGCCACGCCGCCAGGGCGATTCACCCAAACCTCACCGCCCGGTGAGCCGATCGGGATCAGGACTGCCTGCGAGACCCACTCGTGATAGCTGACGCCGGTTGCCCGCTCGATCAGTACGGCGACCAAATCAGAGGCCGCGTTCGAGTACTCGTAGTGACTGCCGGGAGTTTGAACCAACGGATAATGATCAACCAGTATCCGCTCGTGGTACGGATGCAAATAGGCGAGATTATAGATTGACATCGGATCGTCGGAGAAGTCCTGGGGAAGCAGACCGCTGCGCATGTCCAGAAGGTGCCGGATCAGGATGCCCTCCTTCTCAGTGCCAACCCACTCATCGATGAAGTCCGCCACCGGTTGGTCGAGGCTTTCGATGTGCCCCGCATGCATAGCTGTGCCAACTGCCAGTGTGGTGATCGGTTTGGCAAGCGAGCGCGAGATGATCGGCTGCTCGCGCCCTTGTCCACCAAAGTAGCTTTCCTCAACCACCTTGCCCTGGTGCCATACAATGAAAGCCGACGAGCGCATTGATTCCGCGTACCTTCGCGCCGCTTCCAGTGCGGCCTTTGGAATAACCAAGTCGCCTGCAGCCGTCGTCGGCAGCAACTCAGACTGGTCCGCTCCCGGGACGCGTTCGAGCGTGTCGTACTGTCGAAGACCTCCTCGAATCTCACCTTCGGAGGAACCTCTGCGGTAAGCCTGGAGACGATCGAAGTACACTTGTTCAACGTGTGCCGGATAAGGCTCAAATACATCCTTTCTTTCGAGCACGTACTCCGCTGCCGCAATTTGCTTCGGCAGCAGCAGCACCGCAGCAAGAAGTATGTGCCGGCGTCGAAGTCCATTCGGGCAAAGCACGATCAGGCGTCACTCCTTGAGCAACAGTCCGCCCTCTGCACTTCCGGTGGCAATTGTCGACCGCGTTCGCCACCAAAGATCACAAGCGGTTCGCCCGGAAACATACGCACGCTCCGCACGCGGCCCACGAAGATCTCGTGATCGCCGCCAGGATAGCGCCGCCAGGTCGTACAGCTAACGTGCGCGAGCATGCCGTCGAGCAACGGCACTCCTCTTGAATTACGGTGCCACGTTACGTGCCGGAACTTGTCGGTCGCAGGACGAGCGAATTGCTCACATAGCTCCCATTTGTCTGCCGGAAGAAAATTTAAAGCGAACTCGCCCGCACGACGGAAGGCGGGCAGGCTGTACGCCCCGAGCCCGATGCTCCAGAGCACCAGTGGAGGATCCAGCGACAGCGATGTCACAGAGCTTATCGTGACTCCGACTGGCCCATTCTGCTCATCTACTGTAGTCACAATCGCGACGCCAGTCGCGAAGCGAGACATGGCATCACGGAAATCTCGCTGGTCGACTTCACCAGCGACCGGACTTTTTGTGTCGATGATCCTGGTCAAACCTGCATTCATTCCTGCCACCACGCACCTCCGGTGGAAGCCTATGCTAAGGACCCGCCGATGGATGGCCAGTGAGTTTTTCTGATTTGAAGCATCACGGATGTTGATTTGCACACGGTCTGGCACAACACGGCGACACGATACGATCAGGGTTGGCGCCGCCGCAGCTCATCGACAGACCGCCGCTCGCCGCCATCAGCAGCTCCAAGGACGTTCGCAAAAACTGTATTGCGCAATGCTTCGAGACGAACGCTGAAGTCTGCGGAAGGCCGGTAGGTTTCGAGCGATCCCACTTCAATCGCACCGCGCTGGGCAAGCAACTCCTCCAGGACGGCGACGCGATCGTACAGAATCCAGTGCTCGACCAAAAGTGCATTAAGCATCCGGGCCAGCGCTTCTACGTCGGCCGCGGCGAGGTATGAGTCTGTCATATCAGGGTTTCCTGGCGCGTGTAATCCACGGATAGCCACGCTCGCGAAGGTTGTAGGCCTCGACATCGCAGAAGCCGACCGTCTTTAGCTCCGCCCCCCAATCGGCAACACAGGCGTTTGTGAAGAAGGGCTCGTCGCGGTGCCGTGTTTCCCAGTCGAGAATCAGAGCCTGGAAAGGCGAGACCTCGCGAAACGGCGGCGGGTCGGAAATCACTATGTCGCCCCCGGGCTCGAGTATCCTGAATGCCTCGCGAAAGCTATCACGCACCACCGTGGTCGGCATCTCGTGCATTAAGGCGAACATCATAACTCCATCGACACTCGCGTCCGGCTCCCGCGTGTCCCGCGCGTCGCGCTGTCGGAAATGCACTGCCACGCCACTGCGCTCCGCCATAATGTGCCCAACGCGGAGTAGGAGCGGCGACAGATCGCTCGCTGCGAGCTCAGCATCCGGAAACACCCGATGAACTGCGGCCATCGTTGAGAAACCTCCGCAGCCAGGTTCATAGATGCGGCGGTAACTGGACTTGCGAAATTGTCGGACGGCTTCGAGGCGGTGTTGCAGGATGTCATCGCCGGCCTCCACGGCCGCGTAGCCACCATGGCGGAAAACGTGTGGGCCGATGGCGAAGGCGAGTACTGCGCCATAAAGGTCATAACCGTCCCATCCGCCCGGCTCGAGGTGCCACTCGACGCGGTCGTAGTATGATGGGAACTTGATCGCGGGGTCCAGTTCGAGTGAGCCAAGCGTCGGTCCGTCCGGTAAGCGGAAGAACCTCTCGAATTTTTCACGATACTCCTCGACTGCAGGGATCGCACGGTTGAACACTTCCTCCGCCACGTATCGCTGGTTGAATCGCTCAAACCGGTAGGGCAACAGGCGCTCGGCGATTTTGCGGCTTCGCTGCAGTCGACGACGCCAGCCTGCGATGTCCGTCGGAACTTCGTCCCGTGCCAGCCCACAGTAGTCAGAGTCAGCCATGAATGACTTCCTTGCCAAGTCGCGGATCTGGCTCGACGAATAAGCCTGTAGCGCGCCAAGCGCCTCCAACCCGGAACGGCCACGCTGCGATAGAGCGGTGTCGTCAATTGCTGCATCATCGATACTTGTCAAAAACGTCACTGTTAGTTCTCCGCCACTAATCTCTCCGCCAGCACTCGTACGATAGGCCCCACGAAGTAAGTCAGCGGCAGAGCGACCACGTAGGCTATGGCGAAAGCGCGCAACCACTCTCCGAGGAATCCCGTGCCGATACCGCCATAGAAAATCGTCAGCACCAGTGTCATGCAGAACACCATGATCGTGTTCATTAGTACGGCATGCACGAGCCGGAACCAGCGGCGGTGCAGCTTCAAGGCTTGGCACCGTGGCGCTTCAATATTGCCCCCCGACCAGGGCAGAACTGCGGGGCGTGCCTGCCGATTCTCAGCAACTGAAACTTGCGCATTGGCTCCTGCATTCATCAAGGTTAAGCTCGCGAAACGGCAAACACCATCGCAGAGCCATAACTCTTGCTGATGTTGACAATCAGCAATGTGGCTTGGCAAGTCGCATCGGCCCGGCTATCAATATCGAAAGTTCAAATAGGTAATTTCATGAGACCAGTATTTACGCGCGCGACAATCCTGATACTCGTCGCGGCATTACCTCCCATTGCCTGTACGGCCGGCAACAATGCGGCACCGACCTTCGAACGCGTTGGTCATGCCGTGCTCGCAGATGGCAGTCCGGACCTCGCGGCCTACTCCAAGCTCGCGCCCTGGCCATACACCGATGACGACTATCTTTACTCGGGTTGCTATCCGCATGCACCGCTACCAACCGAACCAGGAGCGGGCCGCTGCTTTATGATCGTAAACCTCTCGGTGCCGGAGAGGCCGGTTCGCAGCGCGACTATCCACGCGTTCGACGAAACGCTCTCCCCGCCGCCGCCCGCGGATCACCCGGTATGGCGTCGAGACTATCCCTGGCCCAACTTGCCTGTCGGCGTACCCTGCCAAGTGGACTGGCTGGATCCGGAAATAGTTAACGCAACCCGACCGCCGACCTGCTGGGACCCGGGCTGGAATACTCAGACGCATTATGTCGCCGCCGTTCCCGGACGCCTGCTCGCAGTGAATATGGAACGCTTCCGCTACGGCAGCACGCGCCAACCCAACCGACACGGCGTCCGGTTTTATGACATCTCGACTCCGGCTCGTCCTGAGCTCTTATCCGAGTGGGATGCGCCAGTGTCGCCACCGGACGCGGAAACGGGCGTGTACCAGGATGCGCGCGGCGTTCATCACTTTAACTTTCATGGTGATTATCTCTATGTGGGCACAGAGTACGAAGGGTACATAGGTAAGATTCTCGTCATTCTCGATGTAAGCGACCCGCACGCGCCTCGCGAGGTCGGCAAGTGGTGGCTACCCGGACAAAAGACGCCTGAGGAGGACTCTGTCCGCGACTGGGTTCAGCAGCCACTGTTCAGCCGCCCCGTTCGGGAACTCGAAGGCGGTAAGTTTTCGCGCCATGTCGGCATGCATTACGTTACGGTGAATGGCACAACCGCGTATCTCGCTTACCACCAGGCGGGGCTGGTGCTGCTCGACGTAGCAGATCCCACGGCACCAAAACTCTTTTCCAGGATCAACTACCTGCAACCCGGGGCCGAACCCCTGTCCCCTAACGTGGAGCAGTGCCGCCGCGCTGCCCAAGGACAATCCGCGGCCTGCGGTAACACGCACACGGCCAGGCTCGTGCCGGGAACGAGGCTCCTGATGGTTGAAGACGAATACTTTACCTGCCCTTTCGGTCACGTCAGAATATTTGACGTGGAGAACCCGCAGGCACCGCGTCTGCTCGGTCAACTTGTCCTGCCCGAAACTTTGGCCTGCGACCCCGCCATCCCAATGCAACCCGCAGATAAAGAACGTTTCCCTCTGCGTGGTCCCTCAGCCCATCTGGGCAATGCCTGGAACGAGCGAATCTATCTGACGGCCTGGTACGGCCTCGGGCTCCAGGCGTTCGACTACTCCGATCCATCGGCGCCGCGCCACATTGCCGGCTACACGTACAAGATCTCTGATGACCTCCCCACACAGGATCCACGCTACGGCGGTTCGGATACCTACGATGTGATCATGGGCCCTGAAGGTCTCATTTACGTGTCGGACGGGACAGCCGGGTTGCGTGTGCTCAGGCTGAACAACGCGAAGCATTACCGGCGCTGATAACGCCAATCAGCAACGACGATTGGCAAGGCATACGCACGGCTGGCAGGTTGAAGGGGGTCTTATCGCCGGGCTTGCTGATCTTCAATGAACATCGATAGACACGAAACAGTTAGCGACCAGTTTTCGCGTATCGTCATCCATGAGCGGACAGGGTATTTTGCCGGTCTCGTCACTGACAAGCCCGACAGCTCATTCGTGGAACAGTGCCAGGACGTGCTAGCGAAGCTTGATCGGCTGCTGACGACTGCGGGTACTGCCCGGCGGAGCCTTTTGTCCGTTACTGTCTACCTGAAGAGTTTCGAAGATTATGAGAGCTACCGCGCTACCTGGGCTGCCTGGATTGACCTTCAGTCCCTGCCAGCACGTGCCACGGTGCAAGCAGATCTCCGCGACCCTCGCCTCCTTATCGAGGTACAGGCGATTGCGGCGCTAGAGGATGACCGGGTGCGATGAGCGCCAACACACTTTGAACCGGAGACCTGGAAAGTGACTAGTTGCGATACGCTTATACATGGAATGGTGTTCACAATGGACGCCAATCGACGGGTGTTCATGGACGGCTACGTCGCGGTCAGCAACGGCCGAATTGTTGCCGTGGGCCCGCGCAAGGACTGTGCCTTTACCGCCAACGAGGAAATCGGTGGTGACGGGCACCTGATCTTCCCCGGGCTCGTGAACGTCCACTCCCATCTCGTGCAGGGCTGTATACGCGGAATGGCCGAAGGAACGACCTTCATGGAGCGACTGTTCGGCTTCTACTATCCAATGACCGGTGCCTGTGACGAAGAGCGCTCCTACGTTTCCGCGATGCCGCCGCTGCTCGATCTCGTGCGGCGCGGCGTGACGACCACTGCAGATGACCACTTTACGCATCGTCACAAGCGTTCGGTGGACGGCGTGCTTGCTGCTGTCCGCGATACCGGCATGCGCTGTCGCATGGCTCGACTCACGATCAATGACAAGGACGCTGTACCCGAAGGCTTCCGTGAAGACATAGATACTGGAATTGCGGAGACCGAGCGCGTGAAGAATTCGTGGGAAGATGAGCGTATCTCCGTGACGGCTTCGACGATCGGCATTTCATACTGTGAGCCAGACCATCTCAAATTGATCTGGGAATGGACTATCGCCAATGATCGGCAATTCGATATTCACGCGCCCGCTATAATGGATACCAAGTATCTCGGGACGCGGCGCGGCTGGGAGGGTGGCTCGTTCGAATGGCTCGATGCTGAGGGAATGCTGGGACCCAATCTGATTTCCGCACACTCGCAGAATCTTCGGCCTGGCGAAGCAGAACTGATTCGCGATCGGGGCGCCGCGATCGCCCTGGTCCCGGACATGGAACAGGTGCTCGGACTTGTGAGCTTCGATGCCCGGCAGTTCCTTGACAATGACGTCACCTGCGGGATCGGACTTGACGGCCCGGTCGTAGCGTACGGTCACGATCTCTGGACTGCGATGCGCAGCTTGATCACTGCGCAGCGCCTCGGTGACGAGCATCGTCGCCGTGCCTCATCGATGGATACGTCGTGGACCGGTGACGAGGTGTTATACGGCGGCGCCGAACAAGCCCTGGAGCTCGCGACAATCGGAGGCGCGAAAGCGCTGATGATGGACGACCGGATAGGGTCACTGGAGAATGGCAAGGAGGCGGACATACTGGTCATCAACCGCCTCGGGGAGACGCAGCTTTCTCCGCCTGCAGCGCTTGTTCCCAACCTCGTATACGGCAACGGCCCCAGTCCTGATGCTGTGCATCGCGTGCTAGTCGGCGGCCGCACGGTGGTCCGGGACGGCGAACACGTCTCGGTCGACCGACGCGACGCTGTGCGGCAACTGGACGCGCTGCAGGATGAACTGTTGGACGAGGTTGACGCTCGTCGCTTCGTGCGTATTCGCACTCGCTACCAGTGGAATTGATGCGAGCGCGCTTTGCCGTCGGCTCCCGGATGTCGCAGCAGGCATAGGCGCACCGCGGATTGTCGTTCACTCGAACAGTTCAGCCAGGAAGTTCTCCAGCGTTTCCCACGACCGCCTGTCCGCGACTGCGTCGAACTTGACGCTCCTCCCGATGTCGTCGGCGTGCGGATTTGTAAAGGCATGGAATGTGCCGCCGTAGGCGTGGATCTGCCAGTTCGTGTTTCGCGCCGTCAGTTCCGACGCGAGGGCAAGCACGCTATCAGGCGGAACCATCGCATCCTCCCAGCCGTGCAGCACGAGCACTTTCGCCCGGATATCGTTGCTCGCTCTGTCCGAGGGCGGGTCGAATAACCCATGGAAGCTCACGACGCCGTGCAGATCGAGTCCTGCACGCGCCATGTCAAGCACGCAGAGCCCGCCGAAACAATAACCGATAGCCGCAACCCGGCCGGGATCGCATTCCGGCTGGGCGCGGGCCGCTTCGAGGCCAAGCTCAAGGCGCCTCAAGAGGTGACCGCGGTCCTCAATGAACGGTTGCATAAGGCGCCCGCATTCCGCCGGGTCCTGTCCGAGAACACCCTTGCCGTACACGTCCAGGGCGACGCCGACGTATCCCATCCGCGCGAGCATGTCCGCGCGACCGCACTCATACTCGCCTCGCCCGCCATAGGCATGCACGATTAGTACTACAGGGCGGGGAGCACTTGCCTCACCCCAAGCCATATATGCCTCGAGCCGGGTATCGCCGTCGCGATACTCAATGAGTCTGCTTCGAGGTGTCATAGGGTATTCTCTCCTGCATAATTAATGGTCTAACGTGCAAGTAGTGTAGTTCACGGGCGCTGTCAGTACCGAGCCTGCGATGATCACGCTTGATGATATATGGCAGAAGCACTCGTTCTGATGAAACGGCTGACGGCCAAGTCGCGGCAGGCCAGACTAAGCAGATCGGTACGCGGCGCCAAGTCGTGGGACACGATCATCGCACGAGAAGAAGGAGCAAAGTATGGCATTAGAGTACCTGGACATCGGTGGACTGGTGAAGACCGGCCGATTTCGGCATGCAG
>JBBDSK010000062.1:0-9421 GCA_040904985.1 Woeseia sp. | reverse complement strand
CGGCGTTGCGACTCCTCGCAATAGCTCGCTATTACTCGTCGTCGCGCCTTGCCAGCCACGAAAGATCGCTCGCGATAATGGTCCATTATTTACGACGGGGTACACTAGCAACCCGCCGTCCCGAAGGCGACAGTTCCGCTGCAATGGTAACCTAGCGCGCGTGCTGGAAATACGCCACCCGGCAGATCGAGTGGCGAGGCCGGCTTCGGTTTTTTTCAGGAGACGCCCCTGCAGGCGCCGATACGAGCGCCGGGGCCGCAAACAAGGACAGCTGCGTTGAGTTGGGGAGCGATAATCAGGTGAGCACGAGAGACGGCGGAAAGTTCAGGAACATCGTCACGGCGGCAACCAAGATTCAGCCTAATGAACTGAAGGCGACCCTGCTGTCCTTTGCCTTCGTGTTCGTGCTGATGGCTGCCTATTTCATACTTCGGCCGGTGCGAAACGCGATGGCAAGCGAGTGGACGGACGCGGAACTGAGTCAGCTGTGGACGGGCACCTTCGTCTTCAGCCTTATTGCGGTAAGCGTGTACGGGGGAATCATTCCGCGCGTGAAGTTTCGCTGGCTCGTGCCGGGGGTCTACGTCTTTTTCGCCCTGTCGTTTTTCGCGTTCTATTTCGGCGCAACAAGCGTCGGCCATCCTGCGCTGGTCGACAAGTCTTTCTACGTCTGGTTGAGCGTATTCAGCCTTTTTCACGTGTCGGTGTTCTGGAGCTTCATGTCCGACATATATTCCCGTGAGCAGGCGCCACGGCTTTTCGCCTTCATCGCCGCCGGCAGCAGCATCGGCGCGATTGTAGGGCCTGCTATTACGGCTCTGTTCGCGGAGACGCTCGGCACCTATAACCTGATGTTGCTTGCAGCCGTTTTGTTGCTCGTACCGATTCCCATTATCGCGGCGCTGAACCGGCTCAAAGTCACCGAGCTGGGCAATAAGGAAGTCCGGGCCGATCTCAGCAGAGCGCAGGAAATCGGCCGCAATCCCTTCGCGGGTTTCATGCTGTTCTTCAAGGACCGCCTCCTGTTCGGCATCGGCCTTTTCATATTCCTTTACGTGTCGATGGGGACGTTTGTCTATTTCGGTCTCAAGAACCTGCTGGACGGTTACGATGACGCCACACGTGAGCAGATATGGGCACTGATCGACCTCTCCGTCAATTCACTGGCGATCGTTACGGCGCTTTTTGTGACGAGCCGCCTGGCGTTGCGTTTCGGCATGTCGAAGACCCTTGCGCTCGTGCCGTCCTGCCTGGTCATCGGATTTTTGATCGTAGCCGTTGCGCCGATCCTCGCCGTTGTCGTCGGCCTTGAAATCGCCCGACGCGCCGGCAACTATGCGATTACGAGGCCGGGACGCGAAATGCTTTTTACGATCGTCAACCGGGAAATGCGCTTCAAGGCGAAACCGGTCATAGACATCGTCGTCTACCGCGGCGGCGATATGGTCTGGGCCTGGATTTTCACCGGACTGACCACTATCGCCGGGCTGGGCATGGCCGGTGTGGCCGCCGTAGGCGCCCTTATTGCCCTGGTCTGGGCCTGGACGGGCAGCCGCCTCGGTCGCATCTACGATCGTGACGGGCGCGAACCCGCGCAAGCTGTCGATCGATAGAAGCACTCGAACGGGGCCTGGGAGCCCGACTCTTTCAGCTTGCTGGTTTTTCAACGTGCAATTTCGGGGCGAACATTCCCCCTTTTTGTGAAAGGACGAGATCAATGGTCAGAAATGCGTGGATTTGCGATGCGATAAGAACGCCTGTTGGCCGCTACGGCGGCGCACTGTCGTCCGTGCGGCCGGATGATCTCGCCGCAATTCCCCTGCAGGCACTGCTGAGCCGCAGCTCGGGTCTTGCACCGGAGGCTGTCGAGGATGTGATTCTCGGTTGCGCGAACCAGGCCGGGGAAGATAACCGGAATGTCGCGCGCATGGCGTTACTGCTCTCCGGGCTACCCGAAACGGTTCCGGGCGCGACGGTCAACCGGCTGTGCGGGTCCGGCATGAACGCGGTCGGCAACGCTGCACATGCGATAAAGGCAGGCGAGGCCGAGTTGCTCATAGCGGGCGGTGTCGAGTCGATGTCGCGAGCGCCGTTCGTGCTGGCAAAGTCGACGGTGCCCTTCGACCGCAATCCGGAGATCCACGACACGACGCTCGGCTGGCGCTTCGTCAACCGGAAGCTCGAAGAGCAATACGGTACCGACTCGATGGCCGAGACCGCCGAAAATGTCGCCGCTGATTATTCCATTTCTCGCGAAGACCAGGACAAATTCGCCCTGCGCAGTCAGCAGCGTGCCGCCGCCGCAATTTCGTCGGGCCGCCTGGCCGAGGAGATTGTTGCCGTGCCGGTGCCACAGCGGCGCGGTGAATGGGTCGAGGTCAGTACCGACGAGCATCCCAGGCCCGATGTCACGCGGGAGGCCTTGGCGAAACTGCGCCCGGTCGTGCGGCCGGGCGGAAGCGTTACCGCCGGCAACGCCTCCGGCATCAATGACGGCGCCTGTGCGCTGCTCATTGCCTCGGACCAGGCGATGCGGGATCACGGCCTGGAGCCGATGGCCAGGATCGTGGTCTGGACGGCGGCGGGTGTGGCGCCGCGCGTCATGGGTATAGGTCCCGTGCCTGCGGCGCGAAAGGTCTTGCAGTTAGCGAAGCTCGAACTCGCCGAAATGGACGTGATCGAGCTCAATGAGGCCTTCGCTGCCCAGAGTCTGGCCGTTCTGCGCGAGCTGGGTCTCGACGACGACGCGGAGCACGTCAACCCCAACGGCGGTGCCATCGCGCTGGGGCATCCGCTCGGCATGTCGGGCGCGCGCCTCATCACCACCGCAGCCCGTGAGCTGCGTCGACGGGGAGGCCGCTATGCACTCTGCACAATGTGCATCGGCGTGGGGCAAGGGATTGCGATGATCATCGAAAACGCCGTATGACGAAGCACGGCGGCGAAACTGGCAGCACTCTTGCTACCGTGGCGGAGCGGATCCGTGCCCGCCGCACGGTAAAACTGTTCCTCAAGCAGCCTGTTAGCCGCAAGTTGATTCTTGCTGCTATCGAGGCGGCGCGCTGGGCTCCCAACCACCATGTCACCGAACCATGGCACTTCTACATTCTCGGCCCGGAGACGATCCGCCGCTGCGTGGAACTGACGCGGACGGTCGTGGCGGAACGGAAGGACGAGAAGATTGCCGACTTCAAGGCCGCGTCAGCCGCACAGATCCGGGGATGGCTCGTGGTCACCTGCCGCCGGTCCGAGGACGAACAGAGACAGCAGGAGGACTATGGCAGTTGCTGCTGTGCCATTCAGAACCTGATGCTCTACCTGTCGGCAGCCGGCGCCGCGTCGAAGTGGTCTACCGGGGCCATCACGCAGGATTCCCGCTTCTATGAACTGATCGGCGTCGATCCCGAGGGGGAATTCGTCGTCGGACTGATCTGGTACGGCTATCCAAAAATCACCCCGACGCAGTCGCGCAAGGACGTCGAGAGCATTGTGACGGAACGCGAGTGAAGGCGGCGGTGTTTTATTCGTGAACCGGCCAGGCCGGTGACTGCGCAGGTTGTTGTGTGAGTGCGGGCAGGTATCGACGGAACGGCACCGATCACGAAAGCTCGCGCGCGTCCTCAAGAATCATCCCACGTCCGAGATAAGTGACCGCCGTCGCAACGCCGAACACGCCCATGATCACCACCACATTTTTCACCGTGCCGTCATAAAGGGCCGCGCTGGCAAGCGCACCCGCCGATGCCGCCAGGTTCTGCAGCGTGCCGATGATCGAAGCGGCGACCCCGGCGATTCTCGGGACCGGGTCCAGCGCGAGGCCGGTGGCGTTAGCCATGACGAAGGCGACGCCGAACATGTAGAGACACACATTGCCCCACAACCAGAGAAAATTCGCCTGCTCCAGCCAGGCGATAACCAGCATCTGCGCGGAAGCCAGCCCGATGAGGCCTGTGCCCAGGCCAATCATCTGCATGCTGCTGAAGCGCAGCAGCAGGCGGCGGTTGATGATCGATCCCACCAGGATCGAAAATCCCGCGGTGGCGAAAATAAAGCCGAAGAAAGACACGGGAAACTGGTAAATCTCGATCACGAGCGCGGGCGAGGCGGTGATGAGCGACATGAAGCCCGCCGCCGGCAAAAGCACGAGGAGGACGCCCAGAACGCTTTCGCGATGCGAGAAGAACTCTCTTGCGCTCAGCAAGAGTTGCCGCAGCACGTGATGGTCGGGGCGCACCGGGATGTGCGTTTCCTGCAGCGTCCGGCTTACTCCGAAGAAAATAATGGCACCGAACAGGGCGATCACAATGAACGGCACCCGCCAGCCCAGCGTACTGACGAGCAAGCCGCCCAGGACCGGCGCCAGCATCGGTGCTGCGGTGAAGATCATCACCATCACGGAAAGTAGACGCGCCGCCTGCACGCCGCTGGCAATGTCGCGCACGATCGCCCTGGAAACGACGACGCCCACCGAGGCGCCGAGCCCCTGCACGAATCGCGCGGCCAGCATCAGCTCGATACTGGTGCTGACGGCGCAAACAACCCCGGCGAGCGTAAAGATGCCGACGCCGACATAGATAACGGGCATGCGCCCCAGCCGGTCAGACAACAGGCCCGCCGGCAGTTGCCCCACGGCAAGGCCGGCCATGAACAGACCGACCACTTGCTGGCCGCGGGACATCGTCGTCGCAAAATCGAACACCATGCCGGGGATCGCGGGCAGGCTCATGTCGATCGACACGGCGGCGAGCCCCGTCAAACAGCCGAGCACCAGCACGAAACGGCGCCGCGAGGCGAGGCCGGTGTTCATTGCGGTCACGGACGGTGTCGCTTCTCTGGCGCTGCTCTTCCCGGGGAAGGTCGGCTCATGGTGCTCATCAGGCCCGGTCCACCGCGCCGGCCGGCATCCGATCGGCATCGATGCCATTGATCAGCAAACCGGAAAGCGGATTGAGCCCCAGCCAGTAGGAAAGCTCGCGCGGATGGCCGATGTCCCACAGTGCAATGTCCGCCCGCTTGCCGGGCTCCAGGGTGCCGCGATCGGCAAGTCCCAGCGCACGAGCGGCCTCGCGGGTCACGCCGGCGAGGCATTCCTCCGGAGTCATCCTGAACAGACTCGTTGCAAGAACCATGGCGGTCCGCAAACTGCAAACGGGCGAGGTTCCGGGATTACAGTCCGTGGCGATCGCCATCGGCACGCCGAGCTCGCGAAGAGCAGCCAGGGGCGGCAGCCGCGTTTCCCCGAGCGTCAGGAACGCCCCGGGCAACAACACCGCCACCGTGCCGGCCTCGGCCAGCAAACGCAGCCCGCCTTCCGTCGCGTATTCGAGATGATCCGCGGACAAGGCGTGGAACCGAGCCGCGAGTTCGGCGCCGCTGCTGTCGCTCAACTGGTCGGCGTGTAACTTGACCGGCAGGTGCATCCGGGCGGCGAGCTCGAACAGCTTGCCCACCTGCGCCGGCGAGAATGCGATGCGTTCGCAGTAGGCGTCCACGGCATCCACCAGTCCCTCTTCGGCCGCTGCCGGTAATACGACCTCGCACAGATAGTCGATGTAGTCGTCGGCCTTGCCCCGGAATTCCGGCGGCAAGGTATGCGCCCCGAGAAACGAGGTTCTGACCGTCACGCCGTACGCGCCGTTGAGCGCTCTGGCTGTTCGCAGCATTTTCAGTTCCGTTTCGAGGTCCAGGCCGTAACCCGATTTGATTTCCACAGTGGCCACGCCCTCGCGCCGCAGTGCCTGCAGCCTCGATGCGGCCGAATCGCGCAGTTCGCCGGCCGTGGCCGCGCGGGTGGCGCCAACGGTCGACATGATGCCGCCGCCGGCACGGGCGATGTCCTCGTAACCGGCACCCTCGAGACGCTGTTCGAATTCGCGGGCGCGGTTGCCGCTGAAGACGAGGTGAGTATGGCAATCGATCAGCGCCGGCGTGGCCCAGCGGCCGCCAAGGCTGCGGCGGCTTGCAGCCGTTGCCGGCGGCATATCGGCACGAGAACCCAGCCAGGCGATATTGCCGTCGCGGATGCCGACGGCCGCGTCTTCGATTTGCCCGTAAGGCTCACCGCCCGTCCGCATCGTGGCGACGTTGAGGTCGGTCAGCAAGATGTCCCATTCGTTCATGCAGGCTCCACGCTGCGCGCTTCCCGAAGCGGCGGACGAGGGACATGTTACCGTCGTCGCGATTGCAAAGAACCGTAGCATGCACTAGCCTGTATATACAACCTGCGACGCCCGCCACCGCTGCCTTCAGGAGCAATCCGCCATGTCCTCGATCCATGCCAGAAAGGCGCTTCTTGCCGGCGGCTGGGCTGAGCAGGTAAGGCTCGAAGTCGACGAAGGACGATTGCGCGCGGTCAGCACCGGCGTTCCGGCTCGACCGGTCGATACCGCCGTCGGTATCGTCATCCCCGGCCTGTGCAACGCCCACAGTCACGCCTTCCAGCGCGCCCTGGCCGGACATGCCGAGGAGCGTTCACCGGCCTCCAAAGACACCTTCTGGACCTGGCGCAGCCGCATGTACCGTCTGGCCGCCAGGGTGGATGCAGACGCGCTCGAGGCGGTCGCTCGCCAGCTCTACTGCGAAATGCTCTCCAGCGGTTACACCTCGGTGGCGGAGTTTCATTACCTGCTCGGCCAGGTTGCGGCAGGCGGTGAGGACGAGGCCATGCTCGAAGCGCTCGCCAGCGCCGCCAATGACAGCGGTATCCGGCTCACTTACGTACCCGTGCTCTACGAAAGAGCCGGCTTTGACCAGCCGGAACCGAACGCGGACCAGCGCCGCTTCGCCACCACGCTGCCGGAGTTCGAGCGACATTACGCCCGGGCAAGAAACGCAGCGGACGGGCGCTTTACGGTCGGCATCGGCGCTCACAGCCTGCGCGCCGTCGGCGCCGCCTCACTCGCCCGGATCGTCGAGCTGTCGCAAACCGACCGCGTGCCGATGCACATACACATCGCCGAGCAACAGCGCGAGGTGGATCAGTGCCTTGCCGCGCTCCACGCCCGACCGGTGCGCTGGCTCATGCGCGAGTTCGACGTCGACGGGCATTGGTGCCTGGTGCACGCAACGCACATGGACGACGAGGAATGCGAGGCGCTGGCGCGATCGGGAGCCGTGGTCTGCCTTTGCCCGAGTACCGAAGCCAACCTTGGAGACGGACTGTTCCCGCTCGAGAAGTACCTCGAGTCTGGCGGGCGGATCGCAATCGGCTCCGACAGCCACATCTCGATCAATCCCTTCGAGGAACTGCGCTGGCTGGAGTACGGACAGCGCCTGATCGCGCAAAAGAGAAACGTGGCCGCGATCGTCACGGGCGCCGGCGCTGGCGGAGCGCGGCACACCGGGCGCAGCCTGTTCGGGCGAGCCATCACGGGCGGGGCCCTGGCTGGCGGTTTGCCGGACCAGGCCCTGCAGGAGGGCGCCAATGCCGACCTGGTCGCGCTGGATGACGAAAGCCCGATGCTCCTGGGACACCAATCGGACTCGTTGCTCGACGCGCTCGTGTTTTCCGGAATGACACTGCCGATCGATCGGGTAATGGTGAACGGGGAATGGCGCGTCGTCGACGGGCGGCACAGGGCAAGGGAACACGCGCGCGGGGAATACAGGCGCGTCATCGGCCGCCTTTATCCCTCGCCCGCCGACGCCCTGTCGAGGGAGCGTGGCAGCACATGACCGTGCAGTCGAAGCCGCGCTATCAGCAGCTGAAGGAGTCAATCATCCGGCAGATATCGAACGGCGAGCTGCGGCCGCGCGATCGCGTGCCGTCGGAGAACGAGCTGGCGGGCACCGCCGGCGTGTCGCGCATGACCGCCAATCGGGCGCTGCGGGAGCTGAACGACGAGGGGTACGTGGAGCGAATTGCCGGCGTGGGCACCTTCGTCGCGGATTTCAAGGCCGCATCCCATGTACTGGAAGTGCGCAATATCGCCGACGAGATCGCCAGCCGCGGTCACAGACACTCTGCCGACGTGCTGGAGACCGGCCGTGAGGCTGCCGATGCCGCCATTGCCGGGCTGCTCCAGGCAGAGGAAGGAGAAGGCGTTTTTCATATTGTCGTGGTGCACAGGGAAAACGAGTCGCCGATCCAGCATGAAAACCGCTACGTACTGGCCTCTTTCGCCCCGGATTGCCTGCAGCAGGACTTCAGCCGGATCACCCCCAGCGCCTGGCTCAGTGCCGTCTCGCCGCTGCAGGAAGCGCGTCAGGTCGTGCGTGCCGTGATGCCGGATCCAGTGGTGCGCGACACGCTGCAAATGAACGACGGCGAGCCATGTCTGATGGTAAAACGCCTTACCTGGGCACGGGGACGGCCGGTCAGTTTCGCCCGTCTTTATCATCCGGGGGAGCGCTTCGAATTGACGGGCCACTATGCGCCGCCCGGCATCCGTAAGAACAGGCGCCATTTGCTGACGAAGGTGTAATGCGTATGAACGACACGACGATGGAGGTTATCCGCGCGCCGACGGGTACCCGGCTGCAGGCAAAAAGCTGGCTGACGGAAGCGCCGCTGCGCATGCTCATGAACAACCTCGATCCCGACGTGGCCGAGCGTCCGCAGGACCTCGTCGTTTACGGCGGTATCGGCAAGGCGGCCCGCAACAGGGAATGCTATGCGGCAATCGTCCGCAGCCTCAAAACACTCGAAGACGACCAGACGCTTCTTGTGCAGTCAGGGAAGCCGGTCGGTATTTTTCGCACGCACGAAGATGCGCCGCGGGTATTGATCGCCAATTCGAACCTGGTTCCTGCGTGGGCAAACTGGGAGCACTTTCGGGAACTGGATCGAAAAGGGCTCATGATGTACGGGCAGATGACCGCCGGCTCGTGGATCTACATCGGCAGCCAGGGAATCGTGCAGGGCACGTACGAAACGTTTGTGGAAATGGGACGGCAGCATTTTGCCGCAGACCTTTCCGGGCGCTGGATTTTGACCGCCGGGCTTGGCGGAATGGGAGGAGCGCAGCCACTGGCGGCGACCATGGCTGGCGCCTCGCTCCTCGCAATCGAGTGCCAGAGCGACCGGATCGACAAGCGCCTGCAGAGCGGCTATCTCGACAGGCGAGCGGAGAACCTG
Organism: Woeseia sp.; assembly: GCA_040904985.1. GTDB lineage: Bacteria > Pseudomonadota > Gammaproteobacteria > Steroidobacterales > Woeseiaceae > IDS-8. Next base: position 345 of record JBBDSK010000062.1, on the reverse strand, counting down.
GACGATGCGCTTCGGCTTATCGAAGCATCCGTGGCTGATCGCAAACCGCTGTCCGTCGGGCTGCTGGGGAATGCTGCCGAAGTGTTGCCGGAATTGCTGCGCCGCGGCGTTCGGCCGGACGCTCTCACCGACCAGACCTCTGCCCACGATCCGGCCAATGGCTATCTTCCCGTTGGCTGGAGCGTGGACGAATGGCTCGAGCGGCGGGATTCGGATCCCGATGCGGTGGCCGCCGCCGCGACCGGGTCGATTTCCATTCACGTCAGGGCAATGCTCGAGTTTCATGCCGCGGGAATCCCGGTATTCGACTACGGCAACAACATTCGCCAGGTAGCCTTCGATGAT
>JBBDSK010000061.1:0-9474 GCA_040904985.1 Woeseia sp. | reverse complement strand
GCACCGGATTCGGCAGGCAGTGCGTGGCATACGGCGGGTGCTGGAACAGAGGACGGTGTCGGTGACCGGCGAGCCGAACCGATAACGGATGAGCTGGCATCACAAATCTCCGCCACGACAGCGACGATGGCCAGCAATCGAGTTGGTTGGATCGCACATGAATGGCAATCCTGAGTCCTATCGCTGGGAGCCGGCAAAGGGCAGTGCTCTTGGTGAAATTCTGGTAGGGGTGAGAGGATCTGAACCTCCGGACCGTGCCTCCCGAAGGCATTCGCAGCAGTTCGAATAGGTAATCTGGAGACGTTCCGTGGACAATTCATCCCAACGAATCACAGCGAGTCTGGACTGATTCCGGCAATTTCCGGCAATCATCAATCGAAGACAACCCTTGTGGCGCACTGGTTTTTGCGCCGGGACATGTTCTCGAAGACGCGGGTTGCACGAAAAGTCTTCCCGTGATCGCCAAACCGGAGCTCGGTGACGAGCTCGGGACCGGTGCCGGGCCGGTCGACGCGGCGTTCCGGAGACCCTATTCTTTGAAACGACATCGCAGGTGTTTCTGGGCCGGGGCGGTGTGGCTGATCGAGGAAGCAGCAGAAGGAGCGGGAGAGGTCCAGACGCGATTCCCAGACGCGGAAAGCACTATCGTCGAAGGTAACGCTCAAGAAAACCCAGGTATGCTTCGGATGCTGTTACGCGATTCTCGCGCTTGCGGAAGCCATGTCCCTCGCCCGCGAAGACGATGTACTCGACCTGCACGCCCTGTGCTTTAGCTGCCGCGACGAATTCATCGGTCTGGACCTTTGGAACGCGCGCGTCATTAACGCCCTGAACCACGAGCATGGGACGTTTGATGTTTCCGACGTGGAAATAGGGCGATATGCGGCGAAGGCGCTCCGCGTCTTCATCGGGATGGCCAATCTCGTCAAATGCAGCAGCCTGTCGCGGAAGCCTCCAATTAGGCTCGCCAAGCATGTGTATCCAGTTGGTCACGCCGAAAATATTGATGCCGACATCGAAAACTTCTGGCGTAAAGGTGAGAGCCGCCGCCGTCAGGAACCCGCCATACGAACCCCCCATGACGCCGATTCGCTCCGCGTCGATCCAGTCTTGGAAAGCCAGAAACTTCCGGGAGGCCACCACGTCGGCGAGATCTGCCTCGCCATGACGGCGCCGGTCGAGACTGCGAAAGGTTTTGCCGTAGCCATCCGACCCGCGATTGTTGATCGCGTACACCGCATAGCCATTGTTCACCAGGTGCTGGATGACCGGGCGAAAGCCCTGCCGGCTTTGCGCTCCCGGCCCGCCATGGATCCATACCATTGCCGGAACCGGGTTGCCGGCGCTCGCCTCACGGGGTCGATACATGAGCCCCGGGACGTCCAGGCCGTCATGGCTTTCGAACCATACCACCTCGCTGGCCACCAGATGATCCTCATCGATCGCCGGGTTCAGGGCCTGTGTCAGGCGCCTCGCCTCACCGTCGGGAAGGTCGATGAGGTATACGTCGGCCGGCGAGGTATCGCTCTCCATCAGTACGGCGGCTGTCTCGGCAGCTGCATCGAATCTGATCTCGTCCATCTGGCCATCCGACAGTCCGCTGAACGTCTCCTTTTGATCGGTACCGGTATCCGTCACCGTCAGCTCGGTGCGGGAGTCCGCATTCGTCTCTACCACCCGGTAGCGTCCGTCCGGAGACCAGCCAACATCGTTGACGTCCCAGTCCGCCTGCACCAGGGGCGCCCTGGAACCACTTTGCGTGTCATAGGTCCACGCCTGCAGGAACTCGCCGTACTCATCCGTGCCGTAGACCAGGTAGCGGCTGTCCGGGCTGAAGCCAATCGCTGTGTGCACTATTTCAACGTCGGCAGAAGTGAGGATTTGCTCTGCTTGCCGCTGCTCACTCTCGAGGTCGACCAGGTAGATATCGAAGTCGTACCGCGTGTGATGGAAATCCAGCGCCAGCCAGCGGCCGTCCGCACTGATACGAAAGCCGCGGGTCGGAAACGGGGGGCCCGAGTTCTCGAACAGCATGTCACGCTCGTAGGTGCTCGCGTCGTAGCGATAGAGATCCGCCACTTCCGGATCCCTCTCGGTAGATGTCAGGAAAAACGCCTCGCCGTCGTCCCTCCAACTCAGGAACCGCAAACCGGACTCGGCGCCGGCAATATCGTATTCGCCCGCTGGCGTCAGATCGATTACGCGGCCGTCTTCCTCACGCACGAACACGCTGTTCTGCTCATTGCCGCCCGCGTCACCCGTCAGCAGCGCGCGGCCGTCCTCCGGAAACCAGCTTACGGCAAAAATGGCGTTGTCCCGGGATGAACTGAGCGGTTCGCGGCTGCCGTCGGTCACCGATATCGAGTAGGCGTTGAACACGCCGCTCTCGTCCGAGCTCACCAGCAGCCGGCTGCCGTCCGCCGAAAAAGCATGGCCGTTGCTGTCCGCCAGTCTGTAACTGACCGTATCGAAAAACGACTCCGCCGAATAGCGCGGCGTCTCCTCTGAGGCTGCCTCGACTGTCACCGAACCGGACGGCTCGCGCCCGCATCCGGTCACCGCAATAAAAATGCCGACTATGCATGCAATGCGCTTGCCCATTTTGAATCTTCCCATATTTCCTCGTTTTGCTATCAACACTTGGCGCGCTGACCGCTGACCGCGACCTCTGGCGACTTAAGTTTTCGGAGTTCTTCCTTCAGCGCGTTGTCATCTTCGTCTGCAAGGGCAGCTTCCTGAAGCGCTGCAAACCTGCTTGCCCCGTCTGCACGTCCTCGCAGATATTCCAGCGCATTCATCAACTGGGCGAATTTCTTGAGACCCCGCTCGTAAGTTTCTCCGTACCCCTTGACGACCCTCTGGCAGCGTGCGACTTGAACTGCCAGATCGTAATCAGAAGGAGCGGTCTGCAGAACCGTCTGAAGCCAATCCTCAATCCGCGCGTCCTCTATCTTGTAGCGCAGGGTCGAGCGGCGGATTTTACGCAGGGAAGCCAATGTGCGCAGAAGAAGGAAATGAGAGAGCGTTGTCGTTCGAACGTGCCGCCCCTTTTTAAGAAACGGACTTAGCAGTGTTTTGGGAAGTTTCGAGCGAAGTATCCACTGACCCAGTGCTACAGGGCACGTATCGGCAATTTCTTCGATCCGCGGATGCATGTACTCCGTCATCTTCACCACTTCGTCGGAACGCGCGCCCAGTTGCTCCAGGTTGCGCTGGAATCGCTCGGGTCTTGTCTTCAGATCCGCGACCCGGATTGTGTCCTCATACGTCATGCGCAACGCCAGGTGGCGAGCACACTCTCGTGCTAGCAGGCAGGTGTCGACGTGCCCGCTCTCGAGAGCTACCACTCCTGCGATCCGGTCGAGATAGAGAGCTGCATATTGCGGGTCCTGGAAATCAGCGCACCGTCGCGCGCCTACCAGAAGTACATCCCGCAGAGCTGCCGGAAACTCGACTTCGATCCGATCTACGATGGCACGAGCGGCGGGCGACCGCGGTCTGGGGGCTATCGGTGTCGCCGACAGCTCTTCTGATTTGTCCTCTGCTTTGCCTTCGGCCCTCTCATATGCAGCAGCAAATGCGGCAAGATTCTCCTCAACCATTCGGCCGCCGGCACGTATCGAGCTTTCAAAACGCTCGCGAGCGATAGGCAGGGCGCCGGAACCTGCCAGGGCTCCCAGCAAGGCCGCGGATATCGCACTTCCTGCGTCTTCCGCCGCCTTCCTCATATCGAAGGCTACGAGGCGTTTCGACTGTTCGCGCGCCGTCGTCAACACAGCCTCTCCGTTTGCTATACCGGAACCGAGAGCGCTCTTTTCGCTGATTGCATACTCGCGGTGGGTAGATGCAACCAGGGTTGTCAGATCGGGCGTTACGAAGCCGCGTACGATGGCTCGGCCGGCCTCCATCAGCTCGGACGCTATCACCACGTCAACATCGCCGGGCATGGGCATCAAGGCCAGGACCGGGTCACGCCCCACTCGCTTCGCCGCTGCTTCCGGGTACAGCTCAATGCAATAAACCGTAGAACCGGTGCGCTGTGCGACACCAGGCACGGATGTGGACTGGGCCAGGTAGCCGGCGGCTTCAGCAGCCTTGACGATCCAGCCGGAGAGTACGCCCCCGCCCTGTCCGCCGAGCGCGACTATCGCAATCGTGATTGGGCGGGGATAGGCTCCCGAAGCACTTACGTCCCCGTCAGAATGCATAGTACTCTCGGCGCTTCTGCTCGCGGCGCTGTAGATATTCGATCACCGCACCTCGCACCCGCGCGACTATCCTCTCGCCGCGGTTGGGATTTCGCACTATATCGGCGCTGTAGAAGCTGGGGCACAACACTGCAGCATGAGCCACCTCGCCGCAGTTGCCGCAGCCGACGCAGGTATTGTCCACATATGCGACAGGATCTTCGCGCAATGGATCGGGATTGTCCCGGATAGTCAGCGATGGGCAGCCGGAGAGCCGGATGCAACTGTGGTCTCCGGTGCAGGTATCAGCGTCGACTCCGAAGCGCGTGCGCATTACTCGTTTGCCATCGGCTGCCATGCGATTCCTGATCGGTTGCTCCCGGCGCTGCCGATTCAGCATGCATTCGCCTTCAGCCACGATCACTTTCGGCCCCTTCTCCTTCGTTGCCAGCGCCTCACGGAGTGTCGCGCGCATATCCTCGACGTCATAGGTGTGTACCGTCTTGAGCCATTTCACGCCCACACCCTTCACGGCATTCTGAATCGAGTGGCCAGTCGAGCGAGTCGGGCGGCGGGGCTGCGATGATGGCACCTCCTGCCCACCCGTTGCGGCGGCGTAATTGTTGTCGATAATTACGAGGACGTTGTCGTTCTTGTTGAACACGGCGTTGCCAACGCCGCTCGACAGCCCGTTGTGCCAGAAGCCGCCGTCGCCCATGAAAGAGACGGTCCGCTTGCGCGATTCCGTGTTGAAGGCCGAGGCGCCCGCCCAGCCGAGCCCATAGCCCATCGTTGTGTTGCCGATGTTGAATGGTGGGAGAATCGAGAAAAGGTGGCAACCGACGTCGCATGAGACGTGAGAGGGTGCCATCTCCTTATCCAGCATTTTCATCGCGGAGAAAACCGGGCGCTCCGGGCATCCGGTGCAGAAACCGGGCGGCCGCGGCGGGACCACGTCCGCAAGTTCTGCAGGCGCTGAGGATTCCCCTGTGCGCTTGCCTGGGCGTCGGGGACCCAGGCGCGAAAGGTCATTTCCCCACTCGCGTATGAATGCTGTGACCCCTTTCCTGATTTCCTCGCTGGTATACTCTCCTGCCATCGGTAGTAAGTCTTTGCCGAGAAGCCGCGTCTGAATGTCTCGCTTACGCAGGATGGCATGCATGGCTTGCTCGATGTAGTCAGGCTGGCCTTCTTCAATCACCAGTACCGCTTTCTTCCCTGCACAAAAGCTCGCAACCTCCTCGTCGATAAGAGGATAGGCGACATTCAGCACATAAAGCGGCAAGCTGGTAGCGCCAAAACAATCTGATAGTCCCTCCATCTCGAGAGCCCGAATCAGGTTGTTGTAAAGTCCACCTTGAACAGCAATGCCCAGTTCAGTATTTTCCGGCCCGAAGAATTCGTTCAAGCGACGAGACTTGATGAAGTCTATGGCCGCAGGCAGGCGTTCGCTAATTTTCTCTTTCTCGTGAACGAAACTGGCCGGTGGCAGAACAATCCTGCTCAAGTCGCGAACCGGATTTTCCATGGCGTCGCCCGGACCGAAGTCGGGGCGCTTGTTGTCTTTGCTAATGAATCGGCCGTAGACGTGGCAAGCGCGCATACGCAACTCGAGCATCACAGGCGTGTTTGAAGCCTCGGACAGTTTGAACCCCGTTTCAACTGCTCCGACGATGCTGTTCAGATTTGGTCTCGGATCAAGAAGCCATATTTGCGACTTCATGGCGAACGCATGCGTGCGCTCCTGCATGATTGAGGAGCCTTCGCCGTAGTCCTCGCCGATGATAATGAGCGCGCCGCCCTTGACTCCACCCGAGGAAACATTCGAGAGGGCATCTGAAGCGACATTGGTGCCGACGATGGATTTCCACGTAACTGCACCGCGCAGTGGATAGTTGACCGACGCCGCAAGCATCGCAGCCGCCGACGCTTCCGATGCGCTGGTTTCAAAGTGAACGCCGAGTTCCTTCAGGAGCGGTTCCGCATCCGCAAGTACATCCATCAAGTGCGAAATCGGCGCCCCTTGGTAGCCGCCAACGTATGAGACACCGGACTGCAACAGCGCCTTGGTCACAGCGAGAATACCCTCACCGGAAAATTCCTCACCGGCTCCGAGGCGCAGCTTCCGGATTTCCTTTTCGAACGAGCGTTCTGCCATCTACCAGCTCCTGTGTCTGCTTCCTACAGCAGCAAGCCGAGTCGCTTTGAGCATTTCGTCCCTTGTCGCAATTTTCTCCCGAACGCGGCCCGGCGCCGCCGCGGCAATTTCCGCCTCGTTGATCCGGCGCCAGCCTTCGAAATCGACGTATTCCCTGTCCGGTAGCTGCAGCCCGGCTTTGTCGTTGCTTGTCGTTTCGGCAAGCATGCGGTCAGCAACGGCAAATGCAGCGGCCCGTCCTGTCGCGATTGTGCCCCGCGGACCAGTAGCGGCCCAGCCGGCAACGTAGAGGCCGCTGTCGATCTTATTGTCCTCGTTGGCGAAACGGCCGGCATCGATCGGCAGGTCCGCCAAAGTCGTGCACGAGTAGCCTATACAGGTTATGACCAGGTCCGCTGGGATATCTCGCTCGCTACCATCCGGCTCTCGTACTGTCACGGCCTCGACCCTATTGAGTCCGGAAAAACTGACAGGTGTTGCCTGAAAGGTGAATGCTAGGGGCTTTTGCCCGGCATCCGAGGCGCTACGCAAGATATCTGCAGTTGTACCGGTGCAGGTGGAAGTCAGGCAAGGCGTTGTTGATACGCGGACGTTTGGCAGCGAGACGAGTTCTTTCAGCTCCGCTTCGCTGAATCGCGCAGCCGCAACATTTCCGCGGCCGACAATCGTTACCTGTTCAATCGGTGCTGTGGCAAGCGCTGCAGAAACCGGCGTGCTCAGGTCGGAACCGATGAAATCGCCGGGTTCTTTCAAAAATACCCGCGCCACGTCAATTGCAACATTGCCCAATCCGACAACCACGACGTTACGAACATGATGGAGATCAACAGGCGACTCGCAATTGTCGGGGCTCGCATTGAGCCAGTTCACAAGCTGGCCGGATCCGATTACGTTGCCCAGGCCTTTCCCGGGGATCTCCAGCCTGTTCTCCCCGGTTGCTCCAACAGCGATAAGTACCGCATCATAGCAATCCCTCAGTGCCTCGATTTCGACATCGCGTCCGACCTCGATATTTCCGAGAAAGCGGACATTCGGCCGGGCAAGGGCTCTTTCCAGCACGCGAGCTACAGCCTTGGTGCCCTGATGATCTGCAGCGACTCCGTACCTCACCAGTCCGAACGGCGTCGGAAGGCGCTCGAACACATCCACCGCCGCGTTTGGATCCTTTCGGGATATGCGATCCGTCGCATACAGTCCGGAAGGACCCGCACCGATTACCGCGAATCTCCGAGCTTGCATTGCGCCTCCACAGCTCTGGCGGGAGCTTTCACAGGCGAACGTATTCGAAATCAATTGGCATGTTGTTGATGCCTCTGTCGGGCGGCGCTATCCATCCGGCTAATTGGCCGGGTTCCGTTACCGGGACCATCAGTGAGGTTACAAATTCCCGGTCCGCTTCCGTTGGCAGCCATTTCGCCCGCGCGGACTCCAGCGCTTCCGAATCGACCAGGTCACCCTCCGGCGAAACCGCGGCTCCGGCCCACAATCCGATCTTTCGATTGAACTTCTCTACCGGAAGTTTGAATTCAAAGTCAAAGCCCGCTTTCCTGATCAAACGATTCCAGCGCGTGAGGCCCACATTGCAGTCACGAGTGTATGCGGCTCGCGTAATGTAGTTCATTGCGTTTCGCGCTGGCACTTCCTGGTTGCCATCCGGCGTCTCGATCAGCTCAATCGCACCCGAGGCATCATGATCTTCGTAGGTATCTTCGTCGGGCCTGCCTTTCAGGCCGTTGGCAAAATAGCTCGCTGCATTTGATGAGATCTCAGCACCGAACAGGTCCAGCGATGATGAGTACCAAAAGTTTATGTAACGCTGCAGCAACGGAAGGCTGAACACGCCGGCATTATGCAGTATGCGAGGGTCGTCCGTTCCGAGTTCCGACATCATCTGTAACGTACGCCTCACAATGCGGGTGATGCCCGTCTCGCCAACGAACATGTGATGCGCCTCTTCAGTCAACATGAAGCGGCACGTGCGCGCCAGTGGGTCGAATCCTGATTCGGCAAGTGACTTCAGCTGGTATTTTCCATCCCGATCGGTGAAGTAGGTGAACATGAAAAAGCTGAGCCAGTCAGAGATCGGCTCATTGAACGTTCCCAAAATTCGCGGGTTGTCGATGTCGCCCGAGTGGCGATAGAGAAGCTCCTCCGCTTCTTCTCGCCCATCGCGACCGAAGTAGGCGTGAAGGAGATAGACCATGGCCCACAAATGACGGCCCTCCTCAACATTCACCTGGAACAGGTTTCGCATGTCGTAAAGAGAAGGCGCGGTTGCAGACAGTAGGCGCTGCTGTTCCACAGACGCGGGTTCCGTATCGCCTTGAGTTACGATCAGCTTGCGGAGGGTGGCGCGGTGCTCGGCCGGAACCTGCTGCCAGGCCGGCTGGCCTGCAAGATCGCCGAACTTCACCACCGCATCCGGTTGCTGGTCGGCAAGGAAAATTCCCCAGCGATAATCGGGCATTTTTACATAGCCGAACTTTGCCCATCCCTTTGAATCGACAGAAACCGCCGTCCGCAGATAAACATCCTTCGACTGATAGTGGCCGGGGCCAAGTTCCTTCCACCAGTCGAGAAATCTCGGCTGCCAGTGCTCCAGAGCGCGCTTGAGACCACGATCGGTCGCAAGGTCAACGTTATTGGGGACGCGTGTCTGATAATCGATCGCCATATTGGTCTCCGAAATTAGTTAGACGCGGCGAGGGTCAAACTCCGCCCGCGTGCCAGAACCGAAAAGCTTTAGTGCCCCTCGCTCACCAACGGCGTTCGGTCTGATGAATATCCAGTTCTGCCACGCAGAAAGGCGGCCGAAGATTTTCGACGCGACGGTTTCAGGCCCGGCAAAGCGCAGTGAAGCTTCCATGCCCGTCAGGGCATCGGGTGACATGGAGACACGCTCTTCAATGGCAAGTCGTATCTCCTCCTCCCAGTCGATGTCATCGGGTGCAAACGTTACGAGGCCAAGGTCCGCTGCCTCGCCGGCGCCTATCGCCGAATTCTGCAACTGTTCCAACTCCCTGATCTCGACATCCTGGGACTGTAATCGGGACTCGAGGCGGCCGAGGCCGTGCGCCATGGGATAAAGGCCGAAGTTGGCAACACCGAGGGAGATTACCGGCCCTTTCT
>JBBDSK010000060.1:0-9519 GCA_040904985.1 Woeseia sp. | reverse complement strand
GGCGTATGAGGAACTGGCGGCATTCCGCTCCCCGGCGGCCGGCGACGCCCGGCCGGACGTTATCCACTAGCACCCGTTCCACGACCTGCCGCAGACCTGCGGGTATTTGCTCCCTGCGGTCCACCCACGAACGATCAAGCCGGAACCTGAATGAACAGCAAGGAATTCGCGAGACGCCGAAAGCAGCTGATGCGCATGATCGGTAGTGACGGTATTGCCATCTGCCCGAGTGCGCCGGTTCGACTGCGCAGCCGTGATGCCGAATATCGTTATCGCCAGGACAGCGATTTCTGGTATCTGACCGGTTTCGGCGAAGCGGACTCCGTGGCGGTTCTGGCGCCCGGTCGTGACAACGGCGAGTTCATTTTGTTTTGCCGCGAGCGGGACCGGGAAAAGGAGCTTTGGAACGGCACTCGCCAGGGACCGGACGGCGCGGTGGCGAATTTTGGTGCCGACGACGCGTTTCCAATCGATGACATAGACGACATCCTGCCGGGAATCCTGGAGTCACGATCGCGCGTCTACTACACGATGGGGGCCTACCCGGAATTTGACTCACGTATGGGAGATTGGCTCAAGTCCTTGCGCGGGAGGGAAGCTTCGGGGGTACTTCCGCCGCAGGAATTCGTGGCTCTGGATCATCTTTTGCACGATATGCGGCTTTACAAGAGCCGGGCGGAACTTTCAGCCATGAGGCAGGCAGCGGCGATTGCCGTGGCCGCCCACAAAAGGGCAATGACTCTGGTTCGGCCGGGTATGTTCGAGTACCAGGTGGAAGCCGAGTTTCTCCACGAGTTCCGCAGCCGCGATGCCGTCGTTTCCTACAGTCCCATCGTCGGCAGCGGCGCCAATGCCTGTACCCTGCACTACGTCGAAAATAACGCCAGGCTCGAGGAGGGCGACCTGCTGTTGATCGATGCGGGCTGCGAATACGATTATTACGCCTCCGATATCACGCGCACTCTGCCCGTGAGTGGCCGTTATTCGCCGGAGCAGCGGGCGATGTACGAGATCGTGCTGGAGGCGCAGCTTGCGGCCATCGAGCGGACCCGCAAGGGGAACCACTGGAACGATCCTCACGATGCCGCTGTCCGGGTCATCACCCGCGGCCTGAAAAAGCTCGGCTTGCTGCAGGGTACGTTGCCGAAGCTTTTGCGCGACGGCGCGTATCGCGAATTTTTCATGCACCGCACCGGACACTGGCTGGGCATGGACGTTCACGACGTCGGCGACTATCGCGTGGACGACGAGTGGCGGCTGCTGGAGTCCGGTATGGTCACGACGGTCGAGCCGGGTATCTACATTCCAGCCAGCCGCCGCGTACCTGCCCGATGGCGCAACATCGGCATACGCATCGAGGACGATGTGGCGGTCACCAACAACGGGCCCGATGTCCTGAGCAAGGGGCTTGCCAAGGATCCGGACGAGATCGAGACACTGATGGCGGGCTGAGGCAGATGGAATTGCACTGCGCCAGGAAGCACAGGGATACGCCGATAATCACCGTAAGACTCAGGGAACACTAATGGGCGACAGCAGAAGCGATTACGACCTCGTTATTGCCGGCGGCGGCATGGTCGGCTGCTGTCTTGCGCTGGCGCTTGCCCCGCTCGGCCTGCGCATTGCCGTGGTGGAAGCCGTGCAGCGCGGTGCTCTTCGGCAACCCAGCTTCGACGATCGGTCGACGGCGCTGTCGCGGAGCAGCCAGCGAATGTTTGCCGCGATGCAACTGTGGCCGGAAATCGCCGCAGCTTCGGTTCCCATCGCGAGCATTCACGTCTCCGACCGCGGGAGTTTCGGGTTTTCCCACATAGAGGCGGCGCATCAGGGTGTCGAAGCACTAGGATACGTCGTAATCAACCGGGTGCTGGGTGAGGTGCTGCAAAAGGCATTGTCGGCGCTCGACGGCGTGGATCTTTTTTGCCCCGCCCGCATTTCGGAGGTTGACCCAGGACACAGCGAGGCTCAGGTCGTTGCCGATGGAGCGGGCGGGCGGCAGAAACTGAGGTGCCGGCTTCTCGTCGCCGCCGATGGCGCGAACTCGGCGGTGCGGGAAATGCTGGGCATCACGGCTTCCCAGCTCGACTACGGACAATGCGCCGTTACCGGCAACCTGCTGCCGGAAAAACCGCCGGCCAACCGGGCCTGGGAACGCTTCACCCACTCGGGGCCACTGGCGCTTTTGCCACTGCAGGGCGAACGGGCCGCATTCGTCTGGACGTTATCTTCTGCAGACGCCGACGATGTGATGCAGCTTTCCGACAGCGACTTTCTGCTGCGACTTCAGCAGGCTTTCGGCTGGCGCCTCGGTACCTTCGACAAAGCCGGTGAGCGGATCTCGTATCCGCTGGCGCTGACCCGGGCAGCGCGCCTGACGGCAAGGCGGAGTGTACTGATCGGCAATGCTGCAAACGGTCTTCATCCTGTGGCGGCGCAGGGCTTTAATCTGGGCCTGCGGGACGTGGCCGCTCTTTGCGATTGCATTGCCGATGCAATGGCGGCGGGTGACCGCAAATCGATCGGGAATGACGACATGCTTCGCAGCTACGCCGAATGGCGGCGCGCGGATCACAGGAAGGTGACTTTATTTACCGACGGCCTTGTGCGGCTGTTCGGCAGCCGATCCGCTCCCGTGCGGGCGATGCGTGGGCTCGGGATGCTTGGCTTCGACCTCGTTCCGGGAGTGCGAAGTCTCTTCGCGCGGCACACGATGGGGCTTGCCGGTCGCCTTCCGGCGCTGTCCCGCGGCCTGCCGCTGACCTCCGGTACGGGACGATGAAGCGGAGCTTCAACATCGTAGTCGCCGGTGCAGGCATCGTTGGTCTCACACTGGCCGGGCTTCTTGCGCAAAGCGGGCAAGCCGGCCGGTTTGCTATCCGCGTCATTGACGGCGGTGAAAGACCTCGCTTCGATCCGGGAGCAGACGTTGCACTGCGGGTTTCCGCTATCTCGGCGGGGTCTGCTGCTATTTTGGCCTCGCTGGGCGCATGGGAGAAGGTGCTGGCCGAGCGCGCGGGGGTGTTTCGGGAAATGCGAGTCTGGGATGCGAGCCAAAGCCCCGACGGCCCCGAGGCGCTGCGCTTCTCGGCAGCCGAATTCGCTTTGCCGGAACTGGGTTTCATTGTCGAGAACGTCCTGCTGCAGGACGCCCTGTTGCAAATCCTCGAAGACAGCGGCGTCGTTCCCGAATTTTCCAAGGCCGTCGAGTCGCTTCGTCCTGGTACGGGCGCGGGAGTCGATGTCGTATGTGCGGACGGCGAGGTATTGTCCGCAGACCTGCTCATCGGCGCCGATGGTACTGCCTCATCAATACGGCGGCACGCGAAAATCGCAGTGACATCCTGGCGCTACCCCCAGTTTGCGTTCGTTTCACACCTGAGACCGGAAAAGGACCACGGGGAGTGCGCGTGGCAGCGTTTTCTTCCCGGCGGCCCGCTCGCCCTGCTGCCGCTGCACGACGGCCGGGTATCGGTCGTATGGTCCACTTCGCCCGAGCAGGCGCAGGAGGCTCGCGACGCGAGCGATCTTCGGCTCGGTTCCATGTTGACCGAAGCCAGCGACCGTGTGCTCGGGAAATTAAGCGCTGCCGGCAGCCGCGGTAGCTTCCAGCTGAAAGCGCAGTACGCCGTCCGCTATGTGACGCCGGGAATCGCCCTCGCCGGCGATGCGGCTCACAACATACATCCGCTCGCCGGCCAGGGCGCCAATCTCGGAATCGCCGACGCGGCCCTGCTGGCGGAAATCGTGAGCGGGGCCGTGGCCGCGGGCGAGTACCCCGGTGATGTCCCGGTTTTGCGACGCTACGAGCGCGGCCGCAAGGGTGCGAACAAGACCATGCTTTATTTCGTGGACGGTTTGCACCGGTTGTTTTCCTCGCCGTCGGCACGCGCGGGCAAGCTCAGAGGCGCCGGAATGCGGCTGTTCAACGCCAGCGGCCCGCTGCGAAAACGAGCCGTCGCGATGGCTTTGGGTCTCGATCGCCGCCTTTGAGCCGCCGCACCCGAATTCGGCAGCCAGCATTCAACCGCGAACAAGTTACCGTGTAGAATCCGCCGGGACGGGTGTCGCGGCAGCCGTCGTTATGCCCGGAAAAGAGAAAATAAATAACGCCGCGAAATCCTGACGGGGGACCGAGAATCAACAGGGGCATTCGGCTTAGTCACACCCGGCCAGTATCTGCGGGGAATGCGGTGTGACCAACCGTTACGTTCTCGTGCTCGCGGGAATCCTGACAGCGATCAGTCTGGCAATCTTCATGTACAAATGGCAGGTGCTCGGGCTGCCGCTGGATGCGTCGCAGGAGACGCCGACCTGGACCGTTGAGACCACGGTAAGCTTCAACAGCGGTCCGGGTTCAATCAATGTGAACCTGCAGATTCCAACCCTCACACCGGGCTTCGCGACGCTGGACGAATACTCCGTATCTCGGAACTATGCATTCGGCCTTAGCTACGTGGGCGCCGACCGCCAGGCACAATGGACCGTCCGCCGTGCCGATGGCGAACAGACCCTTTACTACAGGGTAATCGTTTACGAGGACCCGCAAGCAGTTCAGGCGGACGTCACGCCGCCCCTGCCGATTCCGCCGGTCGTGGACGAACCGTTCCGCACGGCAGTCGATATGATCGTCGAAGATGTCAGCGAACATTCCGCGGACGCGGCATCGTTCACCTCCGTACTTCTGCGGCTGTTCAACAGCCGCTCGCCGAACCCGAACGTTGAGTTGCTGCTGGCCGGCAACGAAAGCCGAGCGGATTTCGTCCAGACGGTAACAACAGTGCTCGCATCGGCGAGAATCCCGGCCAGGCTGGTGCGCGGCATTCCGCTCCAGGAACGGCAGAGGCAGGTCGAGCCTGTGCCGTGGCTCGAGATTCACGATGGCGACCGCTGGCTTTATTTCGATCCGGCCACGGGTGATGAAGGATTGCCGGAACGGTTCCTCGTCTGGTGGCGCGGCAGCCAGTCCCTCGTTCAGGTCGAGGGAGGCAGCAATGTTTCGGTTCGTTTTGCCGTGCAGCGAAACTATGTGGACTCCGTCTCGATCGCGGAGCATCGCGCAGCGCTGAGGCAATCGCGAATGCTGGACTTTTCTCTTTTCAGCCTGCCGATCGAAACACAGGCGGTTTACAGCGTCCTGCTCATGATCCCGATCGGCGCGCTGATTATGGTGTTCATGCGCAACGTCGTCGGCATCGATACCTTCGGCACCTTTATGCCGGTGCTCATCGCACTGGCGTTTCGCGAAACACGGCTTCTTTGGGGCGTAGTCATGTTTTCCGTGCTGGTGGCGCTGGGCCTGAGTATCCGCTTCCTGCTCGAACGGCTGAGGCTATTGCTGGTGCCGCGTCTGAGCGCGGTACTCATCGTCGTGGTTTTGCTGATGCTGATCATCAGTATCGTTTCCCACCAGCTGGGAATGGAGAGCGGACTTTCGGTCGCGCTGTTCCCGATGGTCATCATTGCCATGACCATAGAACGCATGTCCGTAGTATGGGAGGAAAGAGGGCCGGGTGACGCAATGCGCGCAGGTCTGGGCAGCATGCTCGTTGCCATTCTTGCCTACCTGGCAATGGGCATGAACTGGCTGGAGCACATCGTCGTAACCTTCCCGGAATTACTGCTCGTCGTACTCGCGACCGTGCTTCTTCTGGGCCGCTATACCGGATACCGCCTGTCGGAGCTTACGCGCTTTCAGGCCGTGCTCGGAAAGTGACGCGGGAACAACGTATTGAACCTGCTGCGTAATCACAGGCTGCTGCGCGAGTCCGGCGTCCTGGGACTTAACGAGCGAAACGCTGATCTGATCATGCGTCTGAATCCGCGTCGTCTCTACCCGCGGGTTGACGACAAGGAGCTGACCAAAAAACTTGCGGGCGAAGCGGGCATGCCGGTACCGGCACTCTATGGCGTCATTGGCAGCCAGTCCGGAGTGCGGCGCTTCTCGCAAATTGTCGCCGACCGCGAGAGCTTTGTCGTAAAGCCGGCGCGCGGCAGCGGCGGAGACGGCATCATCGTGATTGTCGGCCGCAGCAAACGCAAAAGAGACAGCTATCGCCTTTCCAGCGGGATCCTCATCTCCGGCGCCGAGATCGAACATCATCTTTCGAACGTAGTGGGCGGGCAATACAGCCTGACAGGGAACCCCGACACCGCCCTCATCGAGTACTGTGTGCAATTCGACCCGCTGTTCGCCGATATCAGTTACCAGGGCGTGCCGGATATACGGGTAATCGTCTACCGGGGTTATCCGATCATGTCCATGGTGCGCCTGCCTACGCGTACTTCGGATGGCAAGGCGAACCTGCACCAGGGCGCTGTCGGAGCGGGCATCGACATCAGTTCGGGAAAGACGTTAAAAGGCGTTCTTGGCAACAGCGTCGTGGACGAACATCCGGACACCGGCGCGCTGATATCCGGTGTCTACATCCCGAAGTGGGACTTCATTCTCCAGTCTTCCGCGCGCAGCAGCGACGTCACCGGCCTTGGCTACGTCGGCGTCGATATGGTGATCGACAGGGACTTAGGACCCCTGATCCTCGAAATGAACGCGCGGCCGGGCCTCAACATTCAGATTGCAAACGGCAGCGGCCTGTCGCACCGCATCCGGCGAATCGATGAAATTTTCAACCCCGAGGACGATCCAGTGACGCGGGCGAGAATCGCGAGACAGGAGTTCTCGTCCGAGCGACAGGGAGCTCTTGCTCTCGACACTGGCGACTGACAAGGCAGTGCCGGTGATTCACTCGCCGGCAGCAGGTGCCTCTCGTAGTTGCGCCGTAAGCCATTCCGTCATGCGGACTTCCAGAACCTCCAGCGGCAAACCGCCCTCGCTCAGAAGCCGGTCGTGGAAACCGCGGATGTCGAAATCATCGCCGAGCGCCTGCTCCGCCTTTTTTCTCAGCTCCAGGATCTTGAGCTGACCGATTTTGTAGGCCAGCGCCTGCCCGGGGTTGTCGATGTAGCGGTCAATCTCGTTGATGATGTCGAGTTCGGTCTTCGCCGCATTGTCCTTGAAAAAGTCTATTGCCTGCTGCCGGGTCCAGCCCTTGTAGTGAATGCCGGTGTCGACCACGAGCCGCACCGCTCGCCACATCTCATACGTTAACGCACCGAACTTCGAGTACGGATCCTTGTAAAGACCGAGGTCCTCGCCGAGGCTCTCGCTGTAGAGCCCCCATCCTTCGATGAACGCCGTGAAGCCGGAATACTTGCGAAAGGCCGGCACGTCTTCCAGCTCCTGCGCCAGCGCTATCTGGAGGTGGTGACCGGGAACGGCCTCATGCACGGTCAAAACCTCGATCTCGTATTTCGGGCGGACCTCGGGCCGGTAGAGATTCACGTAGTAGTAGCCGGCGCGGCTGCCGTCGGCGGCGGGACGACTGTAGTAGGCGGTGGTGGTATCGGGAGCGATGCTGTCGGGAATCGGCCGTAATCCGTAGGGCATTCGTGGCAGCTTGCCGAACAGTTTGACCAGTTCGGGATCGATCCGCTTGCTCGTTGCGAGATAGGCCTCGAACAGGGCGTCCGGGTTATCGTAATAAAATTGCGCATCGGTTCGAAGAAAGTGCAGGAATTCCGCAAACGCGCCGTCGAACTCGAGTTCGTCGATGATCAGTTGCATCTCGCTTCTGATGCGCCTGACCTCGGACAAGCCGAGATCGTGAATTTCATCCGGCGTCATCGCTGTGGTCGTATAGACGCGCGTGCTGTACTCGTAATATTGCGCGCCGTCAGGGAGCTCTGACGCTCCAATGCTGTCGCGGCTGGCGGGCAAATACTGGCGCTCGAAATAGCGGCTGAACTCGCGGTACGCAGGCACGATCGTCTGATCGATTACCGCCAGCGCCGCCTGCCGCAGGCGTTCTTGCTCTCGTTCAGGTATTGCCGCCGGCATCTCCTCGAAATTCTTGAAAAACGGGCTTTCTTTCGCGTTTTCGACGAGCTGTACCTGAATTTGCTGCGGCACCCTCTGCATCAGGATGCGGGGCGGCATGTACCCCGTGCGCCTGCCGCGCTCCTGCAATTCGACGGTCTGGTCGATCACGGTGTCGACGGCTGCCATTCGCGCCAGCCAGTCCTCGTAGTCATCGACCGTCGCAAGCCTGAGTCCTTCGGCCGTCGCATCGAGGTTCTGCACCCCGCCGCGATGGCTGACCGGCATCAGGTAAGCACGGTAGCGGTAGCCGTCGATGTCGTTTTGCAGCTCCCGTCGAAAAAGGTCGTAGTTCAGCCGGTTGTCGTCGCCGAGCTCCGCCGGGTTGATCGACCGAAGTCGGTCCAGCATTTGCCGCTGTTCCCGTTGCCGCCTTTCGATGGCCTCTATGCTCATGTCGGCCCACCGGTCGTTGTAGCGACGGTCCCCGAGTCTCGAGGCAAAGACGGGATTCTCGCGCAGCTGCCATTCCCAGGCTTCATCCAGCAGCGTCGCGAATTCGCGGTCCGTGTCGGCGCGCGCGTTCGCGCCGGCGACCAGCAAAAGTGCAATGGCGAGCGGTAAGAAGTACTTCGCCGAGGGCGTTGCAGCAGTCATTTCAGGATTCCGGGAGGCTAAAGACGCGGCATTGTTGCTTTCTTGCCGGCGGCTGGCAACAGCGTGTTTTGTTGGCTATCATTGCGCGCACCAATCCAGAGAGTACGCGGAAGAGTCCCCGCTGAACACGGGGCGCCGAAGGCGCAACTCGCTCGGAAACGCTCAGGCATATGGACCGCGTACTCTGATTGGCTCTGGAGAGAGGCCGGACACCGGCCCACCGAAGGGGATGCGTCCGCAGGATGCTTTATCTCTCAGGTACCCTGGACAGAGGGGCGGTTTGCGAGAAACCGGGGTCGAACCGAAGTTTTCCGTACCGCCGAAAACACGGCCCGATCCCTCTTTGTCGCTTTTGCCACGCGGCCCCAGTTTCGGCTTGTCTGTGGCTTATCCGAACTGCGCCGTGGAGCAGCTGATGGGATCGAAGACAGCTCTTTATGAGAAGCACCTCGAGGCTGGCGCGCGGATGGTCGATTTCGGCGGCTGGGACATGCCGCTTCATTACGGCTCGCAGGTCGAGGAGCACCATTCGGTAAGGCGCTCCGCGGGAGTGTTCGACGTCTCTCACATGACCGTCGTCGACATCGAGGGAGAGCGCGCTTCGGAATTCCTGCGCAAGCTGCTCGCAAACGACGTGACGAAACTGCGGCAACCCGGGGCGGCGCTTTACAGCTGCATGCTCAATTCCGCCGGCGGTGTCGTGGACGATCTTATCGCCTACTTCAGAGGGCCTGCGCGGTTCCGCCTTGTTGTCAATGCGTCGACGAGAGACAAGGACCTTGCCTGGATTGGCAAATGCGCGACTCCGTACAACGTGCAGGTGTCGGAACGCGCGGATCTTGCGATGGTCGCGGTACAAGGTCCTCAAGCGACGGCGCTTGCCGCCGAAGCGCTCGATCGGGCGCCCCGAACGGATGCCTCCGGTAGTGGTGAGGCGGTGGTGAAGCTCGAGCCGTTCACGGCGCTTGAAGCCGGCACCTTTTTTGTCG
>JBBDSK010000059.1:5411-9531 GCA_040904985.1 Woeseia sp. | reverse complement strand
GTGAATCCCTAGTGAAGATCAAGTCTCGGACAACGGCGAGGCCGGCACCGGCAGTGCCGGAAGAAGGCGGCGCTTGTAGAACAGGTGCATGCCGACGCCGCGGCTCGCCATGAACAGCATGAACGCAAGCCACAGGCCATCGTTCCCCAGAAAGCGAAAGGCGAAGAACGAAGGAATGAAGACGGCGAACGTGGAGACGAGCATGATGTCACGCATTTCGCGCGCCCTGGTCGCGCCGACGAAAACGCCATCGTAGAGAAACGACCACACGGAAACGATCGGCGAGACGACCATCCACGGCAAGTAGCGCAACGTGGTTTCCCTGACCTCCGGCAGATCGGTCAGCATCCTGATGAACAGCGGCCCGGTTGCCAGGAACAGCGCGCCAAAGCCGATGGCGACGTATAGCGACCAGCGCAAAGTGACGGCCACCGATCGTTGCAGCGAAAGCCGGCTTTTCGCGCCAACCGCCTTGCCGACAAGCGCCTCCGCCGCGTGGGCGAAGCCGTCGAGAGCGAAAGAAAGAAGGCTCTGCAGGTTCATCAGAATGGCATTGGCGGCCAGTACCAGGGCGCCTTGCCTCGCGCCCTGTGCCGTGACAAAGCCGAAGGTGAACATAAGGGCCATCGTGCGAACGAAAAGATGGCCGTTTACGGCAAGAAAGCCCGTGTAGGCGCGTAGCTTCAGCAGCCGCGAACGATCCCATTGTCCTCCGCGCCGCTTCAGTTCGGCGGTGGCAATGGCGAGCCCGGCAATCATTCCGGAGAACTCGGCAATGACGGAAGCCGCCGCTACGCCGGCGACCTTCATGTCGAACACGAACACCAGCAGGAAATCGAGCGCAATGTTGGCGAGGTTGGTCACCAGGACGATCAGAAGCGGTATTCGCGCGTTCTGCAATCCGATGAACCAGCCGATCAGCGCGTAATTCGCCAGCGTGGCGGGAGCGCTCCAGATGCGTATAAAAAAATACTCGGCGGCAAAGGCTCTTGTATTCTCATCGGCACCGATCATGTCGAGGGCAAAGATGCCGATCGGCCGTTGCAGCAATAAAAGTAAAAAGGCGATTGCAAGCGCGACGATCAGGGCCTGGCCGAGGCTGGTGCGAAGCCCTTCGGCATCGTCGGCGCCGAAGCTTTGCGCTGCGATCCCGGTCGTGCCCATGCGCAGGAAGTTGACGCCGGTATAAAGAAAGCCGAAGACGGTGGCGCCAATCGCGACCGCCCCGAGGTAGGCGGCGTCTTCGAGATGGCCGGTAACGCCGGTATCCACCATGCCGAGCAGCGGCACGGAGATATTGGAAAGAATCATCGGCAGCGCGATCCGCCAGACGTCGCGGTCGAGCGCCGAATCCCGGCTGTTCATCGCACGCCATGACGAATGAAATCGACCGGCGCCGGTGCCCTCAGAATGCGCCGATCCCGGTCAGCTCCTTGCCGATGACGAGTTGATGCACGGTTTCCGTGCCTTCATAGGTAATTACGCTTTCCAGATTCAACATGTGGCGGATCGGGACGTGCTCGGCGCTGATGCCGCTCCCGCCCAGCATATCGCGGGCGTCCCGGGCGATATCGAGCGCGGCGCGACAGTTGTTCCACTTCGCGAGCGAAACCTGCGTCGGGCTCATTCGACCCTGGTCCTTCAGGCGGCCAAGCCTCAGGGAAAGGAGTTGCGCCATGGTTATGCGTCGCGCCATGTCCGCCAGCCGCAGCTGTATTGCCTGGTTCGACGCCAGTGGCTTGTCGAACAGCTTGCGTTCGGCGGTGTAATCAAGCACTTCTCTGAGGCAAGCCTGCGCGGCTCCCGTGACTCCCCAGGTGATGCCGTAGCGCGCCTGCGTCAGGCAGCTGAGCGGCCCCTTGAGCCCGCTGGCGCCCGGCAACATGCTGGCCTCGGGAACCCGGACGTTGTCGAGAAACAGCGCGGAGGTGACGGAGGCGCGCAGCGAAAACTTGTTCTCGATTTCCTGGGCGGTGAATCCGGGCGTGCCTTTTTCCACGAGAAAGCCGCGCACGCCCTCGTCCGTGGCCGCCCACACCAGCGCAACGTCCGCGATATTGCCGTTGGTAATCCACATCTTCGAGCCGTTCAGGACCCAGTCCTTTCCGTCCCGTTTGGCGCGTGTCTTCATGTTGCCGGGATCAGAACCGCCCTGCGGTTCCGTCAGGCCGAAACATCCTATGGCCTCGCCTTTCGCCATGAGGGGCAGCCAATGATTTTTCTGCTCTTCGGATCCGTACGCGTGGATCGGGTACATGACGAGCGAACTCTGGACGGAAACGAAGCTTCTGATGCCGCTGTCCCCGCGCTCGAGTTCCTGGCAGATGAGGCCGTAACTGACGCTGTTGAGGCCGGCGCAGCCGTAGCCCTCGAGCGAACTGCCGAGAAGGCCCAGATCCGCCACTTCCGGAACGAGTTCTTTCGGGAAATAATGCCGTTCGAACGCCTCACGTATGCCGGGCAATACCCTGTCATCGACGAAGCGGGAAACGGAGTCCTGAACCATGCGCTCGTCATCGCTCAGCTCGGCGCGGATGTCGAACAGATCAAGAGGATCCAGGGCTTTTCTGCCGGCCGAGGGTTTGGTGATCGAACGGGTACTGGTAGCCACGGATGCTCCTGCGGATTTGTGCGGATGGTAAGGGGAACGTGATGTTACCGGAATCGGCGTCGCGGGGCAGTGGTGCGTGCCGGCAGAGGGCGGCCCCGGATCAGAACGGGATGCCCAGGCGCCTGTAGAGCCTCGACAGCAACCAGATCGGGCCGATCGGCATCAGCTGGATGTCGCGCAAAATTGCCCCCGTTCCGCCTCGCCCGCGATGGCCCGTGTAGAGGCCGCCAAGGGCTGCGATCATCAGCCCCAGCGAAGCGCCGGCGACCGACAGGCCGGTGCGCGACAGCCACAGCCCCAGCGCCGTCAGGAAAAAAACCGGTGGCAGCATGCCGATTGCCAGCGGCACGGAAATGATGAAGTAGTAAACAAGGGTGGCCATGAGAAATGCGGTGCCCCAGTTGAGCACCGGCGAAATTTCGACGAATCCCGCCGGCACCGGGAGGGACCAGAGCATTCCGGCGGTCGCCGGCAAAAGTGCTGCGACCGCAAGCCAGTAAAAAGGCTGCTGCGACATATCGCGGTGACTGTCTTCATATAGCGACAGCCAGCGGTCGGACTGGGACATTTGGCGCTCCGTCAGCCGGGTGATAAGCGTCCCTCATTCTACACAGCGGTTTTGCCCGGCCGTGAAAGCCGGATTGTGCAAAGGAAAATGAGAACCAGTGCGCACTTTATTCCGGGTTTAAGTCAGCGTTCAGGTCCAGAGTCGCTACAATACGCCCACCGATCGAAAGGCCTTTCCAATGCGCCGAAGATCGCAATCTTGTCCTGGGCAAATGGTAGGAATCGATGATGAATAAAAGAGCTTTGGGAATCGCTGCGGTCGCAGCGTCTATGGCTGTGGTAATTGGCGGCTGCGAAACGCTCGACGCCTACACGCAGGAATCGAAGACGAGCAGCGCTTCGAAAGGCGCGATGATCGGTGCTGCATCCGGAGCGGTAGTAGGCCTCATCTCCGGCGACGATGCCGTGGAACGGCGGCAACACGCGATGATACTTGCCGGCGTAGGCGCGCTCGCGGGCGCCGCAGTGGGCAACTACATGGATCGCCAGGAGGCGAAACTGCGCGCCGAGCTCCAGGGCACCGGCGTCAGTGTCACGAGAATTGGCGACAACATCACGCTGAACATGCCAGGTAACGTGACGTTCGCCTCTGACAGCTCCGATCTGAGCCCCGCATTTTTTGACGTGCTGAATTCGGTATCGAAGGTGATGAAGGAGTACGGCAAGACGGTTGTCGAGGTGGCCGGCCATACGGACAGCACCGGCAGCGACTCCTACAACCAGCGCCTCTCGGAACGGCGCGCGGCCGCTGTTGCCCAGTACCTGCGATCGCAGGATGTATCCGGCGAACGCCTTCTGACTCTGGGTATGGGAGAGTCCCATCCGGTAGCGGATAATGGCACGGACGCCGGGCGGCAGACCAACCGCCGGGTGGAAATAACGATGGTGCCGCTGACGGCGTAGATACGTGCTTACCCGGCAATGGCCCCCTTCCCGGCGCGC
>JBBDSK010000059.1:0-5401 GCA_040904985.1 Woeseia sp. | reverse complement strand
CCCCCCCCGCAACTGCCTCTGCCGCGAAAAACAACAACAATAATGACGGCACCCGATGAGACGGCGATACGAAAAGAGCGATACCGGCACCTGGATTGAAGCCACCGGTGTCGTCGCGCGGCTGATCCCGGATGACAATGACGGCGCCAGACACCAGCGCCTGATCCTCGATTTGCGGAATGGCCAGAGTGTGCTGATCGCCCATAACATCGACCTGGCGGCAAGGGTTCCGCTGGGCATTGGCGACCGGATCCGCTTTCGCGGCCTGTACGAGTGGAACGATCTCGGGGGACTGGTGCACTGGACGCACCACGATCCCCTGGACATCGGGGAAGGCGGCTATATCCGGTACCGCCGCCGTACTTACGCCTGAGAAAGGTTCTGGCCGGAGGTCAGGCCTCCATCGCCACCCTCAGTTTCCTCATCGCGTTATTTTCGATCTGGCGGATGCGTTCAGCGGAGACGCCGTACTCGTCGGCGAGTTCGTGCAACGTCTGTTTCTCGTCGGACAACCACCGGCTCTGGAGAATGTGACGACTGCGATCATCGAGACCCGTCATCGCGTCTGCCATGCGCGAGGTGGCGTCGTCATGCCAGTCCAGGTTTTCCATCATGATTGCCGGGTCGGCGTCCGGGCTCGGCAGGTAGGCGGCCGGTGTGAACATCTCCTCATCGTCCGCCTCCGGGCCGGGATCGAATACCGCATCGCGGGAACTCAGTCTCCGTTCCATTTCCGTGACTTCGTCCGACGTTACCCCGAGGTCGCTGGCAACGGCATCGGTCTCGTCCTGCGACAGCCAGGCCAGGCTTTTCTTGGACTTGCGCAGATTAAAGAACAGCTTGCGCTGCGCCTTGGTCGTGGCAACTTTTACAATCCGCCAGTTTCGCAGAACGTACTCGTGGATTTCCGCCCGGATCCAGTGCACGGCAAAGGACACGAGCCGCACGCCGTAGTCGGGGTCGAAGCGTTTGACGGCCTTCATGAGGCCGACATTGCCCTCCTGCACCAGGTCGCTCAACGGCAGGCCATAGCCGAGATAGCCTTTGGCGATATGTACGACGAAGCGCAAGTGAGCCATCACCAGGTCGCGCGCGGCGTCGATGTCTTCCCCGTCGCGATAGCGGCGAGACAGCGCTTGCTCGTCCTCCTTGCTGAGAACAGGAATGGACCCGACGGCCTGAATGTAGGCATCGAGACTGCCGATTGGCCCCGCCAGGACCAGATCGCGGTTAACCGTTGCTACTGCCGATGTCATGTCGTTGCTACCTCCTGCGTGGAATGCGATTTTAGCACTCGCGCGATTTGAGTGCTAACAAGCGCTGTAGTTCCGCGAAGAAAAAGGGTGGAAAGGTAAGGCTTTTCAGCGACCTGGCTGCCGCGGCCGCGCGAACCCCGGCGCTGTCGTCAGCGAGGCTCGATACGACGCATATGGCGCGCCACTGCCAGCCATGAGCCCGCGAGGCCCAGCGCCACTCCGGTGCCCGTGATCAGGAAACTCTCGGTGAAATCCAGTGAGACAATGCTGAAGGAACTGTTGTATAGACCAGCCAGGCGCGCGACCGGTTCCCTCACAAACCAGAGCCCGTAACCGACCAGTGCCAGGGCCAGCAAGCCGCCGCCAAGGCCGTACCAGAGGCCCGACCACAGAAAGGGTCTCCTGACGAACCCGTTGCTTGCGCCAATCAGCTTCGTGACTTCGATCTCCTCGCGCCGGTTCTGGATGTCCAGCCGGATCGTGTTGCCGATGATTACGACGATCGCAGCGCCCAGGAGCGAAGCGCCGATAGCGATTGCCTGTTGCAGCATGTCCAGGATGGCGTGAAAGCGCTGCACCCAGTCGGTATCCGCCTGCACGATATCCGTCTCCGGCAGATTTCCCAGTTCCTCGTGCATCAGCGCCAGCGACTGCTGCGTATTACTGCTCGCGGGCCGCACCACGATGGCATGCGGCAACGGATTGAGGGACAGATGGTCGAGAGCGGCACCGAAGCCCGAGTCCGCCTTGAATTCCGCCAGCGCCTCATCGGCGAGAATGAGCCTTACCTGCCGGACGTCCGCCCGTTGCTCGATCAGCCCGGCAACGGCGCCGGCCTGTTCCGCGGACGTCCCGATTTTCAGGTAGACAGAAAAATCGAGGGCGTTTTCCCAGCCGCCACTGATCGAGTGGACGTTCTTGATGATGAGGTGCATGGCGGCCGGCAGTGCCAGCGTGACGGCAATCACCAGCACTGTCATCATGCTGGCAAAGGGCTGCCTTGCGAGTCTGACCAGCGACGCGACGGAGGTGCCGACGTGTCGCAGAAGCCACGTCGAAAGGGCTCCCGCCGGCTTTGCCGGCACGAATGCGTCCGACGTTCTTTTTAGCGCCACCGCTCCCGCTCCACGGAAAGTTCCGGGCGTTCCCCATAGGCAGCATCGAAGCCTTCGTCGTCATCTGCAACGGCGAGCGAGCCGTTTTCCAGCGAGATTCGCCGGCAGCCAAGCTGGTCGATCAGCGAAATATCGTGGCTCGCAATGAGCACCGTCACGCCCACTTCGTTGAAGCGGCGAAAAATGCGCATCACCTCGAGCGACAGTTCCGGGTCGAGGTTGCCCGTAGGCTCATCGGCGATCAGCAGTTTGGGGCGCGTGACGATGGCGCGGGCGATGCCCACGCGCTGCTGTTCGCCTGTAGACAGCGTTTCCGGGTTGCGCTTTTCCTTGTGCAACAGGCCCACCTGGTCGAGAGCCGCGCGAACCTTCCGCGCCGCCTCCCGGTGCCCCACACCGGCGATGACCAACGGCAAACCGACGTTGTCGAACACCGGGCGATCGTAAAGAAGCCTGTGATCCTGAAAGACCATGCCGATCTGCCGCCGATATCCCGGGATCCTTCGCCTCGATACGCGTCGCGTGTTCTGCCCGTCGACGATGACCTGGCCGGCGGTCGGCCGCTCGATCAGCGCCAGAAGGCGCAGCAATGTGCTTTTGCCCGCCCCGGAATGCCCCGTCACAAAGGCCATTTCGCCCTTGTCGACGGCGAGCGTCAGATCTTTCAGGGCCTCCTGGCCGCCGGGAAATCGTTTGGTGACGCTCTCCAGCCGGATCAAGACGGCCGAGCCTCGCCGCTGGAGAGCAGCGCATCGACATAATCGTCCGCATTGAAGGGCTGCATGTCCTCCAGTGCTTCCCCTATGCCGATGAAACGCACCGGGATCCCGAAGCGATTGGCAATGGCGAGCAAAATGCCGCCTCTGGCGGTGCCGTCCAGCTTCGTTATGGCAATGCCGGTCACGCCCAGCGCCGAATGAAACTTTTCCGCCTGCTGCATCGCGTTCTGCCCCAGGCCGGCGTCGAGCACGAGAAGTATTTCCTGCGGCGCCGCAGCGTCGTGACGCGCCAGCACCCGCTTGATTTTTGCGAGCTCGTCCATGAGGCCTCCCTGGCTCTGCAGCCGCCCCGCGGTATCCGCGATCAGCACATCGGTGCCCCGCGAACGGGCCGCGGTAAAGGCGTCGAAAATGACCGCGGCGGGATCCGCGCCATGTTGCTGTGCGATGACCGGTACATCGTTTCGCTCGCCCCAGATGCGCAACTGTTCGACGGCCGCCGCGCGGAAGGTGTCGCCTGCCGCCAGCATGACCGAGAATCCCTGGTCCGTCAGGCGTTTTGCCAATTTGCCGATTGTCGTGGTTTTGCCGGCACCATTGACGCCGACGACCAGGATGACGAAGGGTTGCGCCGCCGAAATCTCCAGCGGATCCTCGACGCTTGCCAGGATATCGGTCATGGTTTTTTTGAGACCCCTGGTCAGGGCATCGACGTCTTTCAGCTCTTTTCGGGCAAGACGCTTTTTCAGGTCATCGATAATGACCGATGTAGCATCGACGCCGACGTCTGCCATCACCAGTCTCGACTCGAGATCCTCGAGAACCTCCTCGTTGATCTTGCCGCCGGGCACCAGATTGGCAAGATCATAAGAGAGCCAGCGGCTGCCGCTGTTCAAACGCGTCCTGAGGCGCTTCACGAATCCTTCGCGCGGCGCGTCCTCGGGCGCGGTTTCAGATTTATTTTTTCTGCCAAACACGATCAAATGAGAAACCCATGAGGAGACGACCGTCCACGAGCCAGCATCGAAGAGCCGCACCGCCGGGCCGCGTGCGTATTGTAGCGGGAAAATGGCGCGGTCGGCGGCTGGACGTCGCCGACGTTCCCGAGCTACGTCCCACATCCGAGCGCATAAGGGAAACGCTCTTCAATTGGATCGCACCGCGTATCGAGGGATCGCGATGCCTCGATCTGTTCGCGGGAAGCGGCGTGCTGGGGCTCGAAGCGCTGTCCCGGGGTGCCGCGGCCGTGCAATTCGTGGAGCGCGATCCGCGCGCTGTAAGATTTCTGCGCGACAGCGTTGACAATCTGGGCGCAGAGCATGCGGTTGTCCATGGCGTGGATGCACTCCGGTTTCTGCAAGCGGCGGAGCCGGCCGCCCACGACTTCGTATTCCTGGATCCTCCTTACTCTTTCGATAACCTTGAAGCGCTGTGCGGTCTTCTCGAGGGACGGGGCTGGCTCGCGCAGGGCGCCAGCGTTTACGTCGAGCAGGACGCGCGCAAGGCGGCAGCAACGCTTCCGCCCGGCTGGACGGTGCGGCGGGAAAAAAAAGCAGGTAATGTCCGCTACCTGCTGGCTGATGTTGCGGCGGCTCCCTGAAAATCATGCAGAAAAGCAGCGAAGGCGGGCAAACAAGCCGAAAACCGACGAAGGAGCGCGCAATGTCCGTCTCTGCAATGTATCCCGGGACTTTCGACCCGATCACCCGCGGGCACGAAGATCTCGTGCGGCGAGCCTGCCGCCTGTTCGACAAGGTCGTGGTTGCCATTGCGGCCAATCCGGGCAAGGAGCCGATGTTTTCGCTGGACGAGAGAGTTGCGCTCGCCCGCGCCGTGCTGGGCGGCATCGACGGCGTCGAAGTTACCGGCTACGAAGGACTGACCGTCAGCTTCGCGAAAGACCACGGGCTCAGGGTGATCGTCCGCGGCTTGCGGGCAATCTCCGATTTCGAGTACGAATTTCAGCTTGCGAACATGAACCGGCATCTGACCGACGAGGTGGAAACGGCGTTTCTAACGCCGACGGAGACTTACACCTATATTTCCTCCAGCATGGTCAGGGAAATCGCAAGCCTCGGCGGCGACGTCAGCGAATTCGTCTCGCCGCCGGTAAAAAAAGCGCTTCTCGAGCGCTGCGGTCGCGCCTAAATGCTTTGCGGCATGATGCCGATCGCCGTATTTCGGGCGACTCCGGCCGCGCCGGCCCGCACCGCCAGCCCGCATTATTCATGAACGCCAGCCACCCGCACTGGCGGCGCCTCGGTTGCGGGGAAGGCCTTGCAGGAGCGTGCGAGACAGGGATGTCGAGCCC
>JBBDSK010000058.1:0-9540 GCA_040904985.1 Woeseia sp. | reverse complement strand
CCGCAATCGGGGCGCCGCTTACCACCACCGTCTAACGTTCATGAATAATGCGGGCGGGAGCGTCCCAAGGTTGGCTGGAGTGATCGTAATGAGCGGTCGCTAACGGCGGTAGAACCCGTCAATGGAGTGCATGACGTGTTCTTGCTGGGCGCTCGTCATCTCCGGATAAACGGGCAGGGCAAGTGTCCGCATCGCGGCCCTCTCGGCGACGGGATAAGAAGCCTGCCGATAGCCGAGCCGGGCATAGTAGGTCTGCCGGTGCAGCGGAACGGGATAATAAACGGCCGTGCCGATATTCCTTTCGGCAAGATAGTCCTTTAGCGGGTCGCGTTGGGCAACGTCAATGACGTACTGGTTGTAGATGTGCCGGAAACCCTCATGTACCCGCGGAGTTTGCAGCGGTAAGGCTGTGTCGTTGAAGTACCGGTCGTACCGCGAGGCGTTTTCGCGCCTTGCCTCTGTCCACTTCTCCAGAGAATGAAACTTCACATTCAACACGGCCGCTTGTAGCGTATCGAGCCGAAAGTTGCCGCCGAGGTCCGCGACGTCTCCGCCGCGGTCAGCGCCATGCACCCGCAGGCGGCGAATGACGGCGGCGAGCTCGTCCGACTGGGTAACGCACATCCCCGCGTCACCGAAGGCACCCAGGTTTTTGCTGGGAAAGAATGAAAAGCAGCCGATGTCGCCAATGCTGCCGGCGCGCCTGCCGTCCGGCGTCTCCGCGCCTATGGCCTGGGCAGCATCCTCGATCAGGGATAAGCGGTGGCGTTGCGCCAGTTCGGAGAGCGCCGTCATATCGGCCATCTGGCCGAACAAGTGTACGGGCACGATGGCTTTGACCACGGCGCCTGTGCGGACGTTGACCAACTGGTCGCCCTTTCTTCTGCAATCGGCTTCCAGGAAAGAAGCAACAGCACCCGGGTCGATGTTACAGGTGTCAGCGTCGATGTCGCAGAACACGGGACGAGCACCCAGCCGCGATATGGCTCCCGCACTGGCAAAAAAGGCATAGGCGCTCGTGACCACTTCGTCGCCTTGGCCAACACCGATTGCCATCAACGCGACAAGCAGGGCATCCGTACCGGATGAAACGCCAATCGCGTGGCGTGACTGCGAATATTCCGCGACCTTGTCTTCGAATTCCCCGACCTGCGGCCCCAGGATGAATTGCTGACTCTCGCAGACCTCGCGTATAGCCGCTTCGATCGGCTTGCGGAGCGAGTCGTATTGCGCTTTGAGGTCCAGCAATGGAACAGGGATCGCTCCGTTACGTTCGCTCGCACCATTCTTCATGGCATGTCCTGTCGCGGAAGATTCTCGCTGCTGGCGGGCGTCGCACATTTGCGACTGCACTGTCCGCATACTACGATGTCCAGCCAGGTGGCGCTCACGTGCTGTGCGTTGCTGCCGGTGCGTATGGCGGCTTCGATCGGTTCTCGAGCGTGTCGGCATAGCAGGATTTAAGTGGACAGTTTTACTATTTATTGATAGCATTGGCGTCCATTTAGGAGGCGAGGCGTGTGAATCAGGGGCGGGCATCGGAAGTTCTCCGGGATTGGGATCGACAGGGGCGGTACGTCTTTACGCGGAAAGCGCTCGCCAAGCTGTTTCCGGAGGACAAGCCGAAGACTTTCAGCGAGGGGCTCAACCGGCTGGTCAAAGCCGGGCTCCTGACGCGTGCCTGTCGCGGGGTCTACGTGAACCCGTACGCCCACTCGTTCGACAGTCGCGTGATCGAGCGGATCGCCGAGGCCCTGCGTCCCGGGGAGTTCAACTACGTCAGCCTGGAATCCGCTCTGTCCGAATACGGCGAGATCTCGCAGATCCCGATCGATCGGCTGACGGTTATGACCACCGGACGCAAGGGCGTCTATAAAACGCCCTATGGAACGATCGAGTTTACCCATACGGCACGTCCTGCCGCCGATATTCTTTCGCACGTCCGGCAAATGGAGGGCCGCCCTCTGCGTATTGCGGGAAAGAACGCCGCTTGGCGCGACCTGAAGCGGGTTGGACGTAATGTCGACATGGTGAACGAGGCGCGGGAGTCCTGAGCAACACTGCAGACTTTGACGCGCGGTTCATCCCCGGATGTGCAGGAACGAACGCTGCTAAAGGAGAAGTTCCTGACCTTGCTCGAAAGCGAAACGGCCGACCTGTTGCGAAGGGCCGCGCGCTGAGCAGGAGAACCGATGCGCGCGACATTGTGTATTTCGTCCTGGCGCCGTGCATGGTGTCGAGACGCGATCCGCAGTACCATGCGCTGATGCCTATCATCGTTTAGCGCTCCCGCCAGCTGGCCAGGAGCCCGTTCACGGGCGGCCTGCCGGTTTCGGCGAGCGCTTTCGGCTGCGTGTGTCATGAGCAATATAGAGAAGAAAAAAGGTTTCAATCTCCCCATAAAACGGCTGGAGCAGTGGCAAGGCCGCGAGGAGTGGTTCTTCAACCGAAAGCATATCGAGTGCTACGAGGATTATTACGAGGGCCGCTACAAGCGGGCCGAGATCTGGCAGAAAAAGGTGCTGGCCTCGCTCATCGGGAAAGACAAGCGGGTGAAAACCCTGCTGGAATTTGGCTGTGGTACCACCCGCTTCACTCGATGGTGGAAGGAGGTCGGTATCGAAGCGACAGGCGCGGATATATCGCCGTTCATGCTGGGGGAGGGCGTGAAACTGTTCGATGGCGACCTCGTCTGGGCCGACTCGCACTACATGCCGTTCAAGGACAACAGCTTCGACGCGCTCGCGTTCATAGCCACTTTTGCCTATTACGACGATCCGGTCAAAGTGATTCGCGAGGCGGTGCGGGTAAGTCGGTACGGGATCATCTTCGGCATCATGAACCGAAACTCCACCAAGGTGGTGCGCAGGCGGATTCAGCAGGCATTCGGGAAGAATCCCTACTACGAGACCGCCAGCTTTTATACCCCGAAGAAACTCATCGATACCATTCACAAAGCTCTGCAGCACAGGTCTTACACCATCGAGTGGACCGCTACCGGCCTGCCGACGTGGTTTCCAGTCCAGCAGTGGAGAGTGCCGGTGGGTGATTTCTTTGGGCTGCATGTGAAATTGACGGATGTGAATCAGGAGGATTTCCTTTCGGAGTAACGAGTGAGCGCTTTTGAAGATCAAATCGGAAAGATAAGCAGCCGACTGTTCCAGGAAGTCATACAGCCGAAACAGGGGCGGCGGCGCGAGCATGTCGTCAAAGGGCCGGCGTTCGGCGTCGACACGTCGGTAGTGGATATCGGCAACGGCATGGGGCTCGCGATATCCAGCGACCCGCTGTCGCTCGTTCCCTCCCTCGGTTTGAGAGAATCCGCCTGGCTGTCGGTTCACTTGCTGTCGAACGACATGGCGACCACCGGATTTGCTCCCCAGTACGCGCAGTTCGTCCTGAACTTGCCGGCGGATCTCGAGCTTGCCCCGTTCAGGGAGTACTGGGGACATATTCACAGCTATTGCGACGATATCGGCGTGGCGATTACCGGCGGGCACACCGCGCAGGCGCCGGGGCAGAATTCCACCACGCCCGGCGGCGGTACCATGTTTCTGACGGCGCCGCTGGACCAGATCGTCACAGGCGATGGGGCAGAGCCGGGCGACCGAATCGTCGCCACCAGGGAGTGTGCCCTCGCGGCGTCCTCGATCCTGGCCATGAGTTTTCCGGAGACTGTGCGAAACAAGATCGGCCGGGAGCTCTGGGAGCAGGGCTGCGAGAACTTCTACCGCACGTCTTCGCTGCAGGACGCCCTGGCGGCTGCCGAGGCACTGGCGCCGAACAGCGAGCTGAAAGCGATGCACGATGCGACGGAGGGCGGCCTTCTTGGGGCGATCTCGGAAATGGCCGAGGCTTCGGGCTGCGGGTTTTCCGTTGACAGCGACAAGCTGCCGGTCGGGGAAGCCGTTCGCCGGATAACGGCGCTTTTCGACGTCGACTATCGGCGCTGCGTGGGTGCGGGCTCCATGATCATGGCCGTGAAGAAGGGCACGGAAGAGGCCCTTCTGGGCCGCCTGCGGGAAGCATCGATCCCGGCTACCGTGGTCGGAGAGATGACGACGGCCGACGAGGGGTTCAGGCTCATTGAGAACGGAGAAGAACGAGCTTTTTCCTTCGACGGCAGGGACCCGTACTGGCACGCTTTCTTCAAAGCGGCAAAGGCAGGATGGACATGAATAGCGTCAGTAATCCGTTCAGGAAGGACGGCGCATCCCGTCAAACCGGTATCGTCTACCTCGTGATCGATCCGTCGGTCGAGCGTGCGGAATTGCTGGAGAAGACGCGGCAGGCATTGGACGGCGGCGCCGACATCCTGCAGATCTGGAACCGCTGGCCAAAGGATATGGACCGGAGGGGCAAGGAGCGGCTGGTCGCTTCCATCAAGGAGCTGGCTTTGGATCATGGAGCGCCTCTGCTCATTAACGAGGAATGGGACCTGCTGAAGACGGCGAACCTCGACGGCGTCCACTTCGATGCGATTCCGGAAGATTTCGAGCGTATAAGGGGAGAGGTCGCCTGCGATTTCATCGCTGGCATCACCTGCAGTAACGACCTGGAGATTGTCCGCTGGGCGGAGGAAAACGGCATGGATTATGTTTCCTTCTGCGCCATGTTTCCGTCGCTTTCGGTTGGCGATTGCGAAATTGTCCGGCCGGAGACCGTGCGGGAGGCCAGGGAACTGACCTCGCTGCCGCTGCTGCTCTCAGGCGGAATCACGCCCGGAAGGATCGACGGCCCCCTGAGGCAACTGGAACCGCAGTTTGACGGCGTGGCGGTTATCTCCGGGATCCTGGATGCGGCCGCTCCCGGCGAGGCAGCCTCGGCCTACAAACGCGCTTTGAGCCGGAAGGCGGTCGACGCAACATGAAGGACTCTCTCACGGACAAACTGTGTTGCCCGGTGGACAAGCACGACCTGGAGATTGAGGTCTTCGCACGGGACGAGGTAGCTGGAGAGATCCTCGAAGCCTTGATGACCTGCCCGCGATGCAGCCGTTACTTTCCGGTCATCTACGGAATTCCGGTCCTGATTCCCGACGAGTACAGAGACAGGTCGCTGGAGGGCCGGCTGTTGAAGAAGTGGGGCTATCGCCTGGATGACGGAAGGACGAATCGCTTACTGCCGATAGAGGACTGATGCGGAGCGGACCGGGTGCACCAGCTCTCGGAGGCGATGGCGTTTCCTGCCATCGACCCGGACTCGCAGCCTACCTCTTTCCCGCGTCAACGCCGTCCTTATCGAACAGCGTATCGATCAGCGGGCATTCCGGTACGTCAGCTCCACTGCACGAGCGGACCGTATCGGCGAGAACAGACTCCATGCGTTTGAGATCGGCGATCTTGTCACGCACGGCGTCCAGATGGGCCTGCGCGGTGCCCTTCACCTCGGCACAGCTAACGGCGCGGCTGTCCACGAGGTCCAGCAGCCCCTCGATGTCGCCGATCGAGAAGCCCAGCTCACGGCCGCGCATAATGAAGCGCAGCCGCTGTTCGTGCGGCGGATCGTACTGGCGATAGCCGCTCTCGCTGCGCGCAGGAGAAGGCATCAGCCCGACCCGCTCGTAATAACGGATGGTCTCCGGATTACAGCCGGTGCGGCTGGCCAACTGGCCCCGCGTCATGCCCTTCGCTGTGCTGCGATCCTCCATCGATAAAAGAACCTCTTGACCCTGTAGTTAGTACAGGGTTTACATTGCAGCCATGAAGGAACAATTGCAAGCCAATCCGCCATCGCCGGGGCCGAGTGAGCGGCAGGAAGGGGAAGTCTCGCGCGAAAAGGACGGCGCGGGGCTGTTCGCCACCGCCGGGATAGTCGGCGCCGCACTTGCCTCGTCATGCTGCATCTTGCCGCTATTGCTGGTCACGCTGGGCGCAGGCGGCGCGTGGGTCGGCAGCCTGACGGCGCTCGAGCCCTACAAACCTTACTTCCTGGCAGCCACCGGGCTCTTCCTCGCCGGTGGATTCTGGCACGTTTATTTCAGGCCGCGGAAGGCTTGCGCGGACGGCTATTGCACCCGTCCGGCCTCGCGCTTTGTCACGAAGGCGGTGTTGCAGACCGGAACGGTTCTGGCTGTGCTCGCCGCCACCATCAACTATTGGGCGCCGCTCTTCTATTAGGAGGTCACATGAAAACACAAACAGTTCTTGCCGCCATGCTCGTCCCGTTGGGCGCTGTCGGCTTTGCCGCGCTCGACGCTGTCAGTCCCGTCCGCGCCGACACCAGCGCACAACAGGCGGCCGTCGCGGAGCAGGTCGTCACCCTGCGGGTCGGGAACATGACCTGTGCGATGTGCCCCATTACGGTCAAGAAAGCGATGGCCGGCGTGCCGGGGGTCCGTTCGGTGGAAGTCGATTTCGAGGCGAAGACGGCGCGTGTCGTCTTTGACCAGTCAGTGACGTCGCCAGCGGACATAGCGGCCGCTTCCACGAACGCGGGTTATCCGGCGGAACCAACAAGCTGACGCGGGTGGCCGTGAAAGACGTCACGATCCCCAAGACCGGAATCGTCGGCAGCGGCTACGACCTTGCGGTCGTCGGCGCCGGATCGGCTGGATTTTCAGCCGCGATCACGGCCGCCGAGCAAGGGGCGCAAGTCGCGCTGATCGGCCACGGGACTATCGGCGGCACTTGCGTGAACGTGGGCTGCGTGCCGTCGAAGACCATGATTCGCGCGGCCGAGGCTCTGCACGGTGCGCGCGCCTCTGGGCGCTTCCCCGGCCTCGCGGGAGAAGCGCATCTTACCGACTGGCCGGCGCTCGTGAGCGCGAAGGACGATCTGGTCTCGTCACTCCGGCGAAAGAAATACATCGATCTCCTGCCCGGCTATAACGGCGTCGCCTACATCGCGGGCGCCGCACGGCTGAATGGCGCGGGTATCGAAGTGGGCGGTGATGCCCTCCATGCGGACAAGATTATCATCGCCACCGGCGCTCGACCGGCCGTGCCCCTCATTCCGGGCATCGACAAGGTCGATTACCTGACGAGCACCTCGGTGCTCGATCTTCACGAGCTGCCGCAAAGTCTGGTCGTCGTTGGCGGCGGCTACATCGGCTGCGAGCTTGCGCAGATGCTGGCGCGCGTCGGGGTGAAGGTGACCATTGTCTGCCGCTCCCGCCTGCTCCCGCAGGTCGAGCCGGAAGTCAGCGACGCGCTCACGACATTCCTTCGGGAGGAGGGCATTACCGTCCACTGCGGTTTTGCCTACGCGTCCTGCCGAGAAGACAGGACCGGTGTGACGCTCAGCGTGAAGGAGAATGGCAAGCTTGTCGAACTGACGGCCGAGCGCCTCATGATCGCGACCGGGCGTGCGCCGAATGTCGAAACGCTGGGCCTCGAGGATGCGAATATCGAGCAGCTGGCAGGCGGCGGCATCAAAGTCGACGAGCGGATGCGCACGACGAGGCCGGGCGTTTATGCCGCCGGCGACGTGACGGGGCAGGACCAGTTCGTCTACATGGCTGCCTACGGCGCCAGGTTCGCCGCGCTGAACGCGTTGAACGGCGACAGCCTGGTCTACGACAATTCCGCCATGCCCTGGGTCGTGTTCACCGACCCCCAGGTGGCGGGCGTTGGCCTGAGCGAATGGGCGGCGAAATCGGCAGGATTCGAAACGAAAATATCCCTTGTCCCGCTCGACCACGTGCCGCGGGCGTTGGCAGCGCGGGATACGCGCGGCTTGATCAAGCTCGTTGCCGACGCCGGGACCGATCGTCTTCTGGGCGGACAGATTCTCGCGCCGGAGGGCGCCGACAGCATCCAGACCCTGGCGCTCGCCATCAAGCACGGAATGACGGCACGGGAACTGGGCGAGACGATCTTTCCGTACCTGACGACGGTCGAAGGACTGAAGCTCGCCGCGCAGGGCTTCGGCAAGGATGTGACAAAGCTTTCCTGTTGCGCCGGATAGGCTTGTCGCCGCTCACCGTGAACCCGGCATTGTGCGAGTCACTGCGGGCGAAGAGGCGCGTACGTGCAAAATCACACAGGAAACCCAAGAGGAAACCCAAGAGGAAACCCGGATGATGGACTTCTCGCTCTACAACGCACAGACGGCCCCCGAGGCCAGTAAACCGTTACTGGAAGCGTCTCAAAAGGCATTCGGGATGATCCCCAATCTTCATGCCGTGATGGCGGAGGCGCCGGGGCTGCTCGAGGGCTACAAGACGCTCCATGAACTTTTCACCCAGACCAGCTTCACCGCGGAAGAGCAGACGGTTGTCTGGCTATCGATCAGTGTCGAGCACGGCTGCCATTACTGTGTGCCGGTGCATACCGGCATTGCCAGGAGCATGCAGATCTCCGACGAGATCTCCAATGCCCTGCGCCGCGAGACGCCGCTGCCGGACGCAAAACTGGAGGCGTTGCGCGAATTCACCCTGAACGTCGTTCGCCAGCGCGGCAATCTGCACCCGGCGCAGGTTCAGGCGTTTCTGGACGCGGGATACAATCAGCGCCAGGTGCTCGAAGTGTTGCTGGGCGTGGCTCAGAAGACGATGAGCAACTACGTGAATGCCATCGCCGCGACACCGGTCGACGAGCCGTTCAGGAAGTTCGCATGGAAAAAGCACGCTGCGTGACGGGCAGCGAGGAGTCGACGATGATCGAATTGTACACCGCCGCCACCCCCAATGGCCGGAAGGCCTCCGTGACCCTCGAGGAATTAGACCTGCCGTATACGTTGCGCAAGGTCGATCTGGCTTCCGGCGAGCAGAAGCGTCCGGACTACCTGCGGATCAATCCGAACGGCCGCATCCCGACCATTGTCGACGACGGATTTGCCGTCTTCGAGTCGGGCGCCATCATGATCTACCTTGCCGAGAAGGCCGGCAGGTTGCTGCCAACGGACGCTAAAGAGCGTTCGCGGGTCATCCAATGGCTGATGTTCCAGATGGGCGGGGTAGGGCCGATGATGGGGCAGGCGAACGTCTTTTATCGGTACTTTCCGGAGAAGATTCAGGCGGCCATAGACCGTTACCAGAACGAGTCCCGGCGATTGTTCGAAGTCCTCAATACGCGCCTGAGCGAATCCGAGTGGCTGGCAGACGATTTTTCCATCGCCGACATTGCTAACTGGTGCTGGGTGCGCACGCATGAATGGTCGGGCGTGTCGATTGCCGGGCTCGAAGGCCTGCAGCGATGGATCGAGGTCATGGAGCAGCGTCCGGCATGCCAGAAGGGGATACAGGTGCCCGCCGAAGAAGGCGTGCCGCGCGACGGTAGTGAGGCTGATGCCGAGAAGTACGCTGAGCAGGTAAGACGCATGGTTCAGCGCTGACGGGGCCACGAGGCGAAACGACATCGCCGCCGGACTCACCTGTTACCCGTTAGCCTCTCCAACAGCGATGTGGCGCCACGCAGCGCGCTGATCAAGAATTGCTATCGACTACGAGCCGATCGGCTTGCATCGGCGAGGAGCTGCGACGCTTGCACGCCGGTGAAATCATCGGCTGATGAGTAAGGGACCGACTTCTGGCGCAGTACCGGCGCAACATCGGCGCCGGCGGGGCGGACGGGTGACAGCCCGCGACTCCCTGGCTCT
>JBBDSK010000057.1:0-9567 GCA_040904985.1 Woeseia sp. | reverse complement strand
CAGACGCGAAAAGGCGCCGCGAGAATGGTTCATTATGGACGACGGGGTGCACTAGCCCGGGGAGACGAACCTCTCCCACTGATCCTCGGCCAGAGCCGCACGCAGGACCCTCTGCACAATGATCGGGTTCACCCC
Source organism: Woeseia sp. (assembly GCA_040904985.1). GTDB lineage: Bacteria > Pseudomonadota > Gammaproteobacteria > Steroidobacterales > Woeseiaceae > IDS-8. The sequence goes on along the minus strand of JBBDSK010000057.1, from coordinate 9,432 downwards.
CACCTCATTGCTCTGCGTGAGAAGTGCCCGGTTGTCCGGATCCAGTTTCCGCTGCACATTATCGATGGCCGCCCGGTACCGGCTCCACCCTTCCTTGCGGAACCCGAACAGATGCCAAATCTCGCGCCAGTCCCTGGCGAAATCCTGCAACAGGTCCCTGTACTGTGAAACAAGCACCGGATCATTGCCTGCGTGACTCTCGAAATCCGCGATGATTTCCCGGGTCAGCGCGTCGACTTCGCCGGGCGCCATGACCGGCGAGACATTGAACGCTTCCGTCAGAATTTCGACCGACCGCCCGGCCTCGTAGGAAACGTCGCTGATCCGGGACTCGATCGCCTCCCGGTCCGCAACGGGATCGAAGCACTGCATCTGGCGCACCGTCGCCCAGAACCGGGACGACCCCGCCGCGTCTATCACCAGATGAACCCGATCCTGTTCGCTGTCGTTTACCACCCTGTGCCTGCGCCAGGAATTAAAAATCCAGCATTCACCCGCCTGCATATGGAGGCTGTCTTTACCGCAATGGAATTGCACGGCCGGATTGGTGATAACCGGCACATGTATGCGGACACGTGTATACCAGTGATAGTTGAAGTCCACATGCGCCACCACTTCTGCGCCCGCGGCAAGTTTCATGAGACGCGAACGCCCCAGCACTTCGCCGAAGCTCGCCATCACCTGTTGCAGGTAGCGGCATTCCTCCAGATAAGGAGTGACGGACATGGCTCCGTGGAAGTCATCGTTTCTTCCGCCGTCCCGGGACACGAGCGGGACTGCCGAATTGCCCTTGAAGGCAGCCGGATGAGTGATCCAGGCGCTGCCGGGCAAGCCGGCCACCTCCGCCGCCATCCGCTCGGCATCAAAGCGGTACGGGAGACGTATGAATGACCTGTCGAGTTTCATGCCCGCTCCTCCGGAGCTGCGGCTCGCCATATTACATTTTTTGCAGGACCGGTTCCGTCTTGGAAAATACTCAGCGGATACCCTTATGGCAATCGATCATGGAAATGTCCGGATCCTGATCGGGGCCAGTGATTCTGCTACCATGCCGCATCGACGTCCAGAAGCAGAACAGCGAACATACAAGGCACCACGTGAGTTCACCGATACCCGGGCCTGACGGCGGCAGGCAATCGCGCTTTACCGTCCAGCCTTACGTATTCGGGTTTTCGGCCGGGCTGATACTCCTTTTTGTCGTGGTAACGCTCGCCAACCTCGACGCGGCGGAAGCATCATTCGATGCGGTAAAAGACGGTATCACACTGCGTTTCGGCTGGTTCCTCATCCTCGCCGTGCAGGGGTTTCTGCTTTTTTGCATTTATCTCGCCGCAAGCCGCTTCGGCCATATCAGGATCGGCGGACCCGGTGCCCGACCGCAGTTTTCGACCACAAGCTGGTTCGCGATGCTGTTCAGTGCCGGCATGGGCATCGGTCTCATGTTCTGGAGTGTTGCCGAGCCGATTCTGCATCTGCAAAACCCTCCCGGCGCCGTCGGTATGACCAGCGAAGGTGCCCAGCGCGCCCTGGATCTGACGTTCCTCCACTGGGGTCTGCACGTGTGGGGCATCTACGCCCTGGTCGGGCTTTCGCTTGCCTATTTCACCTTCAATCGCGGCCTTCCTCTTACCATCAGCAGCGCTTTCTACCCGCTGCTCGGCGACCGCGTTTACGGCCCACTTGGCTATGCCATCGATGTTCTTGCCGTGGTGGCGACGATGTTCGGACTGGCGACGTCGCTCGGGTTTGGCGTGGCACAAATCAATGCCGGGCTGAACTACGTCTTCGACATCGATTTCTCGAGAAACGCCCAGATGCTGCTGATCGGGATCATTACGGCTGTTGCAACGCTTTCCGTCGCCTCCGGTCTCGAGAAGGGCATAAAGCGGTTGAGCCAGCTGAATATGCTCGCCGCCTTCGCACTTCTCCTTTTTGTACTCCTGCTCGGGCCGACGCTATTTCTGTTCAAAAACCTGGTGCAGAGTACCGGGCATTACATGCAGAATCTGCTGACGCTCGGCAGCTGGACGGAAACCTACGTGCGTGATACCAGCTGGCAGGGCTCATGGACCATTTTCTACTGGGCCTGGTGGATCGCCTGGTCTCCCTTCGTCGGAATGTTCATCGCGCGAATTTCGAAGGGGCGGACGGTCAGGGAGTTTGTTGCCGGCGTACTGATCGTACCCTCGATCCTGACCTTCATCTGGGTGTCGGTATTCGGCGGCTCCGCCATATACGAGACGCTTTTTGTCGATACCGGCATTCTCACAGCGGCGAACGACAATACTGCTGCCGCCCTGTTCGAGCTTCTCACGCGCTACCCCCTTTCGCAGTTCACGGCACTGCTTGCCGTTTTCCTCGTGTTTATCTTCTTCGTGACCTCCTGCGACTCGGGCTCGCTCGTCATGGACATCATCACAGCCGGAGGCAGAATCGATTCTCCGGTGTCACAGCGCATATTCTGGGCGATCATGTCAGGAGTCGTGGCGGCGGTTCTTACCATCGGCGGAGGCCTGACGGCGCTGCAAACAGCATCCATCAGCACCGGTCTCCCGTTCGCATTCGTGCTCGTACTGATGGCCTGGTGCCTGCTGAAGGCTTTTCGCGAGGAGATTCCGCCAATGTCCCACGCGACGGCGCGCGAGATGTACCGGCGCGGCAGCAAGGGCTGACGGCGCCCCGGCAGGGTTGTATGCTTCCAGCAGGCTGAGCCTGATTCCTGCGGAGCGTTCAGGTCCTTATGACTGTACTTTTTTTTCTCGCGGGACTCGCATTCCTGATCCTGGGCGCCGAAATGCTCGTCCGCGGATCTTCGAGAATCGCTCTTGCCTCAGGCATACCGCCTCTCGCCGTGGGACTGACCATCGTGGCCTTCGGCACCAGTTCCCCCGAGCTCGCGGTAAGCCTGAAAGCTGCACTTTCCGACCAGGCCAGCATCGCCGTCGGAAACGTCATCGGAAGCAACATCTTCAACGTTCTGTTTATTCTCGGGCTCTCGGCTCTTGTCATACCGCTCGTAGTCTCGCAACAACTGGTCCGGCTGGACGTCCCCCTGATGATTGCGCTTTCAGCCATTGTGCTGCTCCTTTCGATCGACGGCAGTCTCAGCAGGATTGACGGTGTGGCACTGGTAACGGGACTGGCTCTGTACATCGGCTACCAGATTTACCAGGCGCGAAAAAGTAACGGCGCAGCAGGAGAAGAACTCGTGACGCTGGTGGGCAGCGCAGCCAGCACAAGATATGCCTGGGCTGTCAATCCAAGCCTCGTTATTGGCGGTCTCGTTCTTCTGGTCCTCGGCTCACGCTGGTTCGTCGACAGTGCCGTCGTTTTCGCGTCTTACCTCGGCATTAGCGAGCTTGTGATCGGTCTCACTATCGTCGCCGCCGGCACCTCCATGCCGGAAGTGGTCACTTCGGTCATCGCGGCGATTCGGGGTGAAACCGATATTGCTGTCGGCAACGTCGTCGGCAGCAATATCTTTAACATCACGGCTGTCCTGGGCCTTGCCGGCGTTGTTGCGCCAGGCGGCATCGATATTTCACCTGCCGTAAGCAGCTTCGACATACCGGTCATGATCGCCGTCGCTGTGGCCTGCCTCCCGATATTTTTCACCGGAGGAGTGATAAGCCGTGCAGAAGGCGCGCTACTCCTCGCTTACTACGTTGCCTACACAGTCTACCTCTTGATGGCTGCATCACATCACGACGCCCTGTCGGGTTTCGGCGCCGTCATGCTCTACTTCGTCATTCCACTGACTGCGGCTACGCTGGTCGTCGTAGCGCTGCGGGAGCTGCGAAGCCGGCGATAGGCATGGGCGTATCGCTGCGCCATGAGGAGCGCAACCGCGGCTTGCAGCGTCACCCGCTGCAGCGGATACTGGCGCCAGTCTGACGGGTACGCTGCGACAGCGAGAGTCAACATCGATGACAAAAAGCCCCCGCACAAGTCGACGACCCGGCGCCCCCGCAAGGGGAACGGTGCTGGCCATCGCTCATCTGAATGCCTGGGCCGAAAACCGGATCCTGGCACGGATACGCAGCGAGGGATTTGCGGTGGAAGTCTGTTGCATCGAAAGGGGAGACGCCGTTCCCGTAGCCGCGGGTGCCTACGCGGGTATTCTCATCGGTGGCGGGCTGACGCCCATTGCCGAGGCGGCGCAGCATCCTTTCATGCAACGGGAACTTGATCTCGTTCGCGATGCCCTGGCACAGAATGTCCCGTACCTCGGCATCTGCCTCGGTGCGCAGCTTCTCGCGGCCGCGCTCGGTGAGATTGCCCGGCCGGCAGAAAACGATGCCTCGGAAATCGGCTACCACGCAATTGAGCCGCTGGACCGCGTGATGGAAGGACTCCGGTTCGTTTTCCAGTGGCACTGGGAAGGTGTCGCCCTGCCTCGCGGCGCAACATTGCTGGCCACCGGCAAGACCTTTACCACCCAGGCCTTTCGCGTCGGCGCCAACGCATATGGAATCCAGTTCCATCCCTGTGTCGGCCCGCAGGAACTGGAAGGCTGGATTGCCAGCTTTCCCTCCGAACGGCTGGGCGGCGACCGCGGCGCGCTTCTTCAGCAACAGCGGGCGCTTGCGGCACGGCACGATCCTTCGGTGGAGGCCTGGCTCGAACGCTTTTTGCCGCCGTGGCTTGGCATCCCCGCGGCAGGAAGTGCACACTGCTGACTCAGGCTCCGCGTAACTTTCGCGCAAGGTGGCAACAATGAGTACAAGTCCGACGACCGCAAATGCAGCCGGCCAAGGGCTCGAGGAAATTGGCGACGTGATCGACCTCGAGCGTTATCCCGTTGACCGCCCGGACAGCACGGCCTTGCGCCGCGCCGTGCAGCGCTGCCGCGCCGATCTCATGGAGCGCGGCTGCAGCGTGCTGCAGGGCTTCTTCGCGCCGGGAATCGGCGCAATGCGGCAGGAAGCGGCCACCCTCGCACCGCAAGCCTGGTTCCAGGAGCGCTTCGGCAATCCTTATTCCTCGCCCGATGATCCGAGCCTGCCGCAAGGGCATCCGGTCCGCACGTTCCTCAGGCGCGACCAGGGCTTCGTGGCCGGGGATCGTATTGGCAGCGAGACGGCGCTGCGGCGTGTGTACCACCACCAGGCCGTTCGCCAGTTCATTGCAGCATGCATGCAGCTGGAGGAAATACACGAGTACGCCGATCCACTGGGCTGCCTGGTGGTCAACGTGATCCGCAGCGGCGCCTCTCATCCCTGGCATTTCGATACCAACGAGTTCGTCGTGAGCGCGCTGGTGCAAGCGCCGGAGGCCGGCGGTGAATTCGAGTATTGCCCCGGCATCCGGTCGCCGGAAAATGAGAACTTCGATCGAGTCGGCCGAGTAATTCGGAACGAGGATCGAACGGAAGTGCGCAAGCTGAATCTGCGTCCGGGCGACATCCAGCTTTTTCTCGGCCGCTTTTCCCTGCACCGCGTGACGCCGGTGGCGGGTCCGCGGCCGCGCCTCAGCGTCATTTTCGCCTATGCCAGAACGCCCGGAATGGTTGCTACCGCCGAACGTGCAAGGCATCTGTTCGGCCGCGCCGCGGACGTTCATCGGGAAGGTGCGAAGCCGGCCGGCCGTGCCGACACACTGCTGGACTGAGCGCCTCATGTTTATGGATCCTTCCCGGCAGGGCCGCATCGATCGCGACGTTGCGGATGCTGACGACTTCGAGCGTCTGCAATCGAAGCTTCCCGGCACCGGACTCACCGACTCCGAGCCGCTGAGCTTCGAGCCGAAGGAAATGCGCCGCAAGCGCCTCGAACGCGTCCGTCAAATGATGCGCGACAAGGACTATGCCGCCTGCATCCTGTTCGATCCGAACAACCAGCGCTACGCCACGGGCTCGCGCAACATGTTCGGCTATTTCCTGCGTAATTCTACGCGCTACATCTACGTCCCCGTCGAAGGCCCCGTGATCCTGTTCGAGTACCCGCAAAGTGCGCACGTATCTGCCGCGCTGGAAACAATCGATGAAACCCGCGATTCCAGGATCGTGTGGTCGTCGGTTCGCGGTGCCGATGACGACACGGGCGAGCCTTTCGCGCGCGAAATCGCGGACCTTTTGCGAGCGCACACCTCCGGTGGCCAGCGCGTCGGGCTCGATCGCTGCTATCTCAATCTCGCGCGCTCGCTCGAAGGGCTCGGCTTTACGGCGGTCGACTGCCAGCAGGACCTGCTGAAGGCGCGCGCGGTAAAGCTGCCGGAAGAGATTGCCTGCCTGAAGCTGTCAATGATCAATTCCGAAGCGGCGGTCTACGAGCTGCAGCAGGCGATCCGCCCCGGCATAACCGAACAGGAACTCTTCGCCCGCATGTACGGTGCCGTGATAGCCAACGGCGGAGAGATGGTAGAAACACGCTTGCTGTCATCCGGGCCGCGGACCAATCCATGGTTCAACGAAGCCGGCAGCAAGCGCCTGCGCGCAGGCGAACTCGTTGCACTCGACACCGACACCATCGGCAACTTCGGCTACTACTCCGATTTCTCGCGAACTTTTTTCTGTGGTCCCGGCAAGCCAACCAGCGAGCAGAAAACCCTCTACGGCATGGCCTGGGACCAGGTGCAGCACAACATGGCCATCCTGAAGCCTGGCATGACTTGCCGCGAAGTGGCCGAGAAGTCCTGGAAGATCCCGGACCGCTACGTGAAACAGCGCTATACCTCCGTAATGCACGGCTGCGGACTTCACGGCGAAAACCCCTTCATCGCTCACGCCGCCGATTTCGACCGGTTCGGCGCCGATGGCATCCTCGAGCCGGGCATGGTTCTTTGCGTTGAAAGCTATATCGGTGAGGTCAATGGCGCTGAGGGCGTCAAGCTCGAGGAAGAAGTGCGCATCACCGAAACCGGCATTGAACGAATCTCCACCTACCCTTTTGACGACCAGTTGCTGCCGCGCGAGATTTAGCCCCTCCCCAATAGCCCGCGCGCATTCCTCCGGAGGCCTGCAACGACAAAGCCGGTATTCCGTTCAGGGCCATCCTGTCGGACTGAACGGGCCGGGGCGCGGCACGGGGAGTTTTTTTCAGTCGCTCCACGAAATTCGCTTGGTGAAAAGGACTCCTCGCGAATGCCGCACGTTCTCGTTGTATGTCTACGACCAGCTGAGATCCTGGCCGTTGAGCGGCGTCGAGCGCAGGCGTTTGCCGGTGGCGAAGTAGATTGCATTGGCGACTGCAGGCGGTGTCGGTGGTCCGGCGGGTTCGCCTATGCCGCCCCACCAGCCGTCCTCCGACATTGCAAAATGCACTTCGACCTCCGGGATCTGATGCATACGCATGAGGTTGTAGCTGTCGAAGTTGTTGTTGACGAAGCGGCCCTGCTCCAGTTCGAGGCCGCCATACAGCGCGTGCGACAGCTCCCAGATAACCGAACCTTCCATCTGCTCCGCGGCCGCCCGCGGATTGATGATGTAGCCGCTGTTCATGATCAGGACGACCTTCTCGACTTTAAGCTCACCGCGCCGACTGACCGATACAGTGGCGCATGCACCGCAATAAGAAGCATGATCCTCGACGACAGCGATGCCCATGCCCTGACCACGCGGCAGGTCCGTCCGGAAGCCCGCAACTTCTTTCATCTTCAGCAACACCCGCTGCCACGGTTCCTTCCCTTTCGTCATCTCGAGCCGCCACTCGAGCGGATCACGGTTACCTGCGAGCGCGAGTTCGTCCGCGAACTGCTCAATGATGAAAGCATTCTGGTTCGAGCCGGGGGCGCGGTGCGTCGCAACCGGGATATGCGCCGCCACATTGTGGCGCTCGTGGCGCCTGTTTGGGATGCGGTAGGGCATGTTGCTGATCGTGTAATCGGCCGTGGCGGGCCCCACTCTTTCGACGCCGTCTCTGGTGAACCACACCGAGCGGGAGAAGAACGCCTCCGGCAGGCCGTTCTCGCCCAGGGCGGCGCTTAGCCGCGTATAGACCGGCGGCCGCTGCTTGTCCTGCATGATGTCCTCTTCCCGCGACCAGATGACTTTGACCGGCCTTCCAACCTGCCGGGAAATCTCCGCCGCCTGGCGCGTCACTGCGGTCGCGCCGCCGCCATTGCCACCGAACGCTCCGCCCAGGAATACCGTGTGCACGAAGACGTCATTCGGATCCCGGCCTAGCTGGTCGGCCACGAGCATCAGCGGCGTCGCCTGATTCTGGGCCGGAGACCACACATCCACCCGCTCGGAGGTGACGCTGACGGTAGCGTTGATCGGCTCCATCCGCGCATGCGTCTCGTAGGGCCGGTGATACTCGCTGCTGACGACGCGGTCGGATGCACCAATAATGCGCAGCGTGTCGGCGCCAACTTCTTTGCTGACCTGCCCTGCCACGTCGAAGAGTTGCGCGGCTTTCGCGGCCTGTGTGGCATTGCTGACATCGCCGTCAGAACCGAACTCCCATTCGATCGGCATGAGATCGAGCGCGGTTTTAGCGCGGTACCAGGAGTCGGCAACGATGGCCACGCCGCTCTGCATATCGGAGGAGTCGGTACGTCCGGGAACGGCTTCTAACTCCACAGCGGCAATGATGCCTCGGCGGTCCTTGATGCCGTCGAAATCGTAGCCTGCAATTTTTCCCCAAGGCACTGGACAGCATTTGACGGCCGCGTAGACCATTCCGTCCACATGCGTGTCGATGGCGTAGTGCGCGCTACCATCCGATTTCACCGCCGCATCCAGACGCGGAATGGGTTGGCCGAGAAGCCACCACTGATCGGGCGACTTGATCGCCGGTTCCCTTGCAAGGGTTATCGCTGCCGCTGCCGATGCGAAGTCGGCATACGAAGCGTTCCTGTTGCGGGCCGACAACGTGCCCTGGCGGGCCGTAATGTCGTTCCGACCGATACCCCATGCTTGTGCGGCGGCCTCCTTCAGCCGCTCGCGGGCGGAAGCGCCGGCCTGCATGATGTGCGGATGCTGTTGGCGCACAAGCTGCGAACCGTGCGTGGTCGTGACGATATATTCCTGGCCCTCGTTGACGTGGCGATTCATATCGGCGAAGGCCGCCTGAATGCTGTTCCACGGCACGTCCAGTTCCTCCGCCACCATCATTGCCACCGACGTCAACGCACCCTGGCCCTGCTCCGTATGCGGCACGCGGATGGTGACGGTGCCGTCAGCACTGATTGCGAGCCAGGCGTTGATTTCGGTGCCGTCGGTCGGCGTCGTCCACGGCTTTGGAGCAACGACCGCGGCAACTGCGCCCGGCACATGAAAGCCCAGAATCATGCCGCCGCCGAAACCGGCCATCGTGCGGATCACAGTACGCCGCGAAAGCATGACGGGTGCTTTTGTCATGGCAGTCTCCTTCACGCCTTCGCAAGCCTCGCAGCGTGATGAATGGCTTTGCGAATCCGTGGATAGGTACCGCAGCGGCAAAGATTTCCGGCGAGTGCGGTGTCGATGTCTTTGTCGGTCGGACTTGGCAT
>JBBDSK010000056.1:0-9633 GCA_040904985.1 Woeseia sp. | reverse complement strand
CGCTCGAGGACGAATTCACCGAAGCTCGAGATCACCGTCAGCAGGTTATTGAAGTCGTGCGCGATACCCCCCGCAAGTTGCCCGATGGCCTCCATCTTCTGGGCCTGTCGGAACTGCTCTTCCAGCCGCTTCTCCTCTGTGCGATCGAGCATCACTCCGACGAGGTCGACGACTTTGCCGCTCTTGTCCCGTTCCGCGGCATCAGCGAGGCACGTGACGTCTCGCCAGCCGCCATCCCGGTGGCGCACGCGACATTCAAGGGCGAAATCCCTGCTCGCGCCGGAGATGAAATCACGCTGGCACTGCGCCGCCCGCTCCCTGTCGTCCGGGTGAATCTGCTCGAGGAACCAAGCCGGGAAGCGCTCGAACGACGGCAACTCATCGGATTGCAGGCCAAAAATCTCGGCGAAACGGTCGTTGCAATAGCCGAGCGTATCGGCCGGAACAGAATACTCAAATACGCCTGCGCCGGTCGCCTGCAGCGCGACGGCGAGCCGGCTCTGCTCGCGCCGCTTCGCGGCTTCCGCTTCGCGCCTCTTGCGGCGGCTTACTGCTTCGGCAAGCTCCCGCTGGACCGCGGCATTCAGCCTGCCCAATTGGCCTTTGAGTATGTAGTCGCGTGCCCCGGCTTTCATGGCCCGGACGGCGCGCTCCTCGCCCATCGCTCCCGACACGAAGATGAACGGAACGTCGAGGCCTTTCGCATTGAACAGATCGAAGGCCCTGATGCCGTCGAAATAGGGCATCGAGAAGTCGCTGATGATAAGGTCCCATTCGGTCGTATCTAGCGCTTTCAGGAATCCTTCTTCCGAATCGACGCGCTCGTAATCCAGACGGTAGCCCCCTCGCTTCAGCTCGGCGGCTATGAGCTCCGCGTCAACGGCGGAGTCCTCGACGAAGAGGACGCGCAGCGAATCCGGCATCATCCGCCCGTCATCTCCGGCCCGCCCCGCTTCACCGGTCATCATCGCACCAGACCATCAACCCGGCACGCGATTGATCGCGAGCCAGTAGTAGCCTGCCTGGCTCGCCACGTTCGCCAGCGCTTCGAAATCGACAGGTTTGACGATGTAGCTGTTGGCCCCCAGGCTGTATGACTCGGATATGTCCCTTTCTTCCTTCGATGAGGTCATGATGACGATCGGAATATGCCGCATCTGGGGATCGCCTTTGATGACCCTCGTGACCTCGATCCCGTCCACTTTCGGCATCTTGAGGTCCAGCAGGATCAGTCGCGGCCCCACACCGGAGCGGCCTTCGAACTGCCCGCGCCGATAGACGTAGTCCAGTGCCTGCTCTCCGTCCTTGACCCACACCACGTCGTTCGCGAGGTTGTGTTCCTTGAGACCTCTGATCGCCAGCTCAGCGTCCAGCGCACTGTCATCGACCAGCAGGATCTCGACGTGTTCGTATTCATTCATGCGGGACATCCTTCGGCAGGGAAAAATGAAAAGTCGCGCCGTCCCCGGGGCGGCTGTCGGCCCAGACTCTGCCGCCGTGCCGCGTGATGATGCGATGCACCAGCGCGAGGCCCACGCCGGTTCCAGGGTACTCGCTCTCGTCATGCAGGCGCTGGAATACACCGAACAGCTTCTCCTGATAGCGCGGGTCGAAGCCTGCACCGTTGTCGCGGACATAGTAGACGTTTTCGCTTTCCTCTACGATGCCGCCGACCTCGACTAGCGGATGGTCCTCGCGCGAAGAAAATTTGATGGCGTTCGACAACAGATTGGACCAGACCTGCTCCAGCAGGCTCCGATCCCCTGTGGCCCCCGGCAGTTTGCCGACCCGGAATTCCGCATTGCTGCTTTCATGGCTGCCGTTTAGCCGTTCAAAGGTGTTCGCGACCAGCTCCGCCATGTCCAGATGGGTCCGATTGATGGACTTCCTGCCCAGCCTGGAGAACGCGAGCAGATCGTCGATCAGCATGCCCATCCGGTCGGCCTGGCCCCGAATGATCGACAGCTTCCGCTGCGCTTCGTCGTCCAGCTTATCCTTGTGATCCTCCCAGAGCAGGTTCGCGAAGCCGTTGATTGCGCGCAACGGCGACCGCAAGTCGTGCGATACCGAGTAGCTGAAACTTTCCAGCTCCTTGTTCGCGTCCTGGAGCTGGGCAGTCCGCGCGGACACCCGGTCCTCAAGCTCGGCATTCAGTGTACGGAGCGCCTCCTCGTTGCGTCTCTGGTCCTCGATGTCCGTTACCGCGCCGATCCATTCATCGACCGCGTCCTCCAGCGACAGGACGGGAACGGCTCGGACGCTCACGAGCCTGTAGGCGCCGGACGCCGCGTGCCACAGCTTGAGCTCGAGCTCGAACGCCTCGGGCTCGTTCAGCGCCCGCGCCCAGGTAAGCTCGAGCTCATTCTGCGCCGCCGGGTCGAACGCCCCGCGCCAGCCGAGGTCGCGATAGTCGTCCCGGGTTTGGCCCGTATATTGCGACCAGCCGGACTGTTCCTCGACGAAATGGCCCCTGCGATTTGCGACCCAGACGACCTGGGTAATCGCCGTCACCAGCGTCCGGTTGCGCCGCTCGCCGGCCGCCCGTGCCGCTTCCGCACGCTCCCGCTCCCGGACCTGCTGCTCGAGCGCCTCGTTCGACCTCTCGAGCACTTTTGCGCGCCGCCCGATTTCATTCAGCATGTCATTGAAGGCATCCACAAGCAGCCCGATTTCGTCATTGCTCGTCTTCGCGGCACGCAGCGAGAAATCGCGCTGCTCCATGACCTGTCGTGCCACGAACGTGACTTCGGCGATCGGCTCCGTAATCGTGCGCTGAAGCCGCCGGGAAATCAGGGCGGCACCTATCAGGCTCAACGCCATGATCGAACCGAGGATGCCGAGGTAGTCGAGAAGCCGGCCGGTCAGGTTATAGCTGGCGCGCAGCCCGACAGTTCCCAGAATCTCGTCATTCGCCACGATGCGCTTGAACAGGATGAGCTCATCTTCCCGCACCTGGTGGCCGTCGACGTCCGGCAACGACGGAAACGCCACTTCATGTTCGGAGGGCGAGTAGCTGGCGAAAAGCGCACCGTTCGCCTCGTAGATGACCGCACCGGTGATGTTCGGTTTGGCCTTCAGCAGCCCGAGGTACTCGTAGGCGGCATCGGGGTCCTGGAACTGCAGCGCAGGCGCCGCCGCGAGTCCGATCACGTCCGCCTGCGCCGTCAGGTCATTGACCCAGGTCTCGCGAAAGTCGCGCAGTTCATAGATGGCCATCGCGGCGCCGCTGATCAGCAACGCCAGCGACGTCGCAACGAGCACGACAAATAATAATTTGCCGCGAATCGTGTTGCCGGGCCGCCCGACGATCATCGGCGTCTCGGACGGACTCTATCCGCAACCGCCAGCAGCCGCGAGCTGAGTCGGAGACGGTTCCTGTCGGCCGATTCCAGCGAAACGTCAAAACGGATTCGCTGGTCAATGGGACGGAAATTGATGACGCTCCCGCGCTTGAGCCCGTCTTCGGATTCCGTGACCACCAGCACCGAATGCACGGTGGCCGCATCCGCCAATTCGGGCAGGTCGTTGTCGCTCGCCGCCGAAACGAACAGGATGTGCACACCGCTCAATTCGGCCGGGCCCGCGATCGTCCGGACCTCGATCCGCCTTCCGTTTACGGTACGTCCTGCCGTGATCTCCCCGAGTTCGGCGGCGAGCGAATCCGCGCCAAAGACGCCGATCGTGAGCGGAACGGACTCGGCCGCGAAGACGTTTGCCGGCCATTCCACATAGTCGGCGAACTTGTAAAGATACGCCGCCTTGATACTCTGTTCTGCCGCCGAACGTACCGGCTGGCCGTTGAGGGCAGCGGACCAGCCGACCAAAAGAGCCAGTATTACCGCGAGCGTCGCCTGCCTGGTGAATCCGTGTTGCGGTGCGCGCGGGTGCATCGTCTCAGCTGGTACCTTTCCAGACCTGCATGACACGCTCGCGTCGAAGTATGCCTGTGTCATAGGCGGCCTATTGGAGCTTCCACCGGACCTGCACGAGGACCGTGCGCGGGATTCTGCTGCGAGTGGCGACAGGTCCGTACTCCGCGTGATCCTGGTCCAGCAGATTCCAGGCGGCCAGCGACAGCTCGAGATGCGGCTGCAATCTCCAGGCAAATCGCATGTCGACCGCCGTGTAGGCAGGGACTTCAGGATTGGACAGCGCTGCGACGTGGCGTACCGCGATGTCGAGGTCTCGATTCTCCGCAATTGCCAGGGCCGAGCGAAGCTGCCAGGTGTTGGCGGGCGTCTTGCCGGCTGAACCCGGACCCCCGATGTCATCGCTGCCGGGCTTCAGCCGCAGGCGGTCCCTCATCGCCGTGTAGCCCGCGGAGAGGCGCCAGTGCGGCAGTGCCTGGTAAGCTCCCCACATCTCGATGCCGGTTGTGCTGCCTTCCATCTCGTTGGCAAAAAGAAAGAACGTGCCGCTCGGCGCTATTTCCAGGGTGCGCAAGTGATCGAAGTCGCTACGGAAAGCAGTGACCGAGTAGGACAGATCGCGCGTCGGCTGTCCCCGATATCCCAGCTCCGCAACGCTGGCAACCTCGGAACGCACGCCGGGGCCCCCGTCGAGGAGGAACGGAGGAGTACTCGGAATATGAGCATCCGCGTCCAACCGGGACGGCCCTCGCACGGCGCGCGAAACAGCGGTCCATAACAGATGGTCCGGCGCGACCTTCCAGGCCAGCCTCGCATTAGGCAGGAATTCACTCCCGGTGTAAGGGTTGTGCTCGACGCGCGCGCCAAGAATCAGCCGCAGATCGTCCCGAAACGTGATCTCGTCCTGTGCAAACAGGCTGCTCCACTTCTGCTCCACATGCTCGGGCAGGAAGCCGAATGCGCTGCTGGTGTTTTCCGACCGATCGCGCCCGTAGCGATAATTTGCGCCCCACGTCAACGCATGCCTGCCGAGCGGAGCGAGCGAATGTTGAAACTGCAGGTCGATGATGTCGAGTGTATTGCGCAGGGTCGGCGGAATCGTGCGCTCCGCCCGGTCGTAGTAGGCCTGCAGGCTGAAACTCGATCCATTGTCGCGGAGGTGCTCCCAGCGGGCGGTCAGGTTGACCCCCGAGGCCTCAATGGTCGCCAACGACAGGTCCGTGCCGTCAATGGCAATCGCACCAGGTTCGGGCTGGCCAAAGCGACCGACGTACGCGTTGCCCTGCACCATCAGCTGCTCGCGTGACCGCTCCCAGTCGGCGCGAAATCCGATCTGGCTCTTATGCCAGGCGTCGTCCGCGGCGCTGCCATCGGCTTTCGACAGGTTGTCATGATTCGAGTATTTCCCGTACACGCGGTAATTGCCGCCAGCACCGGATGTGCCGAAGCGGAACGAGGCGCCGGTGTGGAAATTGCCCACGCGGGCTGCCACGAACCCGCCCCGGGTATCCGTTGCGGATCTGGTGATGACGTTGACTACGCCGTTCACGGCATTGATGCCCCACAACGTGCCGCCCGGCCCGCTGACGACCTCGATCCGCTCGACGTCTTCCAGCATCACGTCCTGCACGTCCCAGAACACGCCCGAGAACAGCGGCGAGTAAACCGAACGCCCGTCGATCAGCACAAGCAGCTTGTTCGGTGCGCTGGTGGTGCTGCCGTTCAACCCCCGGGCGCTGATCGCATAGCCGCTGCCGTGTCCTCGCGCGACGTGCAGGTTCGGGGCCAGCCGCAATGCTTCGGCAAGGCTCGTAACGCCCGAACGCCGGATGTCTTCCGCCGTGATGACGAACACCGAGCCCGCCGCATCCGCGAGGCTCTCGGGCCTTTTCGATATGGACGTAATTCTGATGTTGCCGAGCTCTTCCAGCGACATCTCGGCGAAATCGACGGTTTCAGCCACAACCGCCGCATCGGCCGCAACCGCGAGGACGAAAAGCGGCAAGGCACGAAAAATGGCCCGGCCAGCCGAGGGAGCAGCTTGCTTCGTCAAGCGATCCGCAGCCGGTCCGGAGGTCAGCGCATCACCAGCGGCTCCAGGTGACCCGGACAACGCGGCGCCGCGTCGTAGCAGCGACTTCCGAAGAGGGTCAGGTCGAGGAATACTGATCATGCTGCCTCAAAGGGATGCCCGTGAACTATATTTCCCTAGTATGTCGTCTGATACAGCGTTTGCCACCGTTTTGTGCAGGCATTGCTACATGCGTCACAGTCTGCGACTCCGGAATGGCTCATGCGCCCTCGCCATCTTCATGGCCGGATTACCGCGAAAAACTTCCATGAGCAGACGCTCATAAGCATCCGGATAGCGAAAGTCTCCTCGAAACTGAGATCGAGCGAAACGGCTCTCAGATCGAAACCGCCCGGACCGGGTTCTTTCGCCATTAGCTGGAGCTTGACGCCTTCATCCGGCTGCAGGCGAATCGTGAGGCGATTCGGTGATATGTCGAATCGCTTCTCCGGAAATATCGAATGAGGCACATGCGCGAACTGGACAACGATCTCGGAGTGCTTCGCACTGAGCCGTTTGCCGGTGCGCGCATAAATCGGCACGTTGGACCATCAGTTCTCGATCTCAATCTTCAGGCCGACGAAGACCCGGCTCTCCGGCGGTATCTGCCCGTCGCCATCGCGGTGATACAGCGCCGGCAGGAGTTTGCGCAATGACAGATCGCCGGCGTCGCCGAATATGATCAGGTCGAACGGGTCGACGGGTATGAACCTGGCCATTCTCATGCTCTCATGTGTAATTTTGCTACTTTCAGGCGGGTCATTCGCTAATTTGCGTAGATATTCTCGCAGATTTATTGTAGTTTTGCTACATGCTCGACAAGATCGAATCCGCGATCGAGACTCTCAGCCCCGCGGAGACCCGGGTCGCGGTCTGGTTGTCCGGCCACCCGAGGCAGGGTCTCGACGCCTCACTCGCGCAGGTCGCCCGCGCGGCCGGCACGAGCGAACCGACGGTCGTGCGATTCTGCCGGAGCCTCGGCCTCGCCGGCTTCCGGGAGCTGAAAATCCGCCTCGCGGAATCGCTGAGCCGGCCGGAAGGCTACGTGCACCGGGACGTATTGCCGGACGACTCGGCGGCCGACGCGGCAGGGAAAGTAATCGACAGTGCGATCCGGGCGCTAATCGAGGTACGCCGCGGTATCAGCGGGCTGCCGCTGGATGACCTCGTGGAGGCGATGGCGGGCGCCCGACAACTGGTATTCGCCGGGCTGGGCGCCTCGGGACAGGTCGCGCGGGACGCCCGCCAGAAGTTCTTCCGCCTCGGGATACCCTGCTCCCTGGCCACCGACGAACCGACCATCCTGCAGAGTGCGGCGATCGCCAACGCCAATGACCTGTATCTGTTTGTGTCACACACCGGCGCCCGAGGCGACCTGGTCCGCGCGGCGGGGATGGCGCGTGCGCAGGGCGCCTGTGTGGTGGCCGTCACCGACGGCACCTCGGTACTCGCCCGGGAGGCCACCTATCTGCTCGATTCCCGCTCGACAGAAGATACGAATCTCTATACGCCTATGGCGTCTCGGCTCGCTCAACTGGTGCTGCTGGACGCGGTCCAGGTCGGACTCGCCCTGCGCATGGGCGACGAGGCAGCCGCCAAATTACGCGCTGCCAAGCTGGCACTGTAGTAACGCTTGCCGGTGAACGGAGTCTATGAGTGACAAGAGAATGAATATCGAACAGTTGCTGACAGAAACACTCGTTGTGCCACTGGTCCACGCCGAAGACCCTGATGTCGCGGTTCGCACCTCCCGCGCATTGGCGGCCGGCGGCCTGAAAGTGGCCGAGGTTGTCTTGCGTACCGACCGCTCACTCGAGTGCCTGCAAGCCGTCGCCAACGACGTGCCACAGATGATAGTCGGCGCCGGCACGGTGCTAAACGCCAGACAAGCAACCGCCGCACTCCAAAACGGTGCGAAATTCATCGTTTCGCCCGGGCTCGATGAGGGTGTCGTTGATGTCGCACGGGAACACGGCGTACCGGTTTACCCCGGTACGATGACGCCGGGCGAAATACAGCACGCGTTCAATATGGGCCTCGACACCGTGAAGTTTTTTCCCGCGACGATTGCCGGGGGCGTGCCGGCCTTAAAGGCGCTGGCGAGTATTTTTCGAACGATGCGTTTTATGCCGACAGGGGGCATCAGCCCCCGTAATTTGGGCGACTTCGTTGCAGTGCCCGCGGTTCTGGCGTGCGGCGGCAGCTGGATGACACCGGCCCACAGCATTGAGTCCGGAGACTACGACGCAATTACGACGCTCGCCGCAGAAGCAGTCGCAATTGCGCGCAAAGCAAGAGGATTGGATAAATGAGTATACCCTGCTCCCCAACCACCGCTAAGTCGACCATCCCATTGATGGCGGTACCGGCTCATCGAGCAGAGGCAGGTGAAAATCCGCAATATCCACCGACTCGAACTCGGCATCGCTGAACCGCACTGCGAGTACCGCGCCTCGCGTCACACTTGAACAATTGAATCAAGACAATCGGGCCGGTCGCGCTCCATCCGCCCACGCCTTCAGATTTGAAGGTCTCACCCAATCATTACGCTAAGCATCGAAATAGAACCGCCGTCGAACCCCTCAACCGGAAATGCCACCGGTTCGCCCGGTTGGTGTTGCGCCAGTACATACATAAGCGGCAAGTAATGATCAGGCGTCGGAATCGCAAGACGCGCATCCCGTCCGAGGGGTTCGTAATCGACCAACGGATCAAATTCGCCCGCCGCTAAATGCTCACGGGCGAATGACTCGAACCGCGTGGCCCAATCGTAAGGCTCCTGTTGGTGCCTGCCCCAGGAATAGGTATGAAGGTTATGCACAAGATTGCCGCTACCGAGAACCAACACGCCTTCGTCACGCAGCGGTCGGAGTTTTTTTCCCAGCTCGTAGTGCCAGCGAGCGGGCTTCGCTTTGTGAATGCTGAGCTGTACCACCGGTACGTTTGCCTGCGGATATACATGCGCGAGGACGGACCAAGTGCCGTGATCGAACCCCCAGTCTTGAGACAGCCCGACGCGCTCAGGCTGGAGTAGTGCCGCTACCCGTTCGGCCAGCTCCGGATCCCCGGGAGCCGGATATCGCATTTCGTAAAGTTCTTTGGGAAAGCCGCCGAAATCGTGGATGGTCCGCGGATTGCAATTGACCGTGACTGCCGTTGCCGGAACATACCAGTGTGCGGAGATGCTGAGCACGGCCGACGGTTTGTCAATGCTGTTGCCCAGGGATTTCCAGGCCCGCGTCCATTCGTTGCTGCTCAATGCATTCATTGGATTCCCGTGACCGAGAAAAACCGATGGCATGCGCGTTTTTTTCGGCATGGGTTTGCCTCCTCATGAATCGGCAGTGGGTCCCGAATCGGCGTCCGGGACCTGGACGATCGATCATCTTGGCACATATCCATATGCCGATAGCCGTATTTGCGCCAGTCGATCATGCTATCTGGGCGTCGCTCTCGCACGAAAGGGCATCTGGACGACGCAACCGGATGCCGCGGTATTGAAGCAACTGCGTCCGGCACGCGCACGATCCCGTTAGCTTGATTGCAGTCTCGCAAGCCATTGCAATGCATTTTCAAACCGTGGCCGGGGCCAGCTCTATTGCCGTATCCAGTTCCGTCGGGTTTTTTTTACTCGACCTCTCCGCGGCTGCGAAGTTGCTCCGCAACCACCCAGCACAGAAGTGCCCAGGCCGC
>JBBDSK010000055.1:0-9650 GCA_040904985.1 Woeseia sp. | reverse complement strand
GGCCACAGCCACAGCCCGGCCCAGACCCCTGTTGCGGAACCGAACTACCAGGGACTGGACAAACCCACTGTCCAGCGTAAGCGGGCCGTTGGCGATGGCTTCGGTGACAGCAGCTTTCAGGAGGAGTTGCTGGACATACCGGCGTTTTTGCGGCGCCAGGCCGATTAACGATCGAATCGCAGCTGTTCGGCCTCGAGCTCACTCACTCGACGAGGCCGCAGTGAACTCCGCTCCTGTGGGGCCGGAGACGGGGATGTCCCCGTTTCCGGTTTTTCAGAACTGAGATACTCCTTTGGTTTCAGGAGCTTGGCTGTGGTAACCTTTCGCGCTGATTTGCATAATATCGGTCGTAAGCCATTGAAAACACGTGGTGGATTGTCAAGACACGTCTGTGGCCGGCGCCGCCTTCAGCTTTCATTGCTTCTGGCAATACCGTTTGAATTTGTTCCACAGCGCCACAACGTTGCTGTTGTGACTTTGTCCGCTACGGAACAGCATTCGGCGGCGGGCACGGGACTTTAGTGGCCATGTTACGACAACGCACCCTGAAAACCGCCATCCGAGCGACCGGCGTCGGCCTGCATACCGGCGAAAAAGTCTACATGACGCTGCGCCCGGCCGCCGAGAATGCGGGCATCACTTTCCGCCGTATCGATCTTGATGAGCCGGTGGATATTCCGGCCAGCGCCGAGCTGGTCGGCGAAACAATGCTCGGGACCACGCTTATCAAGGACGGTGTCAAGGTGGCGACAGTCGAGCATTTGATGTCGGCGCTTGCCGGTCTCGGCATCGACAACCTTACCGTCGACCTCTCGGCGCCCGAGGTACCCATCATGGATGGCAGCGCGGGGCCTTTCGTATTTCTCCTGCAATCGGCCGGTATCGAAGAGCAGAATGCGCCGAAGCGATTTATCCGCATCCGCAGAAAGGTCAGGGTCGAGGAGGGCGACAAGTGGGCTCAGTTCACGCCATTCAACGGCTTCAAGGTCAATTTCAGGATTGCTTTCAACCACCCCGTCTTCAACAAGCTGAGCCAGGACGCCTCCATCGATTTCTCGTCGACGTCGTTTCTCAAAGAGGTCAGCCGCGCCCGCA
This sequence comes from Woeseia sp., assembly GCA_040904985.1. Classification (GTDB taxonomy): domain Bacteria; phylum Pseudomonadota; class Gammaproteobacteria; order Steroidobacterales; family Woeseiaceae; genus IDS-8. The sequence continues at coordinate 8,555 of JBBDSK010000055.1, read as the reverse complement.
CTTTCTGCTTCCTCCGCGATGTGGAGACGCTTCGCGCCCAGAACCTTACGCTGGGAGGGAGCATGGATAACGCGATTGTGTTGGATGACTACCGCATCCTGAACGAAGACGGCCTGCGCTATGCAAACGAATTCGTGATCCACAAGATTCTCGACGCAATCGGTGACATCTACCTCCTCGGACACAGCCTGATCGGGGAATTCACGGCCAGCAAGTCCGGCCACGATCTCAACAACAAACTGTTGCGCGCGCTGTTGAAAGACGCGTCCGCCTGGGAAGAGGTCACGTTCGAAGACAGGAAGCGGGCTCCGATATCCTACGTCACCCCCGCCTACGCCTGATCGACACTGTCCACCGTTTTTACTGGCCGCGGCCCACTTTCACGGAGCAACGATTTGCGCTGACGCCCGCCTTCTGCGCCGCAGTGAGGAGGGTCTTGCTTTCAAAGCGAACGCGGGCCGCCCAGGACGATGAACTGCAGATGAGGACCAGTTCCCCCTGGTCGCGCAGATTCGCGGCGACGAGGTGGGGCGCCGCATCGGCCGGCAAGGCGGCGCGCAACAGCCGGGTGAGGCCGTCCATGTCCTCGGCGTGCCGGACGAGTTGCTCCAGTTCTGCTGAAGCGCCGGATTTCAGCAGCTTGTCGAGCTTTATGGTTGACATAATCCGCCGATGCTCCAGTGTGACCGGGTTGCTGCTACGGCAGCTGACGCAGTGATGCGCTTCATGGTTCGGGGACGCCGATCTTGTAATAAATTACGGCATTATGCATATTGGGAGTCCGATAAAGGCATACCCGCCGAAAGACGGGGACGCAAATCCACCGATCTAAGGGACTTGTTCCTACGATAGCGGGGCTACCGAAGTGACCTCTAAACGCGGGCGAACAATAACGATAAGGCGCCGGCCCTGGCAACGCGCCTGCCGTTTAAGCGGTATTAAATCAGCAGATTATCCTACTCACGCGACGCCAGCGGAGAGTGATCGATGAATGTAGTAATTTTTGGCAGAGGGTTTGGCCAGCCCCGGCAGCTGAATCTGTCTGGCGCCAGAGCGCTTTCCGCCGCGCTCGCGATCGCCGGTATCATTTCCTGCGGCGCATTCGCCGGCGGCTACTGGTATTCCGCGCACAACGGCTCCGGCCTCAGCCGAGCCGAAGTCGACCTGTTGGCTAAAGAAGTGGAATTCCAGCGCGAGGCAATTGCGGGAACCCGGCAGCAGACGGAGGATACGCTTGACGCGTTGGCGATTCGCATCGGGCAGATGAACGCCCGGATTATCCGGCTCGACGCCCTTGGCCGGCGGCTGACAGAGATGGCAGAGTTGAATGATGGCGAATTCGATTTCGATTCCGAGCCGGCGCTCGGCGGTCCGGAAGAACCCTTGCTTTCGGGTTCAGCCGTGGCCGTGCCGGAAGTTCTGGCGGCAATGGCAAGCCTGGGCCAGCAGCTGCAGAACCGGGAGTCGCAGCTCGGCGTTCTCGAGGGAGTTCTCATAAACCAGCAACTTGTCGACCGGGTTTCGCCGCAGGGCCGCCCGGTGAAATCTGGCTGGATGTCTTCCTACTACGGTCGGCGAACGGATCCGTTTACCGGCAAGCCCGGCAATCACAAGGGCGTGGATTTTGCAGGTAAGGCCGGTGCCGAAGTGGTGGCTGTTGCCGACGGAGTGGTGACCTGGGCATCGGACCGCTACGGCTATGGTGAGCTCATCGAAATAAACCACGGCAACGGCTACTCCACTCGCTACGCGCACAATTCGGAGAACCTGGTGGCGGTTGGAGAGGAAGTGAAAAAAGGCCAGATTGTCGCTCTGATGGGCGAAACGGGCCGCGCCACGGGACCGAATCTGCATTTCGAGGTCCTGCATCAGGGCCGGCAGGTCAATCCGGTTAATTTTATTCGCCAGGGCGCCGAATAACGGCTCCTGAAAGACCGCATCAAAGACCGCATCGAGGGGCAGTTCTGCCGTTGCCAAAGACCGAGGATTTGCGGCACCCGGTCCGAGACGCCTTTCGCTCCACCCGGCCTGAGCGACCTCTCAAAACTCCTTGAGATTCTGGTACCTGGACCCATATCGATGGGTCAACGGATGCATTTGCCATGCCAGTCCGTAAAATACCCGTCTTTGCGCGCGGCGGGGCACAGGCCGCCGCATATGAATAGCCCAGCCAGGAGGCCAAGTGGCCAATTTCTTGACCCGGATTTTCGGCAGCCGCAACCTGCGGCTGCTGCGTCAGTACAGCAAAGTCGTCAACAGAATCAATTCTCTGGAAGAGGGGCTGCGCAAGCTCGATGATGCGCAACTCGGCGGCATGACCGTTGAGTTCAAAAAGCGTGTCGCAGACGGCGAGTCTCTGGACGACCTGTTACCGGAGGCGTTCGCGGTGGCCCGCGAGGCGGCATTCCGCACGCTCGGCATGCGGCCGTTCGACGTGCAGCTCATCGGCGGCATCGTGCTGCACCAGGGGAACATTGCGGAGATGCGGACCGGTGAGGGCAAAACGCTCGTTGCCACGCTGCCCGCTTACCTCAACGCGCTGAGCGGCAAGGGCGTCCACATCGTTACCGTCAACGAATATCTCGCTGCGCGTGACGCGGACTGGATGGGGCCGGTATACCGCTTTCTGGGCCTGACCGTCGGTGTTGCCAGGAGCGGCCAGACGCATGAAGAAAAGGTTGCCGCATACAATGCGGACATAACCTACGCAACGAACAACGAACTCGGGTTTGACTACCTGAGGGATAACCTCGCCTTTTCACTCGACAGCAAGACGCAGCGCGACCTGAATTTCGCCGTCGTCGACGAAGTGGACTCGATCCTCATCGACGAAGCGCGGACGCCGCTGATCATCTCCGGCCCGACCGAGGAAAGCACCGACCTCTACCAGAAGATCAACAAACTGATTCCGAAGCTTACGGAGCAGAAGGAGGAGGACGGCCCCGGCGACTACAGCAAGGATGAAAAAGCCAAGCAGGTCTATATGACCGAGGAAGGGCATCAGCACGTCGAGGAACTGATGACGCAGTCGGGCCTGCTGGGAGAAGGCGAGAGCCTCTACGACGCGGCCAACATCCGGCTTGTGCATCATCTCAATGCGGCGCTTCGTGCCCACGTCATGTTCAACCGGGATGTCGAGTACATCGTAAAAGACGGTGAGATCATCATCGTCGATGAGTTTACCGGCCGCACGATGCCCGGGCGGCGCTGGTCGGACGGGCTGCATCAGGCGGTGGAAGCGAAAGAAGGGGTCGCCGTCAAGCAGGAGAACCAGACGGTCGCATCGATCACCTTCCAGAACTATTTCCGCCTGTATCGCAATCTCTCCGGCATGACGGGTACTGCGGATACCGAGGCGTTCGAATTCCAATCGATTTATGGACTTGAAGTGATCGTCATACCGACGCACAAGCCAATGGTACGCAAGGATATGCCGGATCTCGTCTACCTCACCCAGGAAGACAAGTTCAACGCAATCATTGAGGACATCAACGACTGCCGCGAGCGCGAGCAACCGGTATTGGTGGGTACGACGTCGATTGAGACCTCGGAATACCTGTCTTCCCTGTTGAAGAAGAACGGCATCCGCCACGAGGTTCTGAACGCAAAACAGCATGCGCGGGAGGCCATCGTCGTGCAGCAGGCCGGTCGTCCCGGCGCCATCACCATTGCCACCAATATGGCGGGACGCGGCACGGACATCGTGCTCGGAGGCAATCTGGACGCAGAGCTCGCCGCGGCCGGCGAAGACTCGGACAAGGACCCCATACGCGCGGATTGGGAAAAACGGCACCGAGCCGTGATCGAAGCGGGCGGTTTGCATATTGTCGGCACTGAGCGCCACGAGTCCCGGCGCATCGACAACCAGCTTCGTGGACGCGCCGGCCGGCAGGGCGACCCGGGCTCCAGCCGCTTCTACCTGTCCATGGAAGACAGCCTGATGCGCATATTCGGCGACCCGAATCGCACAAAGTCGCTTCTGTCACGGGCTGGAATGCGGGAAGGTGAAGCGATCGAGAGCAATATGCTGTCACGCCAGATCGAACGCGCACAGCGGAAGGTCGAGGCGCACAACTTCGATATCCGCAAAAACCTTCTGGAGTACGACGACGTCGCGAACGATCAGCGCAAGGTGGTCTACCACCAGCGTACGGAACTGATGGCGGCCGATGAAATCAAGGACTCTGTCGCGGCGATCCGCGAAGAGGTGGTGAGCACCGTTGTTGCGCAGCATATTCCTCCGGGCAGCATCGAGGATATGTGGGATCCGGAAGGCCTGGCGCACGCGCTGGAGCACGACTTCGCAATCCAGCTCGATGTTCCCGGCTGGCTGAAAGAGGACAGCAAGCTCAAGGACGAGGGGATCCGTGACCGCTGCATCGAGGCGCTGCAGAAAAACTGCGAGCAAAAAGAAGAGGCGATCGGCACCCAGCTAATGCGCCAGGTCGAAAAGGAGGTCATGCTGAAGCAGCTCGATCACCATTGGAAAGAGCACCTTGGCGCCATGGATTACCTGCGGCAGGGTATTCACCTGCGGGGGTACGCGCAAAAGAACCCCAAGCAGGAGTACAAGCGGGAGGCCTTCGAAATGTTCGGCACGATGCTGGATCAGGTCAAGCACGACACGATCAGCATTCTTTCCCGAATCAGGATCCAGAGCGAGCAGGACCTGCAGCGGATGGAGGCGCAGCGCCGTGCCGCCCAGGAAATGCAATTCAAGCACGCGGAGGCATCGGCACTCGCGCAACAGGCGGCCGGACAACCCTCACCGCTCGGGCATCAGCCGACTCCGGAACCGGCCCGCAGCACCGAGCCGGCGGCGCCGTTCGTAAGAGGCGAGCGGAAGGTGGGGCGCAACGAACCCTGTCCCTGCGGCTCCGGGAAAAAGTTCAAGCAATGTCACGGGCGGCTGTCCTGACCAACGCCCTGCGGTAGGATGGATCGGCTGCGCCTCCAGGTAGTCGCGGCGGTGCTGCGAGACAGTGCCGGGCGCGTGTTACTGGCCGAGCGCCTTGACGACCCCGAGTTCAAAGATTTGTGGGAGTTTCCCGGAGGTAAGCTCGAGCCGCAGGAGTCTCCGGAGGATGCGCTTCGCCGGGAGCTTGGCGAAGAACTCGGGATCGAGCCCGTCGAGCTTCGGCGCGTTGTGAGCGTGGACCACGACTACCCTCGCAGGCGAGTGCACATCGACTTTTTCCTGGTCACGAAGTGGCGCTTGCAGATTCGTCCGATGGACGGGCAGGGATTGCGTTGGGTTTCGCCTGCCGACCTGGACGAAGCGGATCTGATGCCGGCTAATGGTTCTGTCGTTGCTGCGCTGCGGTCCCTTGCCAGCCTGCCAGCGTGGCGCGACGAGACGCAGCGGGCTTGAGCATTTGCAGGAACCCTTCACCTCACATACGGACGTGCGGGTCAGGAAATACTGAGCTGAAAGGAAACGTCGTGGCCCGTCTGCGCCGCGCGCCGATCGGTGGAGGACCACTCGAGGAAGCGAATGATGAAGCGGTGCTGACTGCCGCTGATCTCGGGATACAGCGGGCTGCCTTCCGGCAGAGACACCCGCAGCAAGCGGCAATTAGCGCCTTTTTGCACGTTGTACTGGTACATGCCGTTGATCGCGAGTTTTCTTACCGGGTGGGCGGTTTCGCGCGTTAGCCACAGCAACTCAACGACGGCGTCGCAAAGCGGCCGGATCGAATTCATCCATTCCGCGATGTCCTGCTGCCGCCTTTCGTAGGGCTGCCGCAGCCAGTGACTGTAAACGGGCAGGTCGAATTCGCAGGCCCCGCCGGGGATCGAGCTGCGATGCTTGATCGCGCTCAGGAATTCGCTGTCCTTGATCGACTGCAAAAATTGCGGTCCGATTGCGTCGATGTCCCGGCGGCTGTCCACCAGGGTGCGAACCAGCGTATCGAGCCGCCTCGTGTCGACTTGCGGTTCGTCCTTGTAGCGTTGCAATGCCTCAACCTGCCGGTCGAGCGCCTTGTAGACCTCGCTCCTCAGGTCCCCGCGGGTCAGGATGGCCATGATGTCCAGCAGGCCGGAGATCGCGGCGCGGGTGGCCCAGTCGGCCTCCAGTTCGCAATTGTAAAGAAGTTGCTGGTAAAGGAACTCCAGCCGCATGAAGGTGCGCATGCGCTCGCTGAGAGGCTGTTCGTAGTCCACCAGGCGGGTGCTGGCGTCGGAATCCGGGATGTGAGTTGCTGCTCTTGCCATGCCGGTATTCTGCGCCAGCCGCGGAGTCAGGGCAAATGGCTGTCTTTTGCGACAAATACGCGCGTGCGGCCGCCAAATCGTCCTATGCCGATGCGCCCCGGCCGGCCGCCAGATCGCTGTAAAACCGGTGCAGTTGTGCCACCTGTTCCGCTGCCTCCCGCGGAGTGCCGCCGTTGTCGATGACATCGTCGGCGATTGCGAGGCGCTCCTCGCGGCTGGCCTGCGCCGCGATGATCCGGCGAGCCTGTTCTTCGCTTTCGGCATCGCGCTGCCGAAGCCGCTCGAGTTGCGTTTGTTCGCTGCAGTCGACCACCAGGATGCGGTCCATGAGCTTTCTCATCGGGGAATGCACGAGAAGAGGAACCACGATGATCTGGTAAACCCCGCCCGCGATGCGAGCACGCTGCAGCGCTTCGTCACGGATTTTCGGATGCAGGATGGCCTCGAGCGATTTTCTTTTCTCGGCGTCGGCGAAAACGAGCGAACGCAATCCCCGCCTGTCGAGACGGCCATCGGGCGCAATGACGTCGCGGCCGAATGCCTGCTTGATTTCCCGGAGGGCTGGCTCGCCGGGCTCGACGATGTCCCTGGCTATGACGTCGGTGTCAATTACCGGGACGCCCCGGTCGGAGAACAGGTCGGCCACCATGGATTTGCCGCTGGCAACGCCACCGGTCAGCCCGATGCGCAGGGGTCGTCTCGCGCTCATGCGCTCAGCTCATAAAACCGAGATACCACTCGATGATCTGCCGACCATACAGCATGCCGATCCAGCCGGCAGCGGCGAGATAGGGGCCGAACGGTATCGGCACGTTGCGATCGTGGCGCCGGAACACCACCATTGCAATGCCGACAGCGGCGCCGACGACAGCGGAAAGCAGAATAATCAGCGGCAGCATCTGCCAGCCAAGCCAGGCGCCGAGGGCGGCGAGCAGCTTGAAGTCGCCGTAGCCCATGCCTTCCTTGCCGGTGATGATCCGGAAGAGATGGTAGACGCTCCACAAGGTAAGGTAGCCGGCAATGGCGCCCACTATCGCAATTCGGGGGTCCGGAAAAAGCACCTCGGCCGAGGCTACGGGGTGGAACAGGCTGAGAAAGAGGCCGATCCAGACAAGCGGCAGTGAGATGGAATCGGGGATGATCTGGTGATCGATGTCGATCATGCTGATCGCGATCAGCGCAAAAGTCAGCAAAATTCCCGCGGCTGCTTCTACACCGAAGCCGAAGCGCCAGGCGGTGGTGGCCGCAAGGACGGCCGTCATCAACTCGACGATCGGGTAGCGCACGGAGATCGCAGCCTGACAATTGGCGCAGCGGCCGCGCAGCAGGAGCCAGCTCACGACCGGGATGTTTTGCAGTGCGGAAATGGGGTTGCCGCAGGAGGGGCATCGCGAGCGCGGCGCGATGATGTCGAACCGGCCTTCCGGCAGACCGGACGCCGGGCTTTGGAGCAGTTCGGCGCACTGCGCGCGCCACTCGCGTTCCATCATGATCGGCAGGCGATGAATGACGACGTTGAGGAAACTGCCGATCAGAAGTGCAAACAGAAAAATAACGCCCGCGAACATGAGCGGAGCCTGCGAGAGAATTTCACTCATGGGCGGAGGCTTGTCAGCTGGCTGCCATCGTCTCCGTGGCCTCAGCCCCTAAATCACCGCGCCCATCTTGAAGATCGGCAGGTACATGGCGACCACGAGTCCGCCTACGAGCACGCCGAGAATTGCCATGATCATCGGTTCCAGCAGGCTGCTGAGGTTATCCACCGCGTTGTCGACGTCTTCTTCATAGAAATCGGCAACCTTCGCCGACATCTCATCCAGGGAACCGGATTCCTCGCCCACTGCAATCATCTGTATGACCATGTTGGGGAACAGGTCGGTGTTCTCCATGGCCTGCTGCAGGCGTTGTCCCGTAGCTACTTCGTCTTTCATATGCAGCACGCCCACCTCGTAGACGATATTGCCTGTTGCTCCGGAGACGGATTCCAGTGCTTCGACCAGCGGTACGCCGGCGCTGAACATCGTGGAGAGGGTTCGCGCATAACGCGCGATAGCGGCCTTTTCCAGAATTGGCCCAATAATGGGCGTTTTTAGCGCCAGTCTGTCGAGAAAATGACGCATCGGCCGTGAGCGCTTTTTGAAGTACAGAAACGCGAATACACCCGCGCCTATCAACATCGCCAGGTACCACCCTTTTTCGCGCACAAATACCGACAGGTCGATCACCATGCGGGTAAAAGCCGGCAAATCGGCGCCAAAACCTTTGAACAGGTCCTCGAATGCTGGAATGACGAAGATGAGAAGAATGACGGTGACAACGAATGCCACAACGAGTACTGC
>JBBDSK010000054.1:0-9695 GCA_040904985.1 Woeseia sp. | reverse complement strand
CCGCTTTATTTCCGCCAAAGGACCTCCCGCAGGGGATGCCTGCCTCGCCGTTGTCCGAAACTTAATGCTTGATTTACCAAGTGCCATTCCCCCTGGGACGGTCGGCTTCCTGCAAGGCCTTCCCTCCCCGTTTTCGGGCGCTTCTTGCCACCACGGCCAAACGTTCGCGAATGCCGCGAGCTGGTGTCCTGAGTCAGAAGTTGACTCAGGACACTAGCTATCCTCTACAACGATGTTGGGGAACCGCCGGCTGTAGTCCCTGCCCTGCATGGCTAGACGCGCGGCCATGCGTCTCGCGCATTGCATGTACGCCTGCGCCGCCGGGCTCTCAGGGTCTGCCTTCACCGTCGGTGTGCCGCTGTCCGTTTGCTCGCGGATTCGCAGGTCAAGCGGCAACTGCCCCAGCAGCTTCACACCGAAATCGCTCGCCATCCGCTCACCACCGCCGCTGCCAAAAACGGGTTCCTCGAAGCCGCAGTTACTGCACACGTGGGTACTCATGTTTTCCACAATCCCCAGGACCTGCACCGAGACCTTCCGGAACATTTGCAGTCCCTTGCGGGCATCCAGGAGGGCAATATCCTGAGGTGTCGTCACAATCACCGCGCCGCTGACCGGCACCCGTTGCGAAAGTGTCAGCTGGATGTCGCCGGTGCCAGGCGGCATGTCGACAATGAGGTAGTCGAGATCCGACCAGCGAGTTTGCTGTAACAACTGGTTCAGCGCCTGCGTCACCATCGGACCGCGCCAGACCATGGGCTGGTCGGCGTCGATAAGAAAGCCGATCGACATGACCTGCAGCCCGTGGGCAGTCAGCGGGTTCATGGTCTTCCCGTCTTCGCTGGTCGGGCGCTGCCCGCTCAGCCCGAGCATCAGCGGCTGGGACGGCCCATAGATGTCCGCATCCAGCACGCCGACCGATGCTCCGTCGTTCGCGAGCGCCAGCGCCAGGTTGGCGGCCGTAGTGGACTTGCCCACACCACCCTTCCCGGAGGCGATCGCAATGATGTTGCTGACGTTTTCCAGCGGCTTGAGATTAGGCTGCACGCCGTGGGCCGCGATCTTGCGGCTCAGCACGATATCCGCGTGCTCGACCCCGCAGGCCGCTTTCGCCTGCTCCGAGAAAAATTGCTGCAAGTCCCGGAGAACTGAATCTGCGGGGAAGCCCAGCTCGATCTCGGCGCTCGCTCTGCCGTTCTCCAGCACCGCGCTGCGCACGCGCCCAACTTCACCGAGCGCCTGCTCTATGCCGGGAACAGTGCTTTCTTCAAGGGCTTTCTTCAGTTCAGAATTTGCAGGCAATGTCACACTTCACTATGCAGTATGGGGTTAAATTGATTCCTGGAATCCGTCGAGGCTTCCGAATCGGAAGCCGGGCGCGTTATTGTAACGAACGTTGCCTCGAATTAATGCAGGTAAGGGGCGCATTGCCCTGTAGCTCTGGCACGAGTTCGTCGCCGGCAATGTGGCATAATGCTGCTTTAGAAGCCCGTAGATTGGCCCTCGGCTTGAGCGAAACCAGTTTTGACAGAATTACAAAATCGGGGACACATCGATCATATATCGGCGGCCGCTGCTGCGAATATGGTCTGCCCGGCTGCCGGCGAACGTCTTTGGGGCGACAACCGCGGGGTTGAAGACAGAATACCAATGCAGGAATGGGAAAGATGGCCATCCTAGCGGGATTTCGCGCCGACCAGCTTATCACCGAACTCATCAGCGAAACCGACACCTCCTCGGCGAACGCCATGAAGCTGACCGAGCGCCTGAAAAAGCTCGGACCCAAGGTAATACCCAAAGCCATCGACGCCCTTGCCATGACCGACAAGAGCCATGCGATGCTTTTTGTCGACATTCTGGCGAGCCAGGTCACCGACAAGACCCTGAAGTATTACAAGGAGGGTCTCGCGGACGGCGGCGAGCGCGTAGTGTCAGGGACCGCCTGGGCTCTTTCGAGCAGCAACAACTACAATGCGAACGCGCTGCTCGATTTCCTGGACGAACCGGAGGTATCCAAGCCGGCAGTCATCGAGATCCTCAGGGTTCACAAGCAGGACCTTAGCGTGCACGATGTGCTGCGGCGGGCATACGAACTGGAACCGAAGGAAAAGGCGGCCCTGTTCAAGATCATCGAGGACATCGTATCCGAAGATATGGTGCCGGACCTCATCGCGCGCATGGGCGGCAAGGACCCGGTTATAAAGATTCACCTGATCCGGCTGCTCTCCAAGTTCAACAAAACCGAGATCAACCAGACGCTGGAGATGCAGCTCGGCGACAGCAACAAGCTGGTGCGGAGCGCGGCCCTGAGTGCCCTGGCCCAGCGTGGCGGCAATATCAACATCGCCAAGGTCAGCAAACTGCTGCAGGATCCGGACCTCGATGTACAGGCAAAGGCTGTCGACGTTATCGTCAAGGCCAATCACCCCGAGACGGTCAAGTATCTCGTGCCTGCTTTAAAAGACGAGTCCGAATACACGCGGCGCGCCGCGGTCGAGGTACTGAACGAGATCGGTAATGCCGAATCCGTCAAGAATCTGCTCGAAGCGATCAAGGATGACGACTGGTGGGTCAGAGCACGCGCCGGCGACGCGCTGGCGGAAATCGGCGGGCCGCGGGTGGTGGACTCCGTACTGCATCTCATCAGGGACAAAGACGAAGACGTGCGCCGCACGGCCATTGAAATTCTCAACGCAACAAAAGACGAGCGGGCCGTCGATGAACTCATGCGCGCCACCGACGATCCCGACTGGTGGGTGCGGGAACGCGCCGTCGACGCCCTGTCGCAAATCGGCAGCAGCAAGGCCGTACCGAAACTGGTAGCCATGCTGGGAAAAAATCCCAAAACCGACTCCGTCGTAGTGCGGGCACTGGGCAAGCTCGGAAATCACGAAATTGTGGACAAGCTGGTACCGCTTCTGCAGCGTCCCGAGCGCGAGGTGCAGGTCGAGGCCATCAAGGCCATCTCGCACCTGGTTGATGAAAAGCGCGCCGAAACCATCCGCAAGGTGCTCGAAAAAATCAAGCTTTCGGAGGATTCGGCCATTATGAACAGCGCCGATATCGCCCTGAAGGAACTCGATGCAAAATTTTCGGCAACAGTGCTGGAAGAGAACGTCCGCGCGGAAAAGATGGCGGAACGCACTCACACTCTGTTGATCGATAGCGAGGACATAGAGAACCTGCTGAGCTCGCAGGAAGACAAGATTCTCGACATCTCGAAGCTGGAACCGGGCGACGTCATCGACGGCCGGTACAAATATGTCGAAAAAATCGGCAAAGGCGCGTTCGGCACCGTGCTACTGATGCAGGACCAGGTAGTCGACGAGCATCTTATCCTCAAGTTCCTGAACCCTAACGTGTCCTCCGACGAGGAAATGATGAAGCGCTTCGTGCACGAGTTGCGGTATTCGCGCAAGATCACACACCGCAACGTCATTCGCATCTACGATTTCCTGCATCTGCAGGGCGCCTACGCCATTTCCATGGAATACTTCCCCTCGCACACTCTCACCGGCGAGATGCCCGACAGCAAGCCGATGGCGTTCGAGAAAGCGCTCAAATATTCGTTCGACATTGCGACCGGCATGGCCGTCGCGCACCAGGCCGGCGTTATTCACCGGGACCTGAAGCCGGCCAACATCCTCGTGAACAACGAGGGCCTGCTGAAAATCGTTGATTTCGGCGTCGCCGCCGCCGCCAGCAGCGGCGATACTCAGTTGACCAAAACCGGCTATGTCATTGGTTCGCCAAAGTACATGGCACCGGAACAGATCCTCGGCAAAAAGGTGGATGAAACGGCGGATATCTACAGCGTTGGTGTCATCATGTACGAGATGGTCACGGGCGTTCCGCCTTACAGCCGCGGCGACCACATGTCGGTCATGTACCAGCACGTCCAGGGCAAGGCCAAGCTGTGCCAGGAACTCAATCCGGCCATCCCCGACCCCTATGCCGCGCTCATTGCCAAGGCGATGTCGGTGGACAAGACCAAGCGATACAGCTCGATGGATAACCTGATAGAGGCGCTTAGCGCGATCAAGCTCTGACCGTCGAAGCTCCTTTCAAACCTTGGGCCATTCCAGACGCTCAGGGCCACAGGTCAGTGCAAGTCCGATGTCGCGGCCGCGACCGCCGCTGTTCCGATCGTGCGCCAGACTATTGCGAAAGGCGCTGAATTTTGCGTCAATCACCGGATCCAGGGGGATCAGCGCCGCGCGCGCTGGAGAATAACCAGATTTGCCATGCCACGTATTGATTCATTCCTGAAGCTGGGGCTCGCACAGGGCTGTTCGGACGTCCATCTCGCCGTCGGTGTACCGCCGATGCTGCGTATGCACGGCGATCTGATGCCGATCAAGTTTCGCGATCTGTCGGACAGCGAGCTGGAAAACTACGTGATGGAAATCCTGACGGATTCGCAAAAGGAGCACTTCAGCTCCGGCCATGATCTCGATTTTTCCTACGTCGGCGAAGAAGGCGGCCGTTTCCGGGTCAACCTCTTTCGCAAGGACACGGGCGTCGGGGCCGTCTTTCGCCATATTCCGAATGAGGTGCCAACGCTCGAGAAGTTGCAGGTGCCTTCCGTCATCCGCGATTTTTGCGACTTCCACCAGGGGATGGTGCTCGTGACCGGCTCGACCGGCACCGGCAAGTCAACGACGCTGGCGGCCATGATTGACCATCTGAACAAAACTCGCAGCCTCAACATCATCAGCCTCGAAGATCCGATCGAGTTCGTACATCCCAGCAAAAACTGCCAGGTCATTCAGAGAGAACTGGGCACTCACCTGACCAGCTTTGCCGATGGCGTTCGCTCGGCGATGCGTGAAGATCCGGACGTTATCCTGGTCGGCGAGTTGCGCGACGCAGAGACGATCTCGATGGCGATGACCGCAGCCGAAACCGGCCACCTTGTGCTCGGCACCCTGCACACGACGAGCGCGGTCAAGACGGTCGACCGTGTCATCGATGCTCTGCCAGGCGAACTGCGGGAGCAGACGAAAAGCTTTCTCTCTCAAAGCCTCAAGGCAGTCGTCACCCAGGTTCTGGTTAAAACCCCGGACGGCCGCGGCCGGCGAGCCATACTGGAGATACTGATCAACAACAGGGCCATCTCGAAGTTGATCATGAGCGACCAGTCGCATCAGATTCCCGCGCAGCTACAGACTGGCCGTGATGCAGGTATGCAGCTCATGGACCAGGCGCTTTTTGCCGCAATCGAAGCGAATGAGATCGACCCCGACGACGCCTTCCGCTACGCCAGTGACAAGAAAAAGTTCAAGCGTTTTGTGACTGACACCGGCATTCTGCCGACTCTCGATGTAGAAGAATAAGAAGCGGGCAGGCAACTTGAACAACATCGATCAATTTTTGAAAGACGCGCTGGTCAAGAACAGCTCGGACCTGCATTTCATTTCCGGGGATCCGCCGCGCGTCCGCGTGCACGGTTCGCTGTCGACCCTCAATAATGAAGCGCTTACCGTGGAGGTAGTCCGGCAAGCGCTGTACCAGATCATGTCCGGCTCCACCCAGCGCGATTTCGAAAAAAACGATGCGGTCGATTTTGCCTACGACATCCCCGGCATATCCAGATTTCGCGTCAACGTTATGCGGCATCTCAATGGCATCGGCGCCGTTTTCAGGGCCATCCCGTCCAAGGCCCTGACGCTCGAGGAGCTGAAAATGCCCGAGGTTGTGCACAACCTCTGCAAACAGACCCAGGGCATGATTCTCGTCACCGGCAAAACCGGTTCCGGCAAGTCGACCACACTTGCCGCCATGATTGACGCGATAAACAAGCGCCTCAAGGGCCACATCCTGACCATCGAGGATCCGATCGAATTCGTGCACAAGCGCCAGGGGTGCCTGATCAGCCAGCGCGAAGTCGGCGTGCACAGTCAGTCTTTCGCCGCCGCCCTGCACTCCGCGCTGCGTGAGGATCCCGACGTCATTCTCGTCGGCGAAATGCGCGATCTCGAAACGATTTCCATTGCCGTCACGGCCGCAGAAATGGGCATCCTCGTCATGGGCACGTTGCACACGAACGGCGCCGCCCAGACCGTCGATCGGATCATCAACTCCTTTCCCGCGGACAAGCAAAGCCATATCCGCACAATGCTTTCCACCTCACTGCGCGGCGTAATTTCGCAGCAGCTGCTGCCGACCAAGCACAAGCCCGGGCGCATCGCCGCGCTGGAAATTCTGGTCAATACCTCCGCCGTCTCCAATCTTATTCGCCAGGGGCGCCTCGATCAGCTCGAGACGGCCATGCAAAGCGGCGGTTCCGCCGGAATGCAGACGATGGACTCGGCGCTGATGGACCTGGTGGAAAGGCGCTTCGTTGCCGGCAAAGAGGCATACCAGCAGGCGCACAACAAGGCGAAGTTCCAGCAGGTCAGGGATCAGACGTAGCACGAGGCGGGCATCCTGCCAGACCGCGCCAAAGCTGCAGTAACTGGCGCGGCAGCATCGTCGATTCATCTATTTGGCGGCGCCCGTGGCATAATCGCCGGCTTTGAAGCGTTTCCGCAGTAATCCCCCGTTTATGATCTCACCTGTCCGCAAAATTCTCGTCAGCAGCGCCCTTCCCTATGCCAACGGGTCCATTCATCTCGGTCACATGGTGGAATACCTGTACTCGGACATCTGGGCGCGGTTTCAGAAACTGAGAGGACACACCTGCACGTTTGTCTGTGCCAGCGATGCGCATGGCACGCCAATCATGATCAAGGCGCGCGAGGAGCGCATTACACCGGAGGAGCTGATCGCGCGTGTCGCCGATGAGCAACACCGGGATCTAAAGGCTTTCGGTGTCGCCTTCGACAATTTCATCTCGACGCATTCGGAGGAAAACGAGCAACTCGTCGGGCGCATTTACGAGAATCTCAAAGCGGCCGGGCACATCTACACGAAGACCATCGAGCAGGCGTACGACGCTTCCGAAAAAATGTTTCTGCCGGACCGCTTCGTGCGCGGCACCTGCCCGCGCTGCGACAGTCCGGACCAGTACGGCGATGCCTGCGAGGTCTGCGGCGCCACTTACGCGCCCAACGACCTCATCAACCCACTATCCGTGCTGTCCGGCACCCAGCCGCTGTGGAAGGAGTCCGAGCACTATTTCTTCAAACTGAGCGAGTTCGGCGAAAAGCTGAAGGCATGGATTGCGGAAGCTTCTCTGCATCGGTCGATTACGAGCAAACTCGAGGAGTGGTTCGAGGCAGGGCTCAAGGACTGGGATATCTCGCGCGATGCTCCGTACTTCGGTTTCCTCATTCCCGGCACCACGGACAAGTACTTTTATGTCTGGCTGGATGCGCCAGTCGGCTATGTCGCCAGCTTTTTGCATCTCTGCAACCGGCAGCCCGAGCTGGACTTCGACGAATACTGGATGCCCGGGCACGATACCGAGGTTTATCACTTTATCGGCAAGGACATCGTCTATTTTCACACCTTGTTCTGGCCTGCCGTACTGCAAGGCGCCGGGTTCCGCCAGCCCAGCAGCGTCTGCGCCCACGGTTTTCTCACCGTCAACGGCAAGAAAATGTCGAAATCGCGCGGCACCTTTATCAAGGCACGCACTTATCTGGACCACCTGGATCCGAGCTACCTGCGCTACTACTACGCCGCGAAGCTCGGCCCCGGCATGGACGATCTCGATCTCAACTTCGACGACTTCCTGGCGCGCGTCAATTCCGACCTGGTGGGCAAACTTGTCAACATTGCCAGCCGTTGCGCCGGCTTTATCAGCAAACGCTTCGAGGGGCGCCTGGCCGGCGAACTTGACGATCCGGACCTGTATGCGGAGTTCGCCACCGTCTCAGAGGATATTGCAGACCATTACGAGGCGCGCGAGTACGGCAAGGCCATACGCGCGATCATGGGCCTCGCCGATCGCGCGAACCGTTACATCGAGGACAAGAAGCCCTGGTCCATGGTCAAGGACGAGCGCCAGCTGAACGACGTTCAGCTCGTGTGCTCCCAGGGCCTCAACCTGTTTCGCATCCTGGCGATTTGCCTGGCACCGGTGATACCCCGGCTGGCTGACGATGCGCGGGCGCTCTTCGGCGAAGATCGCTGGCAGTGGGAATCGATCCAGACGCCGCTTCTCGACCGGCCAATCGCCACCTACAAGGCCCTCCTCACCCGGGTCGAACCACAGCAGATCGAGCAAATGATCGAACAATCCAGGGAAGCGGCGGCCGCACCTTCCGCCGAAGGCGATGCGGCGCCGCAAACATCGCACATATCGATCGACGACTTTCTCAAAATCGATCTGCGCGTCGCGCGTATCATTCGCGCCGAACCGGTAGAGGGCGCCGATAAGCTGCTATGCCTTACGCTGGACCTCGGGACGGAGCAGCGCACGGTTTTCGCCGGCATCAAGGCGGCCTACGACCCGGGGAACCTGGTCGGCCGACAGGTTGTCGCCGTCGCCAACCTGGAGCCTCGAAAGATGCGCTTTGGAACCTCCGACGGAATGGTGCTCGCCGCCGGGCCAGGCGGCGAGGACGTGTTCCTGTTGTCTCCGGACGACGGCGCCCTGCCCGGCATGCGGGTAAAGTAGCCGTCTCACCGTGGCGCGACGAGCGCCGACCAAAGCTCTACAATAGCGTCAGGACAGCAGCCGGTACCCCCGGGCGTGGCTGCAACTTCCCATCCGCCATGCAACATTCGCCTTGCGCAGGCTCTAAGAAATGACCGACCTGATCCTCATTCTGGTTGCGACAGTACTGGTCAACAATTTCGTGTTGGTCCGGTTTCTCGGCCTTTGCCCGTTCATGGGCGTGTCGCGCAGCCTCGAAGCAGCCTTCGGCATGTCCCTTGCGACAGCGTTTGTGCTCACGTTGTCGTCGGCGGTAAGTTACCTCATACACCAACATCTGCTCGTGCCGCTGGATCTCGAGTATTTGCGCACAATCAGCTTCATCCTCGTGATTGCCGCGAGTGTGCAATTTACGGAAATCATGGTGCGGCGCCTGAGCCCGTTGCTGAACGAAGTTCTGGGAATATACATTCCGCTCATTGCGACCAACTGCGCTGTGCTCGGCGTCGCACTGCTCAATGTGCAGGAAGCCAAGGGATTCGTGCAGGCAGTCTTTTTCGGCTTCGGCGCCTCGGCGGGTTTTGCACTGGTACTCGTTATGTTCGCCTCCGTGCGTGAAAAGCTGATCTCCGCCGACATTCCGTTGCCCTTCCGCGGCACGGCCATTGCACTTGTTACGGCCGGCATCATGTCACTCGCCTTTATGGGGTTTTCCGGCATGGCTCGCGTCTGAGGCGATGACGAAAAACTCTAACTGAAACTACATGTGGATCACTGTCTTAATCGCCGTCGTCACGATAACGGGTCTGGCCCTTTCTGCCGGTTTGCTTCTCGGTTTCGCTTCCCGCCGCCTGCCCCCGAGCAGCGTCGGGCTGGTCGATGACGTAAACGACCTGCTACCGCAAACCCAATGCGCCCAATGCGGCTACCCCGGATGCCGCCCGTACGCGGCCGCCATTGTCGATCAGGGGGCCGCTATAAATCTCTGCGCCCCAGGCGGCGACGCTACGGTACATCGCCTGGCGAACCTGCTCGGCCGGGAGGTGCTGCCTCTCGCTGCCACACCCTCGGCGGGCGAAACAGCAAGTTCGGCTATCGTCGCGATCGTTGACGAGACCCGCTGTATCGGCTGCACACATTGCCGTGACGC